>JAJFLM010000382.1 GCA_021772655.1 Deltaproteobacteria bacterium
ATTATCGGTATTATCCCACAGCACCAAGGAACCAAACTCATCCATTATTTTTATTCCAAAGCTAAGGAACAAGAAGATGAGAATACGGGAACTGTCGACGAAAAAGAATACCGTTATCCAGGGCCGCGTCCTCAATCGCGCGAAGCCGGGGTTATTTTATTAGCGGATGGGGTAGAAGCCGCTACGCGTGCCATGAAGGATAAATCGCCGACTAAAATTAGAGCTTTGGTTGAAAAAATTATTAATATGAACTTTACAGACGGTCAGTTAGATGATTGTGAGCTTACATTAAAAGATATTCACGATATCGGGGACAGTTTTACGAGTATCCTTACCGGTATATATCATAAGAGGATTGAATATCCTGAGATGCCGGAAAGTGATAAGGCCAAACGCAAGGGGATTCATGCCGCAGCAGATCAGCATTCTGAACCAGAGTCAACTCAGGGTACCGCCTCAGCAACGACTGAGGAAAGTTCTCGCCCAACTTTGCGCGACATTAGCCACCGGCGTTAAAAGCGTTGAATTACTATTTTTAGATGATGAGGGGATTCAGACTTATTATCGACAGTATTTTGGTGAAGATCGTCCCACCGATGTGATTGCTTTTCCCATGGAAGATGATGAGATTTTAGGCGCTATTGTCATTTCTATTCCCACTGCCAAGAAACAAGCCAAAGAGCATAAGCAAAGTCTGTGGAACGAGATTCGGTTTTTAATGATTCATGGTTTTTTACATTTGCTTGGTTATGACCATGCTGAGCCGGATGAAAAACAAGTAATGCAGGCAAAAGAGCAGGAGTTACTACAGCTAACGCAGTCGATTTAATCATGAAAGCTCTCTTTACTAGTATCGTTAGTGGTTTGTTAGTCAGTCTGGCTTTCCCGACCGTTGTCGAAGGGGTTTATTTTCCAAATTTAGGTTGGTTGGCTTGGTTTGCTTTAGTACCGCTTTTTTGGATTTGTCAGGGTGCCACTTGGCGTCAAGTTCTCTGGTATAATTTTATTCATGGCTTAGTTTATAATGCGGCTACTTCGTATTGGATTTTTTACGCCATGCATCGCTATGGTGGTTTGCCGGTAGTGAGCAGTATTGCGGGTGTACTTGCGATGGCAAGTATTCTCGGCTTGATGCAAGGTTTATTTGTCGCCTTGGCTTATCAGCTGAGTCATAAGGCGCGTATTTCACTGCTGGTATTATTGCCCTTTGTTTGGGCGCTTTATGAATGGGCGAGAACCTATGGTCCTTTTGGCGGCTACCCTTGGTCGCAGTTAACCTATACTCAATCTGAATACCTTTATCTGATCCAGAGCTGTGATTTACTGGGAGTCTATGGCTTAGGGGCTTTGATTGTTTACGCTAACCTCGTATTGAGTACTCTTTTGAAGGTGGGTTTAAAGCCACGTTTTATGAAGATGGCTGTGTGCAGTTTACTTGTATTAGTTTTGGGCGTGTTGGCTTATGGTCAGCTTCGTCTGGAACAGGTAACAGCAAAGCTTGCCCTGCATAAATCACTGAAAATTGCTTTGATCCAGCCAAACGTAGCGCAGGAATTGAAGTGGGACCCTGCTCGGGCCAATGAAGCGGTTAGTCGCTTAAAACAGTTGACGCAGCAGGCGGTAGATCAACAAGCGGAGTTAATCATTTGGCCTGAGTCAGCTTATCCGGATGCTTTACCGGGCCGATTGACTAAGCTCGAAGAATTGACTCCTATCAGTACGCCTTTACTCATAGGAGCAGTTACTGTGTGGCCTGGCACTCGGGGTCATGTGCTTAAAAACAGCGCGCTCTATTTAGAACAAGGTCAGATTAAAGCGAGAGATTATAAAACTCATTTAGTGCCCTTAGGTGAGTATGTTCCTTTTCGGAATGTAGTCAGCTGGATGGATAAGATAGTTCCGGCCATTGGTGATTTTGAAGCGGGCACCGAACATCGTTTGATGCAAGTCGCGGAAGTGCCCTATGGTGTGACCATTTGTTATGAAGATTTGTTTCCCGGAATCAGCCGAGAGATTACTCGCTCGGGCGCGCGTTTACTGACCAATTTAACTAATGATGCTTGGTATGCTGATTCTTCGGCCCAGTGGCAGCATCTTAATTTTTCTCGAATCCGAGCCATTGAAAATCGTCGTAGTATGGTTCGTAGTACTAATACAGGTGTGACGGCTGTTATTCATCCCGATGGTCGTATTGCCAAGCAGCTTGTACCTTTTAAAGCAGCCGCTTTAGTGGCTGAAGTGCCATTGTTTGGTAAACTAAGTATTTATACTCGCTATGGTGATATGCTTTGGATACTTGGTTTTGTCTTGCTACTTGCCATCACAACTTTTTTCCGTCAAAAAGATGCGGTTGAAGAGGAAGTAACATGATGACACGAAATGAAATAGCTGAACGACTTGAGGCAGTCCGTACCCAGTACAAAGCCTTAAGGGGGTCGCTTTGACCTCGAAAAAAAACAACATCGTGTAGAAGAGATCGTTGGGTTGTCAGCACAACCTGACTTCTGGAATGACGCCCAAGACGCGAGCCGAATTTCTCAAGAACAAAACAATTTAACAGCTGAGTTGGACTGTCACCAAAATATTCAACAGAGCCTTGATGATGTGGCCGCTACTTTAGAATTGCTGGCTGAGGTTGAGGATGAGGCTTTACTTGGCGAGGCCGAGCAACAATTATCACAAACCGAACAAGCCATTGCCGATTTAGAATTCCAACGCATGCTTTCAGGTCCCCATGACGATAGCGATGCTATTTTACAAATCAATGCCGGTGCGGGTGGTACAGAATCATGTGATTGGGCAGAAATGTTATTGCGCATGTTCCGGCGGTATTGTGAACGGATGGGTTTCACGCATCAGGTGATTGATTTTACGGCAGGGGACCAGGCGGGGTTTCGTTCCGTCACCTTAACAGTCAATGGCCAACATGCTTATGGTTATCTAAAAGGTGAAATGGGTGTGCATCGTCTGGTACGCATTTCACCTTTTGATTCCAGTAAACGACGCCATACCTCCTTTGCGTCAGTCTTCGTTTTTCCTGATATCGAGGACAGTATTGAGGTTGAGATTAACCCTGTAGACTTAAGGATTGATACCTTTAGATCCAGTGGTGCTGGCGGCCAGCATGTCAATAACACAGACTCGGCTGTCATAATTACCCACGAACCAACAGGAATTGTCGTGGCGTGTCAGAATCAACGTTCTCAGCATCAAAACAAAGATATGGCCATGAAACTACTCAAGGCGAAGCTTTATGAGTTGGAGCAAAAGAAGCAGCGTGAGGCTCGCGATAAAGTCGAGGCTGAGAAGCAAGAAAATGCCTGGGGTTCGCAGATTAGATCCTATGTATTGCACCCCTACCGCATGGTTAAAGACCATCGTACAGACTACGAGCAGGGGAATGCTGATGCCGTTTTAGATGGTGAACTCGAAGAATTTGTCCGCCGTAACTTGCTCCAGCAGGTCTAGTTCTGCCTGAGTCTTGGTCTTAGCAATTCCCGCTTCAGAGTCTTATTTCTACTGAATGTACTCTATATTTAATTTTGGCATTTTATTTGCTTTAGTTTTGTCATGGGAGAGTGAGCTTGGGGCACACCATCATAACTTATGCGGGTCAAGTACCTATTTGAATCAGTGTGGAACCCTATAAAACGGCCACGGCGAGTTCTAGAGAATAGCGCTGTTCACTCGAGTAAACATTTACTAAATTTATCAGCCGCTTAGAGCAACTCAAGGCTCCAAAACGGCCGATAACAAGGATGAAAGATTATTTTGGCACTATTTTTGCCTTTGACTGAAGTATCCTTATTTTTCTGATACACTCTGAAGATACTCAGTCATTCTTACATTAAAGAGGAGAGTATAATGCGTCGCGTCAAAAATTTTAAAACCTATCTATTAAGCGGTTGGGTCATGCTTATTTTTACAGCCTGTCAAGTAGAGGGTGATATTGTCATCAAGCAAGTTGAGCCGGCTGAGGCACCTGCCGGATCCGTCGTTCGTTTGATAGGCGCGGGTTTTCGACCCAATCTAGATCAGGTCACCGTTGGTGAACATGCCGCACCCTATGCCGAAGAAACTCTCGAAGCTAAAAATCTCTCAAATGAAGCCGCTGAGGATGTTGAGCTGAATGAAGTGGCTATTATTATCCCAGTGGAAGTGAGTCCGGGAGATGTCTTTATTCAGGTGAGCAATGAAGACGGGCATAAAGAAAAAATTGCCTTTAAAATAACTACAGGGACTGCAAATAACACGACACCCTCCAGCGCTTTAGGTGACACCGAAACTCCTGAAGATAATAATCAAGACAATGCCGCAGAAACTCCTGAAGAAGTGGAAGAACCCGCTCCGGTGGTAGAAGAACCCTTAGATTATTCTGCGACTCAATTTTTTGCGAATGAACCGGTGGTTTATAAAGGTAAGGATGACAATGCTCCTAAGGTGGTTGAATTAAGCTGGAACCTAGGTCCTTCAGTGCCAGATAAATTAATTATTGAAGGCCCTGGTTGGACAGTAGAAAAAACGGGAACACAAGCTCAAGTAGGGACGCGTCAAGTTGAAGTCAGTCAAAGCAATAATTTTATTCTTAAAGCCGTGAACAATGGTGAAGTGGTTTATCAAATAAACCGTGAAGTTCCGGTGCAAAATATTGAAGATAATTTTACACTGTCTGTGGATATAGCCAATGAGGCTAAGCCTGAGATCAAAGGGGTTATTTTAACACCAGAGAACGATTATAAGGATCCCAATAAGATTAAAGTCGTTTATGAAGCCGACAGTTTCTTTGATAAGTTTTGTTTTACTAAGCCCAAAACGAGTGGCCCGAGTTATCAAGATACTGTGCAGGCTCCTCAAGCTAACGGTGGTAAGGGAATCAATCCTAATAAATATAACCTTGATTTCAAAGGGGTTGAGTTGACTGCCAAAAAAGGCATTGGTTTAAATACCCAGTCAAATACGAGTTATAAAATAATTGGAAAGTCAGGTACTACTGCTAATCAAGACTTTAATGTAGGTACGGTTAAGCTGTATGATTTATTCACAAATGAATTTGTAGATGGTGGCAGTGATGCCCCAGCGATGCAAACCGAAATTGTTTGTACGGATTCTTTAAGTGGAACCATCACCTTTGAAATGACGGGTGACGTCCATTTTGAATACTATGTGAAAAAGGATGACGAGGAATTTTTAAGAAATGCGCAGCAGCTTAAATTTACGATTCTTAAGCCGAAGGTGACAAATCACGATCTTGCCAAACTTAGCGTAGAAGACGCTCAGTTGAAGTACTCTTATGATTTTCAGGATGCGAAGAGTTTCTTTATTGCAACAACGAGTACAGATAAGCTTAAAAGTAACGCGCCTACCAACCCAAGTGGAAGTCAAACCTTAACAAATAAGCCTGAGACCACCCATGCCCAGAAATGGAGTGGTGGACAAGTTAATCTCAATGAACAGAATTTTCAGTTGAATAAGGGCGTTGTCAATACGACGGCTAAGCTAATCTCAAAAAATGCTGACTGCACCATTGCCCCTTCAGGAAATATGAGTGGTATTTGTGCCAATGAAGATGTTCAAAAAAGTTTGCGGACACGCTTTGGTAACAATAAAACAATTTATGTTTTTGCTTTTAACAAGCATGACATGAAGGGTGATTATTATGTTGAGCCTAAAGCCGGTCAGTTTAAGGTGAAGTTTGTCGCTGGTGGTTTTGGTAACAATGATAAAATTTTTCTCTCGGGCAACCAAGATGAAGAATATATGCAGCCCAATTTACTCGAAGTCTGTGATGGAGCGGCTAAAGATGAGATTTTTGGCCCTTATTTAGCACATTTTGAAGCCAATCTTAAAGGCGTCAAAGAAGTGGGTATTTCGCGCGAAGATTGCGAAGCTTCGGGTGCTAACACCTGCACAAAAATTGCAGAAGGCGATTATGACTGTAACTCGGTGTGCACCTATAAAGGTGATCACCCTAAGTTTATTATTAAAGGTAAAGATTTTATTGGAACACCTATTGATTACACCTGTAGTTATGGAAAAATTAAAGATTGGCCGATTGATATTGCTTTAACGCGTACGAATAAGCGGCTAAGTTTTAAGATGAGTATTAAAGGTAGTAAGTCTGGTATCGTTCCTTTCAAGAAGTGGCGTGTTGTACCTTATGGTAGCGTTGATGGGAACAGTCAAAAGTGTGAAGAATTAGCTCAGCCTGTGTCCTTTGATCCTGAGCGTGATGGGATCTCTAGTTTTGATAAATGGGGCTTTGATTGCTATAAATTTCGCTTGCAAGTCATGCGTACTGGTAAGAGTAATTGGGAACCGGTGAAAATGATTTCCACGGGCACTGATAAATGGAAGGCTAATTTTAGTGGTAGTGGTGATTATACTATTAAATTTCCACCTAAGCCGACGTTTAGCGTAGCCTTTCATAAGGGAACAGCCTACCAAAACTATGCCTGTCACTACCATACTGATAGCGTATTTGATGACTGGGATCATCACGGGATGAAAACTCATTGGCTCGCGGAGGGGACCGGGATCACGAGCGTGAGCTGTAGTTGTTCTAGTGGTTGTAATAGACCAACGACGGGTTCTTTGTTGAATGTCACCAATGATGAAAGCTTTACTCAAAAAGAAGTCGTGTTTGAGTGGCGCGGTGAGGTAGAAGATGGCCGAGATTATAGATTTGATTGCACCGCGACAGGTGCTGATGGGCAGACACTGAATTGGGGCTATAACTATAGATGTAATTCTAAATAACTCATTTGAATCAATAGATTAAATGATCATCATGGGCAGTGTTCGAAGTGGA
>JAJFLM010000383.1 GCA_021772655.1 Deltaproteobacteria bacterium
GTCAAAAGCAACCTCCACGCCATTCAGGTGGCTCTGGAGCGGTACGCCACCGACAACGGCGGCCACTACCCCGCCTTCATACTTGGGGGCTCACTGGGCGCCTGGGCCTGCTCGGGCGACCCCACCTGCTCGCTTGGCAAGCCAGTGCCGGACGCCCTCTTGGCAACCGGATACTTGGACACCTACCCCCACAACCCTTTCGTGCGCGAGGTGGGCAACATGTGTGCCTGGACAAAGGGCGACCCCCGCTTTGGCTGCCTAAGCGATGCTCCGGGCCAGGGCGCCAACACAACCATGGGCAACGCCCTCTCCGACCCCAACTTCGCCACCCCCGACACAGCGGCAAACCCCGGAACCCTGGGGCCAGAGGGCTTTCCCTACTACTTCCTGGGAGATGGCGATCCCGCTACCAGAGACTGGCTCCCAGGTGCTTTTCTCTACAGGGCCCCGGGAGAAAAGGCGCCTACGGCGGAGTTCCTTGCGTGTTTCCGGGACAACCCCAGGGAAAGCAAGCGCTGCGAACCAAGCTTCATCCCGCACTACCCCTACTATGTCTTGGCCGTCTACGGCTCCTGGCGCACACCCGGCAAGGATTACCTTCACTGTTACGACCCCCACGACCCGGCCGTGGGGTTTGGCTCCGTGACCGGTGGTGTGCGCTGCGAGCCGGAGGGATTCGACCCTTGGGTGCTGCTGACGCATGATCCCACCTTCGGGACCGGGGATGTGGATGGGGACGGCGACACTATTCCCAGCGTCCTTTTCAGAGAGCCTGCCTCTACGGCATTCCCTGGGGATGGCATCGGACCGACAAACCCAGATGGCTTCGCCGATGGCCTGCTTATCTTCTTCAACGCGGGGTCTGACCAATCAGTCGGGCTGTAGGAGATGACCAACTGGCACCAACACCACAACAGGGGGTTCTCCCAAACGGAGTTGCTGGTTGCCATAGTGGTCATTGGGCTGGTGGTGGCGCTCACCCTGCCGGGGTTTGCCATTTCAAAGGACAAGGCCATGGAGGCCGAGGTCAAGAGCAACCTCCATTCCATCCAGGTATCCCTGGAGCGATACGCCACCGACCACTCCGGCACTTACCCGGCATTCATACTTGGTGGCACCCTCAACTCTTGGGGTTGTGTGGGCGTCCTGGGGTGCCCGGGGGGCCAGCCCATTCCTGATGCGCTAATCGGAATGGGCTACATCGGCACCTATCCCGCCAACCCCTTCCTCCGCCACGGCTCCTCACTCTGTGAGTGGACTGCAGGCGACCCGCGCTTTGGTTGCTTGGGCAAGGCCAGTCGCCAGGCTGAGCCCCTGGTCATGGGCAATGCTCTCTCCGACCCCAACTTCGCCACCCCCGACACAGCAGCAAACCCCGGCACCCTGGGGCCGGAGGGCTTCCCCTACTACTTTCTGGGCGATGGCGATCCCACCACCAACGATTGGCTCCCCGGCACCTTCATCTACCGCACACTCGGCGAGCCTCAGCTCTCGGAGGAGAGGCGGGAGCAGAATTGCGGCCAAGACCCCACACGTCCCTATTGTGCCGACGGCTACTACACCGAGCCTCGCCTCTACTACCACTTTCTCAGCGCCTATGGCTCTTGGCGCACTCCGGGCAAAGACTACTTGCATTGCTACGACCCCCACGACCCGGCTGGGGGGTTTGGCTCCGTGCCCGGAGGTGTGCGCTGCGAGCCGGAGGGGTTCGACCCTTGGGTGCTGCTTGCACATGAACCCAAGTACGACACACCCGATGTGGATGGCGACGGCGACCCCGACTACATCCCCAATGTCACCCAGGCAGAGGCCTCGGCCTCTTTGGTCATTGCAGGTGGGGTTTACCCCTCCAACCCAGATGGCTTCGCCGATGGCCTGCTTGTCTTCTTCAACGCGGGGTCTGACCAACCAGTTGGCTTGTAGGCCTTGCCCGCCTCATCTGGCACCTTTGCGTGGCTCCGTAGGATGGGAGGGTGACACCCAAGGCCAAGCACCGCAGCGGGGGCTTCTCGCAAACAGACCTTCTCCTTGCCATCGTTGTCATTGGGCTGGTGGTGGCCCTTGCCCTGCCAGGCTTTGTCAAGTCAAAGGACAAGGCTATGGAGGCGGAGGTGAAGATGAACCTCAACTCCATCCAGATATCCCTGGAGCGATATGCAACCGACAACGGCGGCACCTACCCCGCTTTTGCCCTTGGGGGCTCTGCCCGCTCCTGGAACTGCCTTGACAAGCCAATGTGTTTGGGAAGGCCAACCTCCGACGCCCTGCTCAGATATGGGTTCGTATCCTCTTACCCTGCCAATCCCTTCGCCCGGGAGGTGGCCGACATCTGCCAGTGGACCAAGGGCGACCCGCGCTTTGGCTGCCTTGGCAGCGCTCCCGGCCAGGCCGCCAGCCTAGTCATGGGAAACACCCTCTCCGACCCGAACTTCGCCACCCCCGACACAGCAGCAAACCCCGGCACCCTGGGGCCGGAGGGCTTCCCCTACTACTTTCTGGGCGA
>JAJFLM010000384.1 GCA_021772655.1 Deltaproteobacteria bacterium
TGACCTGAAAGAGCAACAAAAAGCTCGCACATATATAACTCTGCCAACCAACGAAGACCTAGAGCCTCGGCAGTAGGACTATAGACTCCTTCTAGCCTGAAATAGGCCGTTTGGGAAAGCCAGGTAACTGCCTAGAAATAAGGCTGTCTACTAAAACTGTCTGCATCCCTGCGTTTTGAGCTGTGCGACAGAGGTTTGACCCTTAACAGATAGAAAAAATGTGAATTTGGATTCCAATAACTCAGTGACGAATAAATTAGTTTGGCGGTCCGTAACTTTTGAAATATGGAACTTTTTTGCCGAAACCGGCTATACTATAAAAAGTATGGATAGCGTTAATGATTAAAACTAAAAAAAGAACTGCAATAGATCTCTTCTCTGGGGCTGGTGGCTTGTCCCAAGGCCTTAGACAGGCCAACTTTGATGTAGTTGGTGCGGTTGAAAACCACAAGACATACTCAGAGACATATAGGGTTAACCATCCCCTCACGGCGCTGCTAGAAAAAGACATTACACTAGTCGATCCTATTAAGTTCATGAAGCAGCTTGGCCTAAATGAAGGCGAACTCGATCTGTTGGCAGGATGTCCACCATGCCAGGGCTATTCAACAATAGGTACTCGTAATAGGGGTCAAAGGAATGACCCACGTAACGAGCTAGTGTACGAGGTGCTAAGATTTGCGTTGGCGTTTAAACCTAAGACAATCATGATGGAAAATGTTCCAGCGCTTGCTAATGACGAGCGGCTCGAGAAGTTAAGTCATCAGCTGAAAAAAGCTGGTTATCAAATGGATGTAAAAGTATTAAACATGACTCATTTCGGGGTTCCACAAATGAGGCGTAGGATGATTTTGTTAGCCTCAAGGCTCGGAGAGATTGAGGTATTTTCAAGGGAACTGGATAAGCCCCATATGTCCACTGTAAGGAGCTCTATTAGTTTTCTGCCAAAAGCTGGGGAAAGCGGTGATCCACTCCATGATGTTAAAGAGAACCGAGGCGAGAAAGTTAAACGCTTAATATCAATGATCCCCAAGGATGGGGGTAGTCGCACGAATCTTGGAGAAGAGTTTCAGCTAGATTGCCACAAGCGAACAACTGGCTTCAAGGATGTATACGGTAGAATGTCTTGGGACAAACCCTCACCCACCATTACCGGCGGCTGCAGTAATCCCTCAAAAGGCCGGTTCTTACATCCGCAAGAGGACAGAGCTATCACACTAAGAGAAGCTGCTCTATTACAAACCTTTCCTCGCAAGTATTGGTTTTCTCTTTCTTCGGGGAAACAGGGTGTTGCCACTATGATCGGCAATGCACTACCACCCAAATTTATAGAGTTTCATGCCAACAGTTTGGTAAAACACCTCCAGTTGTTGGATACTTAGTTTATGTCCCTTCCAGATACCGAAAGTCTTGAGATGACTTTTGACCCAAATGTTATTGACGATTTGGGCGCAAAACTCTACTCCACACTTCCCCCAATAATTTCTGAGCTCGTAGCCAATGGTTACGACGCCTGTTCTGAGAAGGTTGAAATCGAGCTTCATGACTCCGGAACATCAGAGGACAAAAAGATTGTTGTCAGGGACTTTGGGCACGGAATGAGTTTTGCTCATGTGAAGGATGAATATCTTGTCGTTGGACGCAAGAAAAGAGACGCAGGATCTTCCGCCCACGACGATACTTGTGTAAGACTCCCCATTGGTAAAAAGGGTCTAGGGAAACTTTCCTTCTTCGGTGTAGCAAAAGTCGGGACAATTGAGACAGTTCGAGATGGTCAAAAAGTCACCTTTACTATGGATTTAGACAAGATTCATGCTTCAACAGATGGAAACTATAAGCCAGAATATGAAGTTACACAGACCAGAGAAGCCAATGGGACGACTGTTACTCTGACGGACATTTATAGAAAAACAGATTTTGACAAAGAAGGGCTGGCAAAAAGCTTGTCCAACTATTTCATTTTTGACGAGAGCTTTGAAGTTCACATCAAAAGGAACGGTGATCCGTTTGAAAAAATTGATAACGAACTGCGCTATTCTCAGGAAAAAGGCGAGGCAAAGTATGTCTGGGAGTTTCCAGAAACATCCTTGCGAGAGGACGTAAAACAGTTCAGTTTCTCGCGTGATGTTAAAGGCAAAATCATCTTGTTCGATAAGCCTGTCCGAAGTGGGATGAGAGGAGTAACTCTCTTCTCAAGAAAGAAACTGGTTAACCTTCCTGAGTTATTTCCTATCCAAGGTTCAAGCTGGTTCTATCAGTACCTTACGGGTTGGCTTGAGATTGATTTTATCGATGAGTTTGTGCCGGACGTGATATCGACGAACAGAACAAGCTTAGCGTGGAACGATAAGAATCTAGCTGAACTTAAGGAGTTTCTCGAATTAATAATCTCCCTTATATCCAGCGAGTGGAGAAAGTTTAAGGCAGACGATGCTGTAAAGAAGGTCAAGGAGAAATTCCATGTTGATCCTGTAGAGTGGAAAAAATCCAACGAGGGCAACCCTTTGATTGTCGAGAGCATCGATAAGCTGTCCAAAAAACTTTCTGATCCCGAAAGCATTGAAGAAGATGAACTAATGGACATAGTTGAGATTGTTTACGGCTTAGCCCCTGAACATGCTGATTTTGTATTGTGGCGTAATCTCAACCACACCCTCAAAAATAATGCCGCTGTAAAGGAAAAGTTTTTCGACCAAAAATATCTAGAAGCGGCACGGGAAGCTGTACAGCTTTATGAAGCTGAAGTCCAACGTGTCACAGGGAGACAGGACTACGGGCAGGCACTCATGGGTGAAGTATTTGGAGCCGATGCCGCGAAGTTAATAAGCATTACCGATAAGTCTACTGAAAGCGAAAGGAATATTGACGAAGGTCAGAAGTTCTTGTCGATGGGCGTAATGACTGGCTTTAAAAATCCAGCCCTAAGCCACACAAGCTTAACTGAAGGTTTGGCGAATGGTAACTTCACTGATAGAGACTGCCTCGATGTATTAAGCACCATATCTTACCTATACAATCGACTAGAGAATCGAAAACAGCCCTCATGAAAGTTGATAATCTGGACGGTCTTTCCATAGAAAATCTATGGGCTCTGTATGGCTCAATTCACGATAAGCTGAAAGAGCTAGGTCAAATCCGCTCACGAAATATTACTGGTGATCGAGGCGAACAACTAGCGATAGAAACCTACAACCGAACCAAGAACTTACCTAAGCTCCAAATGGCACCTCCTAGTACCAAAAATATTGATGCCATAAGTGCCAGGGGGGAGAGGTACTCAATTAAAACAATTACACTTCCAAATAAAACTACAGGTGTATTCCATGGTTACGGAACTCCGGATAAACCGATAAAAGAAAAGAAGTTTGAGTATCTGATTATCGTGGTGGTTAACGCTTATCAGCCTGAGTTGGTTATAGAGCTAACTTGGGAAGATTTCTTTGAACTCAAAAAATGGCACTCAACAATGCGTGCATTCAATATTTCATTAACAAAGACAGTTCTTGAGAAGTCCAAAATCATATTTGAGAAGAGCTCTAAAAGTGAAGAAGTGGCCTCTTTAAGCTAAAAGAAGTCCTTTACATGGACTTCCATACCGCGGGCAAGCCTATAGAGAGTTGTGACTGTTGGACGCCGCCGGCCTGTCTCAATATTCGCTAATGCTACTCGGTCAACCTCTGCAACCTCTGCAAGTCGCTCTTGGCTAAGGCCTTTGGATTTGCGAACAAGAGCAATCTTTCTCGCCAGGCTGTCTAAGAACTGCTTCTCTTGCTTGCTATTACTCATGCACTAAGCATGGTTTCTGTAGTCTTTTGATACCATAGTCAAATGACTACAATAGCTATATACTGTCTCTATAAATCATCTAAAAGGAGCTCAAATGAGTAGTAAAAATTTCGGACTATTCGGTTACAGGTTCAAGTGCAAGGGCGATTATCTGACTTACAAAAGTATCTATGGCAAAAAGTTTAGAGTGCGGCTCAAAGATATTGAAACAGTAACAGTAGATCTTGCCCGCGCCAGCAAAGGCACCCTAAAAGTTATCGGACATGGGACAGTTCTTGCGCAAGTAACTCTCCCGCGTTCGTGGGCAGAAAAAGCCCAGACATTTATTCTTAACAATCTGGATCGGGCACAAACACAGTAAAAGCCTGCTCTACGAAGCATTCAATGTTGTATTCATCACAATCCTGCACTAAACGGGCTGAACGGGGGCAACAATCCTCCAAAAAGGTGGGAAATGGTGGTAAAAAGCTGGAACATGATCGCAATATATGTACCTCTTCTGTCACTACGGTTTTTCAAGCGGTAAAAATGCATAAACCTTAAGAAACCCCAGAATATTCAGCTACGGTCTACTGGTAAAAGTGGCAGGGAGAAAGAGGACGGTCCTCTAACAGGGAAGCAGAATGTGATTTCTGGCAAAACCATCTGTTATTTGGATTGATTGGGGGCCGTGAGCTACTGTGAGGACTTAAGATGGGGCGGGTTTATTGGGCTTATTGCTGGTGCGAGATACGAGAATCGAACTCGTGCCCCTTGCTTGGGAAGCAAATGTACTGCCATTATACTAATCTCGCGCAATGGCTACGTAGGATGGAAGAAGACTACATCCTGCCATTAAACCATACCCGCCCATATAAAAACCCGCTTTTGTTCTATCGTGGCCTACGAAGCATTAAAAGAGCTTGGAGCCACCTGCCGGAATCGAACCGGCGACCTACACGTTACGAATGTGTCGCTCTACCAACTGAGCTAAGGTGGCGTACATATCCGCCACAGTATAGCAAACACGGTATAAGTTTAGTTGCGTTTTACCTCTGTAACTGCTATTCTTGCATTTGTCTAAATTGATGTAAGGCCAATACGGGCTCGTAGTGAAGTCGGCCTATCACGCCTCCCTGTCACGGAGGAGATCGCCGGTTCGAATCCGGTCGG
>JAJFLM010000385.1 GCA_021772655.1 Deltaproteobacteria bacterium
CAAGGAACTTTAATAATCAGGGCATTCATAGAGTCGCTTTCGGCTCGAAATTGCAGGGCTGAATTTGTCGCACGTCGATGGGACGTGACGCGATGATGGACGGTCTTGTTCAGGGAGTGATTCAGCGATTGCTGTTGATCACTCAGCCCGAAAATTCGTATCCCCTCCCGGGACCATGCAAGAAGGATGCGTACGAGGACGAACATCATGCGAGTTGCGAACCCCGAATCTGGTTTGGCGGCCTGGTTACAGGACGTAAGCGAAGAGACTCTAAGATCCCATTTGACAGCCCAAGAACCAGCGTTTCCGCCTGATGTCTTTCTTCAAGATGACGAAGAAGATGAGGAGGAAGACGAGTTCGGTGACGACGACGACGAGTTCGACGACGACGACGATCTGGATGAGTTTGACGAGGATGAGGTCGAAGAAGAAGATCTCGACGATTTAGACGACGATCTAGACGACTTGGATGAGGAAGATGAGGACTTAGACGACGAAGACGACGACGATGATGAAGAAGAAGAAGAGGAAGACGACGACTACGATTTCGATGATGACCTCGACGACGATTTCTAAATGTCGCAAGATGTCGTTGTGCACTCACATCCCGAGGGCATATTTTTCGGAATTCCGAGTTTGCGCCCTGAATCTGCAATTCTCCTCTCTGGTGAAGTTTGTCACCTCAAAAATGAGGTTAAGTCTTCACCCCTAGCCGCTGCCTCGTTAGGTCAACGATCTCGGCGATTTTTGCGGGAGACTTGAGACTTTCTCAGGTTTTTTTGAGGGGGAATCGGCCTATTGCTCTGCCCACATGTTGCGCTATAATTCCCGATAGGGAGGGGCGGCGAATGCTTACGGCACTTTGTGCAGTACGCGATTTGTCGCCTAAATTGGCAATGTGTTTCTTTGGGGTCGGTCACGATGTCCAATCTGAATAATTCCAGCACGACGAAGCAAAACGATACTTCTGCAGAAATGTCTCTGTCCGAAATCATCGGTCGTTCGCAATCAGATTTCGAACTGGATTTTTACAGCCGCATTGCTGCGAGGTCTCCAGGCTATGCAAACGTGTTAATTCAGTTGGGGCAATTGTTGACGCTTAAGGGACGCCATGAAGAAGCGCTGGAAGTAGACCGTCGCTTGTCACGTATCAGGCCCCAAGAACCGCAGGTGGCTTACAATCTGGCCTGCAGCTATTCCTTATTAGGACGCACAAATGAGGCGCTAGGCGCCCTGCGCCGGGCAATTCAATTGGGGTATTGGGACATCGATCAAATGCTGGTTGACCCCGATTTGAGTGGTTTGCATGAAGTGCCCGAATTTCAGGATCTGCTGCATTCGCTCGACTTCGAAATCCCGGAAGACTGAGGAGTTGGGTCGCATCTGCTCAGTCTAGCCCTACTAGGATTTCTATGGCCGTTCGCTTGCGAATGTTCCCAAGTGTCCAGCGCTGTGCTCCATGTATAAGACGACCTCCATCTGCTGTGGGGATAAGAACGGCATTTCTCCCCGCCCTGTCCCTTTCGCACTCCGCCTAGGAATGTACAATCGTTGCTTACACTTGTTATTGCTGGGGCGAAACGACTGGAAGGGGACTCTGTGAGTGGACTTTTGGCACAGATTCAAGAAGCAGCCGAGGCTGTGCGCGCGCAATTTTCCAAGCAGCCGCGTGTCGGTTTGATTTTAGGAACCGGGCTGGGCGGCTTGGCCTCACAAATCACCGAAGAGGCTGTACTCGCCTATGAAGATATCCCGCATTTTCCGGTTTCGACCGTAGAGTCGCACACCGGACAACTGGTTTGTGGCGAATTGGCCGGAATTCCAATCGTGGCCATGGAGGGCCGTTTTCATTTCTATGAAGGCTACTCGATGCAGGAGGTCACTTTTCCCGTGCGGGTGATGAAGGCTCTGGGCATCGAAATCCTTTTGGTGACCAACGCCTCTGGGGGCATGAATCCGCACTACGATTTGGGTGACTTGGTGCTGATCGAAGACCACATCAATTTCATGGGAGTCAATCCTCTCATCGGCCCCAATGACGAGAGCCTAGGCCCACGGTTTCCCGATATGTGTGCTCCCTATGATGCGCAGTTGATCGGCTTGGCCCAAACTGCGGCACTGGAAATGGGGATTCGCTCCCATCGTGGTGTGTTTGTCGCAGTGCCGGGGCCAAATTTGGAAACGCGTGCCGAATATCGCATGTTACGGGCCTGGGGAGCCGATTTGGTCGGAATGTCGACCGTTCCGGAGGTGATTGTCGCGACGCATGCCGGTCTGCGCGTCGTGGCATTTTCGATTGTGACCGACATTTGTCTGCCCGATGCCTTGGAACCGGTCGATATTGCTGCGATTATCAAAGTGGCTGGGGAAGGCGGAGAGCGTTTGGCAAAAGTGATCCCCAACGTCTTGCGGCACTTGGCCTAATAATTCCGTAGTAGACCGTCTAATCAAAAATGTCAGGTTCGGGTGCCACTGGTCGGCTTGTCCGCCAGTGCGATTTCAGTGACGATTTGACGAATGTCTAAAATGACATTTAAGTGTAGTCGGTCCAGTAGGTCACGCTGTGCGTGACGAGATTTCTCAACCGGCAAGCTGACGCTTGCCGCTCACCGAGTTACTGGCGTACCAAACAAAGCAGGAACGTTGATCAGTTATGTTTGAAAAAGTTTCGGCCGATGCCGAGTTTATTCGTGGAGAACACGAGGTTCTCAAATTTTGGGAATCTGAGCGTATCTTTGATAAGTTGCGCGCACAAAATACCGGCAAGCCGCCCTGGAGTTTTCTCGACGGTCCCATCACGGCCAACAATCCGATGGGCGTGCATCATGCGTGGGGGCGGACCTATAAGGATGCCTATCAACGCTACTTCGCAATGACCGGTCGCGAACTGCGCTATCAAAACGGCTTCGATTGCCAAGGATTGTGGGTCGAAATTGAAGTCGAACGGGACTTAGGATTTACCACCAAAGAGAGTATCGAAGAACTGGGCATCGATACGTTTTCCAATGCCTGTAAAAAACGGGTGCTGCAATACGCCGCCCGGCAGACGGAACAATCGGTTCGCCTCGGCTATTGGATGGATTGGGACGACCCTGAGGTGCTGCGGTTGCTGGCGGGCAACATCGGCAGCGACGAACCGGTGACCATCGCCACACCCTCAGGAAAAACCGCCACCGCTCCGGCACATCAACTGGTCGGCCGACTGGGCTGTCCCGAGTGGGGGGGAAGTTACTTCACATTCTCCACCGAGAACAACGAAACGATCTGGACGTTTTTGAAGAAATGTTTCGACCGCGGTAAAGTCTATCGCGGACACGATGTGATGCCTTGGTCGGGCCGGGCGGGCTGCGCGTACAGCCAAATGGAAGTCGCCGACGGTCGGAAACTCTCGGTTCACAAATCGGTGTTCGTCCGCTTTCCGCTGCGTGACCGTGAAGAAGAGTATCTGCTGGT
>JAJFLM010000386.1 GCA_021772655.1 Deltaproteobacteria bacterium
ATCGTATGGCTAAGAAGGGAAGTCGCGTTGGCGGTTAGCTGTTTTAGAAAGAGAGTTCATCATGGAAGTAGCACAATTAAAAACTATTATTAGAGATATCCCAGACTTCCCTAAGCCAGGGATAATTTTTAAAGATATTACGCCCTTATTGGCGGATGTTGAGGCTTTTCAGACGACAGTAGACGCGTTTGCTAAACGTTATGGAGATAAAGGCATTGATGCTGTTGTTGGGATTGACGCGCGCGGTTTCATTTTTGGTGGGGCCTTGGCCTACCGCATTGATGCTGGCTTTGTGCCTGTACGTAAATCAGGTAAATTACCTCATAAAACGCATCTGGTTGAATACGATTTAGAATATGGAACTGACAAAGTTGAAATGCATATTGATGCGGTGGGGCCCAATCATCGGGTCGTTGTAGTTGATGATTTGTTGGCTACAGGTGGCACCGCCGAAGCGACTTGTGAGTTGATTGAGAAATCAGGTGCGACTGTGGTGGAGTGTGCGTTTGTAGTCGAGTTAGATTTTTTGAATGGCCGTGAAAAGTTAAAGAATCAAGAAGTCTTTTCGTTGATTCATTATTGATAGTCCAAAATCATCAGGCGCCCATTACTAATGAGGGCCACAATTGTATAGCAAGATATGTGCCCTCGGCAGGAATCGAACCTGCGACACCAAGATTAGGAATCTTGTGCTCTATCCACTGAGCTACGAGGGCTTCTTCCTACGCTAAAGCTTCGGAGGGCAGGCCCCCCCCCTCCATATAGCACCTAAGCATCTATTGGCTTCGGTCTTTATTCAGTGCCCGCACTTCGTAGCTTTAGCGAAGTAGTGCGCCCTCGGCAGGAATCGAACCTGCGCTCCCGGCTTCGGAGGCCGATGCTCTATCCACTGAGCTACGAGGGCTTGGCTCACTGCCTAATATTTAGGCAGAAAGTAATGTTTTTTATTTAAATATATCCCTGACTCGCCTATGGCGAGATCTCATCGCCGCTGATGATTTTCTAAAAGAAAATCATGCGTTCGATGGAAGCTACGGGGGCTAAATTCTAAGGCTTTGACTTGTAAGCTGACAGAAAGATCAGGGCCAGCAAAAAATGCACGGATAGGGGTAGTGATTACTGGTAATATTTTTTCAAGGCTTCGTCCGATTCATAGCGCTTATCATGATACTCTTGGTGCAGCTCAGGTTCATAGATGGTGGGATCTTCATCATCTATGACCATGGCTGGCTTTTTTGGCTCACTTTTAGCTGTTTTTGGACGAGAGCTGGCTCCTGCACAGTTTGCACAGAAAACCAGAAAAACAATGAGAATAGCAATACGCTTCATGGCGAGCTTTTCTAGCAAGCGAGTAGGGCCTAGGCCAAGGAAAAAAAGGAGTGTCCTGCCTTCTTGCACTTGCCTTAAGAAAATGGTACTTTTTCAATAATATTCGTTAATTAGCTAAATAGTTGCCCATAAAATAGGCAGGTTGATATGAATAAATCTGAGTTAATTGAAATCGTGGCTCATCGAGGCCGCATGACCAAGAAAAAGGCTGAAGACGTCGTAAACCTGATTTTTGATTCGATGGTCGATGCCTTACGCGACGGCGATCGTATTGAAATTCGAGGTTTTGGCAGTTTTGTGGTTAAAGAATATGGTGCCTATACAGGACGGAACCCACGTACAGGTGAGTCGATCCGAGTCAGCCCTAAAAAATTACCATTCTTTAAAGTGGGTAAAGAGCTTAAAGAACGTGTTGATCATTTAGAGCAAGCTTCGATGGATCCAGCGCCTTTTAGCGGTTAGTCTTTTTGGCACCATTTATATTGGCCCAGCCTCTAATCTTGACCTTTTAAGCCAGGTCGCCTAAGCATTTTGCCTTAAGTGAGTAGTACCGATGCACATTCAATGATGATCTTAAATTCAGCATCAGAGTTTCTTCCTGATTCTTTCACTAGTATTGATAAGTTTCCTGAGCGACTTTATACGCGAGGGCGCCTTGAATTATTAAGGCGAGAGCCTAAATTAGCGCTGATTGGCAGTCGTAAGCCGACACCTTATGGCGTTCGCATGGCGCGGCAAATAGCTACAGATCTTGCTTCAGCTGGAATTATCATTGTCAGTGGTTTGGCCATGGGTATTGACGGGATTGTCCACCGTGCTGCGGTGGAAGCGGGTGGCGATACCATTGCGGTTTTGGGGACGGCTATCGATCAACTTTATCCAAAATGCAATCGCGACATTGCCGAGCATCTGGTGGCTGAGCACTTAGTCCTTTCTGAATTAGCTCCAGGCACGCCAGGGCGGCCTTGGTATTTTACCGAACGGAATCGGCTGATTAGTGGACTTTCGCGTGCTGTAGTCATCATTGAGGCTACGGCTAAAAGTGGCACTTTGAGTACGGCACGTTGGGCCCTCGATCAGGGCCGTGAGTTATTTGTCTTGCCGGGCCCAGCAGATTCTGAGCAAAGTGCGGGCACTCTACAATTGCTCCGCGATGGTGCACGCTGTGTACGTTCTGCGGCAGATATCCTTGAAGACCTAAATTTAATACAAGCAGGTCGTCAGCTAGATATTGATGTAAGTCATTGTAATGAAAAGGAAACTAATGACCCTGTATTGGGTCAGTTGGGTTCAGAGCCAGTTCATTTTGAGAATTTACTGGAAAAATTAGCCTTAAGCGCAGCAGAATTAAGCCCTTTGTTGCTTGAATTAGAATTAATTGGCCGAATTAGACAGTTGCCAGGCCAAAGATATGTGAGGAGTTGATCAGGTGGGCGGTCCCTTAGTTATTGTTGAGTCACCGGCGAAAGCCAAAACTATTAAGAGTTTTTTACCGAAGGGCACGCAAGTTATTGCCTCGATGGGCCATGTGCGGGATCTGCCGCAATCAGCCAGTGATATTCCGGCTAAAGTGAAAAAAGAACCCTGGTCTAATTTAGGGGTGAATGTCGAATCAAACTTTGACCCACTATATATTATTCCTAAATCTAAGAAGAAGGTCGTCAAAGAGCTTAAAGCGGCTTTGGCCGATGCGGACGAATTGATACTCGCCACCGATGAAGACCGCGAAGGGGAGAGTATTAGTTGGCATTTATTAGAAGTTCTGAAACCTAAGGTGCCTGTGAAGCGGATGGTATTTCACGAAATTACTAAAGAGGCTATTCAGTCTGCAATGAAGAATTACCGTGAGGTTGACCAAAACTTAGTGCGGGCTCAAGAGGTGCGACGAATTTTAGATCGCTTGGTGGGTTATACATTATCTCCGTTGTTGTGGAAAAAGATTGCTTATGGTCTCTCAGCCGGTCGAGTGCAGTCTGTGTCGTTGCGTCTATTGGTGCAGCGTGAACGTGAGCGACGTGCCTTTGTCAGTGCGGCTTATTGGGATCTAAAAGCGAAACTTTTAAAAAGTAAGCTAACTTTTACCGCGCAAATGATCACCTGGAAAGGTAAACGCCTAGCTACTGGTAAAGATTTTGATGAAAATACCGGTAAGATTGCTGCTGGTAAAAAAGTTGTTTTATTGGGTGAGGATGAGGCGAAGGAACTCCAGAAAAAGTTAGTCTCAGAAACTTTTGAAGTCAGTAAAGTTGAAGAAAAACCCAGTACAGTCAATCCAGCGCCTCCATTTATTACATCCACCTTACAGCAGGAAGCTAATCGTAAACTCCGCTTGTCTGCTAAAGACACCATGCGTGTAGCACAGGGTTTGTATGAGAACGGTTACATCACATACATGAGAACGGATTCGGTTAACTTATCCACTCAAGCTATTGAAGCGGCACGTGCCGGCGTTGAAGAGATGTACGGTAAAGATTATTTAAGTGACAAGGTAAGAACTTACGCGAGTAAGAATAAGAATGCACAAGAGGCGCATGAAGCTATTCGTCCTGCAGGGAGTGCCTTTAAACATCCAAAAGATACGGGTTTATCGGGCCGTGAGTTAGCTTTGTATGACATGATTTGGAAACGGACTATTGCCACTCAAATGGCAGAAGCCAAGCAAACTCACGTCAGTGTTATTTTGTCGGTCGATGAAGCAGAGTTCCGTGCCAGTGGTAAGCGTATCGATTTTCCAGGGTTCTTTCGTGCTTATGTTGAGAACTCTGATGATCCTGATGCTGCTTTGGATGATAAAGAGATTAAATTACCATCGCTCAAGGCGGGTGATCAGGTAGATTGTAGTGATTTAGAAGCTCTCCACCATCAAACTCAACCACCGGCACGTTATACAGAAGCCTCACTGGTTAAGCGTTTGGATGCCGAAGGGATTGGCCGTCCGAGTACCTATGCTTCTATTATCGGCACGATTATTGACCGAGGTTATGTGGTGCGGCAAGCGAACGCGCTGGTGCCAACTTTTACGGCCTTTGCCGTGACAGAATTATTAGAAAACTATTTCCCTGATTTAGTTGATTTAGGTTTTACAGCTAAAATGGAGGGGACGCTTGATGAAATTGCTAGTGGTGATGCCCAATGGTTGCCTTATTTAGCTTCATTTTATTCTGGGAAAGATGGCTTGGCATCACAGGTTGAGATCCATGAGGGTAAAATCCAACCGGATGAATCTCGGCAAATTAATTTAGATGGTTTGTCCGCTCATGTTCGTATTGGCCGCTATGGAGCTTATTTAGAAGTGGAGAAAGATGGAGAATCCACTCGTGCTACCATTCCTAATGATATTGCCCCAGCTGATTTAAACGAAGATGAAGTGGAACGGATTATTCGTTTGAAACAAGAGGGTCCTCAATCTATTGGAGTGGACCCTGAAACGGGAGAAAATATTTTTGTTTTGGTGGGTCAATATGGACCTTATGTTCAATTGGGTGAGGTGACTGAAGAAAATAAAAAGCCCAAACGGGTTTCATTGCCCAAGGGCAAACAGCCTGATGACGTTGATCTCGATATGGCCTTGGGATTGATTTCATTACCGCGCACTTTAGGGGAGCATCCTGAAACCAAGCGTCCGGTTAAAGCCAGCATTGGGCGGTTTGGACCGTATATTCTTCATGATATGGGTGCTGACGGAAAAGATTTCCGTTCTATCAAAGCTCCTGATGATGTTTTATCGATTGAATTACCTCGTGCCTTAGAAATGCTAGCAGAACCTAAAAAAGGTCGTGGCCGTGCGAAAGCCAAGCCATTACGTGAATTAGGGAAGCATCCTGAAGATGGGGGTGAGGTAAATGTCTTTGATGGTCCGTATGGTCCTTATGTCAAACATGATAAAACAAATGCCTCATTACCAAAAGATCAAGACATTGAAAAAGTTACTTTAGAACAAGCTTTGGAATTACTGGCTGAGAAGAAAACGACTAAAAAGAAAACTCGTAAGCGAAAAAGCTAACTTATGGCTGAAGTTTCACCAGCAAATTGGGTTGAACAGTTTTTAACTTGGTTGAAAACTGAGAAGCAGGCATCAGTACATACAGTAAGTAATTATGGTCGTGACTTAGAGCAGTGGCAGCATTTTCTTCGTGAAAAATACCCGCATTGTTTAGACAATAATAAACTCGTTCCGGAAAAAGTAGGTGCGGATGCCATTCGTCATTGGATGGCCGAATTATTTGAATCCCATCAAGCAAGTTCTATTGGTAGAAAGCTTGCAGCTGTACGTTCGCTCTATAAGTACTTAATCCGACGACATGGTTTTAAAGAAGATCCTGCGCGTCAAGTAAGCGCCCCTAAGCTGCCAAAGAAAATCCCCATCTTTTTAGATGTGGATGATACAGTTCACCTTATTCAAAGTATTGAAACGAAGACATGGTTGGGGCGGCGCGATCGAGCGATTGTTGAATTGCTTTATTCATCTGGGTTGCGGGTAGGTGAGCTTATTAGTTTGTCGGTACAAGACCTTGATTTAAGTGAGCAAGTCATTCGGGTGATTGGTAAGGGTAATAAAGAGCGCATGGTGCCTTTTGGCAACTTAGCGAAGCAAGCCTTAGAAGAATATTTTTTAGTCAGACAAACTAAATTAGCAGCAGGAGAAGAGGCTGTTTTCATCAATAAGTTTGGCAAGCGGCTAAGTGCTCGAAGCATTGAGCGTTTGCTGGAAAAGTTACGTGTCAAAGCCGGCATTATTCATAAGGTAACGCCTCATACCTTACGGCATAGTTTTGCAACGCACATGTTAAATGGCGGTGCTGACCTCAGAAGCATTCAAGAGCTGTTGGGGCACGCAAATCTTTCCACGACTCAGAAGTACACTCACGTGACATTAGACCGCTTGATGGAAGTCTATGATAAAGCTCATCCCAAGGCCTAAATTAATTAGCCTCATTCTAATGATGTAAGGGTGTATAGCATACGCCCCTACGTTTCAATCTGCCCTGGACCTTTGTTTGAGCTCAGATTATAGTGCACGGCCTTATCTGGGCCCGGATTCTGCTGAGGATGAGTGGCTCCAGAATAAAAGGATGATTTAAAACATTATTTTAATATAACCTACTGTTTTATAAGGATTTTATGGAGCATCGAGACGGAGTTATTTACGGTACTACTATTCTAGCTGTTCAAAAGGACGGCAAGGTTGCTGTGGGCGGTGACGGGCAAGTCACCTTGGGGCACACAGTGATGAAAGGGAGTGCCATTAAAGTGCGTACTTTAAGAGGTGGAAGCGTGCTCGCTGGTTTTGCGGGAGCGACAGCAGATGCCTTCACACTTTTTGAGAAATTTGAAGCGAAGCTAGAAGAGTATAATGGTCAATTAACCCGTGCTGCGGTGGAGCTCACTAAAGATTGGCGTACTGATAAGTATTTACGTCGGTTAGAAGCCTTGTTGATTGTCGCGGATACATCGCGCGTCTTAACCCTCTCAGGGACTGGGGATGTGATTGAAAGTGATGATGGGATTACAGCAATTGGCTCAGGAGGTTCTTATGCCTTAGCGGCCGCGCGTGCCTTGTCTCAAAGTAGTGATTTATCGGCACGGGATATTGTTGAGCAGGCTCTTAAAATAGCGGCTGATATTTGTATTTATACCAATGACCATCTGACGATTGAGGAACTTTAAAGAATGCAGTCAATGACACCAAAAGAAATAGTCAAAGAATTAGATAAATATATTGTCGGTCAAGATGATGCAAAGCGGGCCGTAGCTGTTGCCGTACGGAATCGCTGGCGCCGCCAACAATTATCTGTCGATATGCGTGATGACGTGATTCCGAAAAATATTTTGATGATTGGGCCTACCGGTGTTGGTAAGACAGAGATTGCGCGTCGTTTAGCCAAATTGGTGAATGCTCCTTTTGTGAAAGTGGAAGCCGTGAAGTTTACTGAAGTGGGTTATATCGGCAAAGATGTCGAAAGTATGGTTCGCGATCTCGTTGAGTTGGCTGTTAAAATGGTTCAGAAAGCGGAGCAGAAAAACGTTAAGCAACGTGCGACTACTTTGGCAGAAGATCGTCTGCTCGATTTATTAGTGCCCGCACCAAGGCCTCAGCCAGCAACAGATATTTGGACGTCTATTCCAGGCGAAGGCATTACTGTGCCCGATGCCCCTGATGACGCAAGTGCTGAAACCACAGATGATACCCGGGGAAAGATGAAAGAATTGTTACAGGCCGGTAAATTAGAAGAACGTCAAATAGAGCTGGAAGTGACATCGCTGAACACACCGGTGGTAGAAGTTGTGGGGGCTCAGGGCTTAGAAGAGATGGGTATGAACCTGCGTGAAATGTTTGGTAGTCTGATGCCCAAAAATAAAAAACGGCGTAAAATGACTGTGGCTGAAGCACGGGAACAATTAATTGCTGAGGAATCTCAAAAATTAATCGATATGGATTCCGTCACGAAGAAAGCAGTGGAATTGACAGAGCAGAATGGCATCATCTTTTTAGATGAGATTGATAAAATAGCGGCTCGAGATTCTGGTGGCAAAAATGCCGATGTATCCCGTGAAGGGGTGCAGCGTGATATTTTGCCGATTGTTGAAGGTTCTTCCGTCAACACAAAGTACGGCATGGTAAAAACAGATCATGTTTTATTTATTGCGGCAGGGGCGTTCCATGTTTCTAAACCCTCAGATCTGATGCCAGAGTTGCAAGGTCGTTTTCCGATTAGAGTAGAATTAAATTCTCTGACTCAGGAAGATTTCCTCACTATTTTAAAAGAACCCAAAAACTCACTGACGCGGCAATACCAGGCCTTATTAGAAACTGAGGGTATCGAGCTTCACTTTGCTGCGGAATCATTGACAGAAATTGCAAATTTTTCCGCGACGGTTAATGAAAGAACTGAAAATATTGGAGCCAGACGCCTCCATACCATTATGGAGCATATTCTCGAAGATATTAGTTATCATGCGCCTGATAAAAAAGGTGAGCGTATTGAGATTACACCCGAGTATATTCGAGAGCGTTTGGAAGAGGTCGTAGCGGATCAAGATTTAAGCCGCTATATCTTGTAAGGGACAATGATGGAAGATTTGATTCAAAGAGCGTCTATTTTAATAGAGGCGTTGCCGTATATCCGGAAATTTGCGGGTAAAACTTTAGTCGTCAAATATGGTGGCAATGGCATGGTGACCGATGAGCTGAAAGAAAGCTTTGCGCGTGACATCACCTTATTGAAATATATTGGAATGAATCCTGTGATTGTTCATGGCGGGGGCCCTCAAATTGGCAAGGTTTTAGATCGTATGGGCATTGAAAGCCGCTTTCATGAGGGTATCCGGATTACAGATGACGAAACCATGGATGTTGTAGAAATGGTGCTCGTCGGTAAAGTGAACAAAGAGATTGTTTCTCTAATCAATCGTCATGGCGGCAAGGCCGTTGGTTTGTCGGGCAAAGATGGTCAATTAGTGATGGCCGAACGCGTTCCTACGGAAGAAGTTAAAAAAGAAAATAGTCCTCCGGAAATCATTGATTTTGGTCGGGTGGGTAAAGTTCATCGAATAAATCCAGAGGTGCTAGAAACCTTAGATACTGAAAATTTTATTCCTGTTATTGCTCCCGTAGGAGTCGATGAGAACGGCGAAACCTTGAATATTAATGCGGACTGGGTGGCGGGAGCGATTGCCGGTGCTTTAAAAGCCGAGAAGCTTATTTTACTGACCGATATCAAAGGTGTGTTAGATCAAGCCGGTCACTTGCAAAGTGAGCTCAAAAAAGCAGAGCTGCAAGCACTCTTAGATGAGAATGTTATTCAGGGTGGGATGCGCCCTAAGGTAAAAGCTTGTTTGAAAGCTCTTGAAACGGGAGCTCACTCTACGCATATCATTGATGGTCGGGTACAGCACGCCGTATTGTTAGAACTATTAACCGACCAGGGTGTGGGAACAATTATTTCTTAGGGATACTTGCGATGACACTCGAGGAAACTAAAGCGATGACAGCAGAGTACATTATGGCGACAGCAAAACGACTGTCTGTTGCCTGGGACAAGGGGGATGGTGTCTATCTATGGGATACGGAGGGGCATAAGTACTTAGATCTTTTAGCGGGTATTGCGGTTAATATTTTAGGGTATCAGCATCCAAAGATGGTTGATGCCATGGTCCAAGCGGCATCGAAGCCGCTGCATGTGACAAATATTTATCATATCCCATCGCAAGCTCAATTAGCTCAGCAACTTGTCGAGGCGTCATTTCCTGGTAAAGTTTTTTTCTGTAATAGTGGGACGGAAGCCAATGAAGCGGCCGTAAAATTAGCTCGTAAGTGGGGTAATGAGTCTTCGGGTGGGAGTAAGAATCAAATTATTACGACTCAACGGTCTTTTCATGGTCGTACCTTAGCCATGATAGCCGCCACCGGTCAGGAAAAGGTTCGTCGTGGCTTTGACCCCCAAATGCCTGGATTTGTATCGGTTGAGTTCGGCGACATTGCGGCTTTGGCAGCGGCCATTAATCAAGATACCTGCGCTATCATGTTGGAGCCCATTCAAGGTGAAGGGGGCATTAATTTACCTCCGGCCGGTTATTTGGAGCAAGTTAGGGCGCTTTGCGATGAACATAATATTTTATTGATTTTCGATGAGATTCAAACGGGGATGGGACGTACGGGTAAAATGTTTGCTTACCAGCATGAAAATATCCAGCCGGATATACTCACCCTCGCCAAGGGTTTAGGGAGTGGGGTTCCAGTAGGCGCGATGATCGCTCAGAATGGGATTGCTGAAACTTTTACGCCAGGAAGCCATGGTGGGACTTTTGGTGGGAACCCGTTTATTTGCTCCGTAGCCTCTGCGGTATTTCAAGCGATTCAAGATGATGATTTGATCACACATAGTGCTGAAGTAGGCGCTTATTTTCTGGAAGCTTTAGTGAAACTAACAGAGAAATTTTCTTTTTTGCACAATGCAAGAGGTTTGGGTTTAATGCTGGCGATTGATTTGGATATGCCAGCAGGTCCTGTAGTCGAAGCCGGCCTTAAGAAAGGGTTGATTCTTAATGCGGTCCAAGAAAAGACGCTGCGCTTTGTACCTCCATTAATACTACAAAAACAACACGTCGATGAAGCCATTGCAGGCATGACAGAAATCTTTGAGGGACTCTCGTGAAACAAGACTTGCTCACATTATGGGATTTAGAGCCACAGGAAATTTTATCTTTGCTGGAAGTAGCGGCTCAACTTAAGCAGAACCCAGATCATTCAGAACCTTTAAAAGGGAAGACCTTAGGGCTCATCTTTGAGAAAGCCTCAACCCGCACCAAGGTTAGTTTTACGGTGGCGGCTTATCAATTGGGAGCTCAGGTTATAACTTTGGAGCAACAGAATAGCCAATTAGGTCGCGGTGAGTCTTACGCAGATACGGCCAAGGTTTTAAGCCGTTATGTGGATGCCATTATGATCCGTACCTTTGGGCAAGCCAGTGCTGAAGAAATGGCGCGACATGCGAGTATTCCCGTGATTAATGGTTTGTCTGATATGTTTCATCCCTGTCAGCTGTTGGCAGATTTGTTGACAGTCCAGGAAAATAAAGGGGATTTGAGTCAGCTGAAAATTAGTTGGGTGGGGGATGGCAATAACATGACCCATAGTTGGATGGTGGCCGCTGCTAAACTGGGTTTTGAGTTGTGTATTGCAACGCCTGCAAGTCAGGAACCTGATGGAGATTTAATGAAGCAATTAAGTACTGTAACGGATAAAATTGTTTTAACCCAAGACCCTTTTGCTGCGGTTAAGGGGGCGGATGTTGTCAATACAGATACCTGGGTCAGTATGGGAGAAGAAGATGATAAAGAAGCCCTTGAGATTTATCAGCCCTATCAATTAAACAGCGAATTATTAAAGTCGGCTAAGGATAATGCCATAGTATTGCATTGTTTGCCTGCTCATCGTGGCCACGAAATTACCGATGAAGTGATGGATGGCCCTCAATCTAAAGTGTGGGACCAAGCTGAGAATAGATTACATGCACAGAAAGCCGTTTTGTTACGCTTGCTGGGAAGGAAATAGTCACGATGGCCGTTAAAAAGAAAAAAGATAAAGTCGTACTCGCCTATTCAGGTGGTTTAGATACTTCAGTTATTATTCAATGGTTGAAAGATACGTATGACGTAGAAGTGATCGCTTATATTGCCGATTTAGGCCAAGAAGAGCCCTTACAAGAAATTAAAAAGAAGGCGCTGAAAACGGGCGCCTCCAAAGCCATTATTTCTGATTTACGCGAAGAATTTATTAGCGACTATGTGTGGCCGATGTTGCGTGGGAATGCACTCTATCAAGACCGCTATATGTTAGGGACTTCGATCGCACGTCCACTGATTGCCAAAGAGCACGTTCGCATTGCACGTCAAGAGAAAGCTAAATACGTCTGTCATGGTGCGACGGGTAAAGGGAATGACCAAATTCGTTTTGAATTAACCTTTTATGCTTTGGCGCCTGATATTCAAGTGATCGCGCCGTGGCGTGAATGGGAATATAAAGGCCGCGAAGACCTTATTAAGTACGCTAAGAAACATGGTATTCCTGTGCCGGTCACTAAAAAGAAACCTTACAGTATGGACCGCAATTTGTTTCATCTGAGTTTTGAAGGGGGCATCCTAGAGGATCCTTGGGCCGAACCACCACGTGATATGTTTCAGCTGACGCAAGACCCGCAAAAAGCACCGGCTAAACCACAAGAGGTCACCTTAAGTTTTGAAAAAGGTGATGTGACAGCTATTAATGGTAAAGCTGAAACACCTGCACAATTGCTACAAAGATTAAATAAGCTGGCGGGTACACATGGTGTGGGTCGGATTGATTTGGTGGAAGATCGTTTTACAGGGATGAAAAGCCGTGGTGTTTATGAAACTCCAGGCGGTACGGTGATTCATGAAGCGAGACGTGCTTTGGAAAGTTTAACGGTTGATCGCGAAGTCCGTTTGTTGTTGGCTCAGCAAATGCCAAAGTATGCGACCGCGATTTATAATGGTTTCTGGTTTGCCCCCGAGCGAGAATTGATGCAGAAAACCATTGATAGCGCTCAACAATCAGTGACGGGTCAAGTCAGAGTTCGGCTTTATAAGGGCTCTTGTACGGTACTTGGTAGGCAATCACCTCATTCCTTATTTAATGAGGAATATGCTACTTTTGAATCAGATGATGTCTATCGTCAGAGTGACGCCGAAGGTTTTATTCGTTTGAACGCTTTGCGCCTAAAAATTAAAGCCATAACAGAGAAACAGAAGAGGAAGAAGTCATGAGTCAACGCGTCTATAATTTTTCAGCTGGTCCTGCTACTTTGCCATCTGCCGTATTAAAAGAGGCTCATCAGGAATTTTTATCCTATCAGGGCCAGGGCATGTCCGTTTTAGAGATGTCGCATCGTTCCAAACCTATTATTGCGGTTTTTGAAGCCGCTGAGGCCAACATCCGTGAACTTTTAAATATCCCTAAAGATTATCATGTCTTGTTTTTACAAGGTGGTGCTCGCATGCAGTTTGCGATGATTCCCATGAATCTGCGCGCCGCGGGGCAATCTGCAGATTACGTTTTAACCGGTTCTTGGGGTGAATATGCTATTAAAGAAGCCAAACGTTTAGGTGATGTTCGTTTGCCTTGGGATGGCAGCGCTGACAATTTTACGCGTGTTCCCAAACAAGCCGAACTCGATTTAGATTCACAGGCGGCTTATTTACATTTCACCTCTAATGAAACCATCCAAGGGGTAGAATTTTCAACAGAGCCAGAAAGCGGTTCCGTGCCATTAATCTGCGATATGTCTTCTGATTTTATGTCACGTCCTGTTGATGTTTCTAAATATGGTCTGATCTATGCGGGAGCTCAGAAGAATGCTGGGCCTGCGGGTGCCACGATCGTTATTATTAAAGATGAATTACTTAAGCGCATTCCAGGTAACTTACCAGATATGCTGAACTATCAAGTACACGTCGATAAGTCCTCGATGTACAATACACCGCCGGTTTTTTCGGTTTATATCATTAGTCTGGTGACTCAATGGTTGCGTGAGGAGATGGGTGGCTTGGATGCTATGTATCAACAGAATCAAGCCAAGGCCGATCAACTCTATCAAGCGATTGATGGCAGTGATGGTTTTTATCAGGCCCATGCTGAAAAAGCGAGTCGCTCATTGATGAACGTTACCTGGCGTTTACCTTCGGAAGAGTTAGAATCGGCTTTTGCTACAGCAGCTCTTGAGCAAGGTTTGTCAGGCTTAAAAGGCCACCGTTCTGTCGGGGGGATCCGCGCCTCTATATATAATGCGATGGAACCTGCTGGGGTGGATGCCTTGTGCCAGTTCATGAGCGATTTTAAGGCAAAACAGGCTTAAGCCCCCTCTAAACCCGTCAAATCTTGACATCAGACGAGATTCGGGTTTAATGGCGCACCTTATGTCAAAAGTACTCGTTAGCGATAAATTAGCCGATGTCGGACTCAAAATTCTCCAAGAATCCGGTTTTCAAGTGGATGTGAAGACTGGCCTTTCTGAAGATGAATTAGTCGATATTATTCCAGAATATGATGCCTTAGTTATCCGTAGTGGTACGACAGTGACGGAAAAAATCGTCCAGGCTGCTACCAATCTCAAAGTTATCGGCCGTGCCGGCATTGGGGTGGATAATGTTGATTTAAAGGCAGCCAGCAAACATGGCGTTATTGTCATGAACACTCCTACCGGGAACGCTGTTACAACCGCTGAGCATGCGATTGCCATGCTATTCGCCGTCTCACGTCACATCCCGCAGGCAGCTAGCTCACTGAAAGGTGGTTCTTGGGATAAGAAGAAATTTACCGGGCGTCAGTTGAGTGGTGCGACCTTAGGTATTGTGGGGGTGGGTAATATTGGCCGTATCGTCGCCAATCGTGCTTTAGGCCTCAATATGAAAGTGATCGGCTTTGACCCTTTCTTGACAGCAGAAGCCGCTGAGAAGCTCGGCATTGAGCCGGTTTCTTTAGATGAGCTCTATGAACGTGCAAGTTTTATTACTATTCATACCCCCTTGAACGACAAGACGCGTGGACTGATCAATAAACAAGCTTTTCAAAAAATGAAGCCAGGCGTGATTTTGGTTAACTGTGCTCGTGGTGGGATCGTTGTGGAAGAAGATCTTAATTGGGCGATTCAAGAGGGCATTGTGGCTGGAGCTGCATTAGATGTTTTTGAACAAGAGCCCCCACAAGAAGGTAACCCGCTGATTCAATCAGATCGCGTGATCGGGACGCCTCATTTAGGGGCGGCCACAGAAGAAGCTCAGTTGAATGTAGCCATTGAAGTGGCAGAGCAAGTCACGGCATTTTTGAAAGATGGTAGTATTAGCAATGCGGTGAATGTGCCGAGTGTGAGTGGGGAGACCTTAAAAATATTAGGGCCCTATCTTAGCTTAGGTGAGAAACTTGGTTCTATTCAAGGCCAGCTGTCAGATACCGTTCCCTTGGAAGTTAATATTGAATACTGTGGTGATATCGCCGATGTCGATGTCAAGCCGATCACCGTGTCTATTTTAAAGGGTATTTTAGCGCCGATGTTGTCGGACGTGAATGTTAATTATGTCAATGCCCCTATTATCGCTGAAGAGCGCGGTATTAAAGTTGTAGAATCTAAAGTGACGGCGCATGCTGATTTTACCAGTCTTCTCAAAGTGACACTAAGTCGTAAGGGTGAAGAGTTGAGTGTTGCCGGGAGTATTTTCGGTCACTCGCACCCACGCCTGGTCCAAATTAATGATTTCTACATGGAAGTCATTCCTGAGGGTTCCTTATTGTTCATTCAAAATGAAGATAAGCCTGGAGTCATTGGTGCTGTTGGAACTTTATTAGGTCAGAATGGCGTCAATATTTCTCGTATGCAATTAGGAACCTCGGCCAAGAGTGATAGGGCAATTGCTTTATACAGTGTTGATAAAAAATTAGATCAGGATCTCTTAAAGCAGCTGATTGATTTACCTAATATTTTATCAGCTAAACAATTGGAACTTTAATGGGCGGAATAGTTGTCGTCGGTACGCAGTGGGGTGATGAGGGTAAGGGCAAGATTGTTGACCTTTTTACTGAGTCGGTTGATGTCGTCGCGCGGTTTCAAGGGGGGAATAATGCCGGCCACACCCTAGTTGTGGGTGAAGAACAAACCGTACTCCATCTTATTCCTTCGGGCATCCTCCATCGTCGCGTCAAATGTGTGATTGGCAATGGTGTTGTCATTGATCCCGAGATTTGCCTTGAAGAAATCGATGGTTTGAAAAAACGCGGTTATCTTAAAAATAACAAACAACTGTTAATTAGTGACCGTGCCCACGTTATTCTACCTTATCATAAGTTAATTGATAAATTACGCGAAGCTAAGCGTGGTGAGAAAAAGATTGGAACAACGGGGCGAGGGATTGGGCCCGCGTACGAAGATAAAATGTGTCGTGTGGGTATCCGAATGGGGGATTTCATTAATGCCTCACGTTTTAAAAAATGTCTTGAAGCTATTTTACCGGATAAAAATGAATACATTCGCAAAGTTCTTAAAGGTTCCTCTATTAAGATGGAGAGCTTGTTAGCTTTGCAAAGGCGCTCGGCGAAGAAACTAGCCCCCTATGTGACGGATACCTCAGTTCAATTGGATCAGTGGTTGCGTCGTGGCAAACAAGTTTTATTTGAAGGAGCGCAAGGGACCAGCTTAGATGTGGATCACGGAACGTACCCTTATGTGACATCTTCTAATACGGTTTCAGCTAATGCGGCGACCGGTACGGGCGTCGGCCCAAATACTATTGATCAAATTATTGGTATTTCTAAAGCGTATACCACCCGAGTGGGTAGCGGTCCTTTTCCAACAGAGCTTATTGATAAAATCGGACAGACTTTGCAAACGAATGGCGGAGAATTTGGAGCCACGACAGGGCGCCCACGGCGCTGTGGTTGGCTTGATTTAGTGGTCTTACGCCACGCCATCCGCACGAATGGTTTGACGGGTATTGCTTTGACTAAGTTAGATGTGCTGAGTGGTTTGCCTAAATTAAAAGTGTGCACGGCTTATCGTTATCGCGGTCAATTAGTGAAAGAGCTGCCAGCTGATTTAACGCGTTTAGAGCAGTGCCGTCCGGTCTATACGGAATATGAAGGCTGGACCGAAGATATTAGCCATATCCGTGACTTTGACGACTTACCAAAGACCGCGAAGAAGTACGTGCAACAGCTTGAAAAACAATTAGAAGTCCCCGTTGTCTTAGTGTCAGTTGGGCCACAACGCGCTGCAACATTCTTTTGCCAGCAAATTTTCTCTTAAGGCCAGATGAGGCCAAAGATTGTTTTTCGCAGTCATTTCAGGCATTATGAACCTCACATGTCGCAAAGCTCCCGAGTGTCTTTTGATGTTGATTACCTCCAGATCTTAGATGCAGAAGGGCATTTAAGGGACATCGATCCACCTGATTTATCTCCAGAACGCATGAAAGAATTATTCCGTATGATGGTGCTTATTCGTGAGTTCGATCGTAAGGCGGTTAATTTACAGCGCCAAGGCCGGATGGGAACCTATGCCCCTGTAGAAGGTCAAGAAGCCTGCCAGGTGGGGAGTGCGGCTTTATTGAAAGCAGAAGACTGGGTGTTTCCTGCCTTTCGCGAACATGGTGTCTTTATGATGCGCGATATTCCCATGCGTTATTTACTATTATATTTTATGGGCTGCGAAGAAGGGAATCGTATTCCTGAGGGGAATAATACCTTTCCTATTTCTGTTCCCGTCGCCTCACAAATACCGATTGCGACGGGCTGTGGTATGGCTTTAAAGCTGCAGCAGAAATCTGGTATTGTGGTTTCTTATTTTAGCGATGGAGCTACCTCGCAAGGTGATTTTGCAGAAGGGCTTAACTTTGCTGCAGTCTATCAAACGCCTAATGTGTTTATTTGTCAGAATAATCAATGGGCTATTTCCACACCACGTCGCAAACAATCTATTTCAGAAACGTTAGCGCAGAAAGCGATTGCTTACGGCATGCCAGGAGTTCAAGTAGATGGGAATGATCTGTTAGCTGTTTATGCCGCTAGTCAACAGGCTTTTCATCGGGCCCGTAATGGGGAGGGCCCTAGTTTTCTTGAATTAGTGACTTATCGGCGTCGTATGCATACGACGGCAGATGATCCTAAAAAATACCAAGACGAAGCGGAACATGAGCGTTGGTTGCAAAATGATCCTATCGCACGTTTTGAAACCTATCTTTGTGATCAAAAAATTATTGATGCGTCCTTTAAAGAGTCGATTGCAGTGGAAGCCGAAGCTTTGATTAAAGCGGAATACGAGGCGGCTAGTCAAACGGTTGCGGAGCAATCTTGGGAAGATATTTTTAAATATACCTATGCGGACATGCCGGAACACTTAAAAGAACAACAAGCGGAACTGAAACATTACTTGAAGAAATAATAATGGCTATTGATTGGAATAAAGAAAAAAAGAATATGGTGGAGGCTATTAATCAAGCTCATTACGTCGCCATGAAAGAGGATCCGGCTGTGGTGGTCTTAGGTGAAGATGTCGGGATTGATGGGGGTGTGTTTCGGGCCACTGATGGTTTGATTGCGGAGTTTGGGTCTGATCGCGTGATGGATACACCCTTGGCTGAATCAGGTATTGTAGCCACTTCTATCGGTATGGCTTTAGCGGGCTTAAAGCCTGTTTGTGAAATGCAGTTTTCTGGTTTTATCTATCAGGCCTTTCATCAAATTGAACAGCAGATGTCTCGTATCCGTCAGCGCACCCGCGGACGCTTTACGGTTCCAATGGTTTGCCGTGCACCCTATGGTGGAGGGATCCGCGCTTTAGAACATCACTCTGAAAGCCTGGAGGCTTATTTTGCGCATACTCCAGGGTTGAAAATGGTGATGCCAGGGACCGCTTATGATGCCAAGGGTTTGTTGATTGCAGCCATTAATGATCCGGATCCAGTGATTTATTTTGAACCGAAGCGACTCTATCGTGTGAGTCGTGAAAAAGTTCCTAATGAATCCTATGAAGTTCCTATTGGTAAGGCTCATATTGTGCGGCAAGGTGCAGAAATGACACTTATTAGTTGGGGGGCTAGCCTTTATGACTGTCGGGAGGCCGTTGCCGAACTCGAGAAACAAGGAGTAGATGTGGAGCTCATTGATTTGAGAACAATTGCACCTATTGATACTCAAACCTTAGTCACCTCGGCTAAAAAAACTCAACGTGTGATGATTGTTCATGAGGCTCATCGTAGTTTTGGTCCGGGGGCGGAGTTAAGTGCGCAAATTCAGGAACGAGCGTTTTTATATCTGAAGGCGCCTATCAAAAGAGTGACAGGGTATGATGTGCATACCCCTTATTTTAATCTGGAGAATGATTACCTTCCGGATCCCGAGAGGATTATAACAGCAGCTAAGGAGGTCCTTAGCTATTAATAATGTCATTGCGGAAAGCCAGTGACGAAGCAATCTCACGATATAAAGTGGGTTCGTGAGATCGCCGCGTCGCCCATCACAATGGACTCCTCGCGATGACATTGATAGAACTAGGATTATTATGAGTAGAGATTTTAAATTTGCTGACCTTGGAGAGGGGATTACTGAGGGTGAATTGGTTAAGTGGGATGTCAAAGTTGGTGATGAGGTTAAAGAAGACCAGATTGTTGCCGAAATAGAAACGGATAAGGCCATTGTCGAAATTCCATCCCCTTATAGCGGTACGGTAGAAGCATTACATTTTAAAGCAGGGGATACTTTACAAGTTGGTCAAGTATTGATGAGTTTTGATGGAGGTGTTGAAGGCACTGAGACCAAAACGGCTGTGGTTGAAGAGTCTCCAACTGTCGAAGCTTCCGTTTCTGTAGATTCAAGCATTGCGGCATCGGACAAAACCCATTTACCCGCGTTGGCCACTCCTCATGTTCGTCGATTAGCCCGCGAACAGGGAGTGGATCTTGAACATATTCAGGGAACCGGCCCAGGTGGTCGTATTGAAGCGCATGATCTTGATTTGGCTGAGCAGGCCAGCCCCATTCCCGTAGCCGCTCATATTGAAACCCCGCAAGAAACTGGGCTGAATATTGAACAATTTGAAAAATGGGGTGAGATCGAAGCCAAACCGTTGCAGGGAATTCGTCGCAAGATAGCCCGTCACATGATTCAGGCGCGCAACTTGACGGCACCAGTGACTCATATTGATGAGGTTGATGTGAGTGCCTTGATGCAGATTCGTGACGAAATGAAACCGAAGGCCGCCGAGCAGGGCGCAAAGTTGACGTATTTACCTTTTCTCATCCGTGCTGTCCAAACAGGTTTGAAACAATACCCGGCCTTGAATGCGACTATTGTGGGCGATCAAATTATCTTCAAGAAATATTACAATATTGGGTTTGCGGTGGATACGCCTGATGGTCTGCTGGTTCCGGTATTAAAAAATGTTGAAGACCACTCTTTGTTAGAGCTGGCTGGGGAGCTGCAACGTTTGTCAACTCAGGCACGGGAACGTAAGATTGAACTGAATGATTTACAAGGCAGTACTTTTACAATTACCAACCTAGGCAGTATTGGTGGCCGTTATTTTACACCGATTATTAATTTCCCTGATAGTGCCATCCTCGGAATCGGGAAAATCTACGAAAAACCAGTTGTCCATCAGGGCCAGGTTGTGATTCGCCCGGTGATGAGCTTAAATCTGACCTTTGATCACCGTGTGACTGATGGTGCGACGGGTGCCTATTTCGTCAATCACGTCAAATCCAGACTTGAAGATCCTCAATTATTGTTCTTAGATATCGATTGAACGTCGGCTGCAGAGCGGCCGACTCCAGCGTGGAAGGGTTACAGCCTGCTTTAGCGGGCGTCCTAGGGGAAAACGCCGTTTCCTCTGGGAACTCGATGAAAGTGATAGAAATGATTGCACATGACGTGCTTAGCGGAGCTAAGCCAGAGAAGGTACTGTAGATGGTTATGGGAGATATACAAGAAGGTCGTGAACTTATCGTCATTGGCGGGGGCCCCGGGGGCTATGTCGCCGCCATTCGAGCGGCCCAATTAGGCAAAGATGTTACTTTGATAGATGCTTTACCTCAATTGGGTGGGGTTTGCCTTAACTGGGGTTGTATCCCGTCTAAGGCCTTGATTCATGTGGCTTCGGTTTATCATAGCTTAGATACGGCCAAAGACTTTGGGATTCATGTGACGGGTAAATCTGTGGATTGGTCAGAAAGTCAGTCATGGAAGCAGAATCTTATTAAAAAACTCAGTCAAGGCATCGCCGCGCTCTGTAAAGATAATGGTGTGGAAGTGATCCAAGGAATGGCACATTTTACTTCTGAGCAAAGTGTTATGGTTGAGTCTGACGAGCACGTCGGTTCCTATAAATTTGAACAAGCGATTATCGCATCAGGTTCTAAGGCGATTGAAATCCCTACTTTGCCTTTTGATGACTCAAAGGGAATTATTGGTGCAAAAGGGGCCTTAAGTCTAAGTGAAATCCCCAAAAAATTAGCCGTTGTTGGTGGTGGCTATATTGGCGTTGAATTGGGCACCGCTTATGCAAAGCTAGGGAGTCAGGTGACTATTGTCGAAGCGAAAGAACGCTTGCTTCCAGAAATTTCAGTAGATCTTGCAAAAGCAGTCAGTAGAAAACTGAAGCAACTTGGTATCACAACTTATGTGAGTACTCAGGCGAATGCCTATGATGGCTCCTATTTAAGTTTGGCCGGCGAGCATGATCCCATTGAAGCGGATAAGGTATTGGTTGCGGTAGGACGACGCCCTAATACCGAAGAATTACAATTGGATTTGGCTAAAGTGGATGTCGATATACAAGGTTATATTACTGTCAATGAACAGGGTCAAAGTTCACAGGAAAATATTTATGCGATTGGTGATGTGGTCGGTGGTATGATGCTCGCGCATAAAGCCAGCGCTGAAGGAAAGATTGCTGCGGAAGCTATCTGTGGTGAGCCTAGTGGCTTTGATAATTATGTGCCGGCAGTTATTTTTTCTGATCCAGAGGTTGCCATGGTTGGTTTGAGCGAGACGCAAGCACAAGAGCGAGGTTTAGCTATTCAAGTGGGGCAATTCCCTTTTGCGGCCTTAGGGCGTACGGTTGCCTCCCATGAGAGTGACGGTTTTATTAAAATTATTTCTGAGGTGGAGTCTTACCGTATTCTAGGTTTTGAAATGGTCGGTCCTCATGTCTCTGAATTAATCAGTATCGCAACCCACTTGTTAGAAATGGGCGCCATGGTTGACGATGTTGCCTTAACCATCAATACGCATCCGACCTTTGCTGAAGCGATTGGCGAAGCCGCAGAAAGTATCTACGGCCACGCCATTCATCTCTCACCTCGTAAACAAAAGAAAATTTAGCTGCAGGGCGTTTTAACAGCTGTAATAGTGCTGGTTCCTGAGCAAGTAAAGCCCGTATCATCACTAAAGCTCCAGGTTGATGTGCCGGTTGCACTTGCACCCGCATCACTCAAACTTAGTTCAGCACAACTAACCGTTGTCGTACCGCCATCTTCACCAAAGCTGCCACTCCATTTAATTTCATTTCCGGAAATAGTCCCTGTAAATGTCCCTCCTGGGGTTGAAGCGGTAACCGTATTGCCGGAAACAGCGATTTCTATTTCGATTAATTGAACTTCAGCGTCACATTCATCATTACTAGATGTAGAAGTATCAGTAATGCACCAGGTACCATCAATATTAAATGTGGCGGCTTCTAGTGTGTCAAATTCACAACTGAGAGTTCCGTTGTTGCCGCCTGTTCCACTACCACAGGCAGTGAATGTTAAACAGATAGCAAGCAACAGCGTGTACTTAAAAGTAGATATAAAATTCATGGTTCCTCCTAGGCTGGACCAGCAAGATTAAATAATTGGGTGACATTATTGGATAAAGACGATGGCAATGACTATCATAAATAGGGTGTCAGCCATTTCATGATTATTTTCAGTAGCTTATTAGATATTCTGATAGAGCGGTCGCTGATGGAACGCTTAATTTTTTGCTTTGATAATAATGTATCAGGGCTAAGCTTTATTTTGATGTTTGATCGCATGCAAAGCATTCCGACAGAGGCCGCGAATCACACGCACTTCCTGTGGATTAGGACGCGCTCGATTGAGCAGACGTCGTAAAATCATTGGAATCCGCTCTTCATTTTGCGCGTCGAAATACCGAACCTCTTTATAGAGCTCATCTAGATGATCATACATCCCTTCCATCGAAGCCACATCAGCGGCTTTATGTTCAAAGGGGGCCTCACCGTCGACATGGGCGCGACGAATTTCATAGAGTGCCAGCAGTACGGCCTGCGCTAAATTGATAGAGGGTTGCTCTGTAGAGGTTGGAATCTGTACCAACTGTTGGCAGCGGGTGGCATCACTGGTTGAAAAGCCATGTTTTTCTGTTCCGAAGACAAAGGCAACCTTATGTCCGGTGTGAATATGACGCTGAGTTTCGCTGGCTAAGTCACGGATAGGAATAAACTCACGTCGTTCACTGCCAACGCGACGGGTAAACCCGATAACCCATTCACAGTCAGCAATGGCGTCGACGAGATTATCGGTCAATTTCGCTTGTTGAATAATCGGGTAAGAAGCTACTGACATGCGTTTGATGTCGAGGTCATCCAGTGCTGGTTTCGGTTTCACCATATATAAATCCTTAAAACCCATATTACCCATGGCGCGGGCGACCGAGCCAATATTACCGGCAAATTCAGGTTCTATAAGGACGACGCGGATAGTCTCGAACATGCCGGCCTGTTTAGCGAATCTGATAGCGTTCTGCAAGTAGGGGCGTATGGCCATAGGCCCCTACATAATTCGTTATTTCCTTGCCAGGCCTAATTTTCCACGAGAAAAGGAAGCCATGACAGTGTCATTAGACATCACACAACAACTTCAATCGCTTCGTGAGGCAGCCGGTTTGTATCAAGCCAAGCAGCACGGTATTTTGAAGGTGAGTGGCCAGGATGCCGAGAAATTACTTCAAAGCCTCACGACCAATGATATTAAGGCTTTGTCCATTGGACATTTACAGCAGTCGGCCTTGCTAGATCGCAAAGGCAAGGTGCAGGCCTTGTTTATGGTGTTGCGCCAATCAGAGCAGGCTTTTCTATTGCTCACCGACCCCGCTTGCCATGAGTGGGTGCAACAGCATCTAACGATGATGCGTTTTATTCAACAAGTAGAGATAAGTGATGAAAGCGCGCTGTGGACGTGGCTGTGGATTATCGGTCCTGAAGCCCTTAGCTTATGCGGTGATGCGGTGGGTGTTCATGGTGATATGCTGATTCATGAGAATCAAATTTTAATCCCCCCCGATCGCTTTACTTGGCATATGTGGCAAGATCAGCGCTGGGGTGTGCAACGTGTTCATTTCCTGTTGCCGACGGCAGAGGTCGCCGAATTACAAGCTCAGTTAAATGCCGTGGAGATCCCTGAAGTAGCCGAGGCGGCCGTGAATCTGATGCGGCTGGCGGGGGGCGTTCCAGAGTTTGGTGTTGAAATAGATCAAGAGCGCATTTTATTAGAGAGCGGATTGAGCGATACTTATTCTCGTAATAAAGGCTGTTATCCAGGGCAAGAAGTGGTGGAACGAATTTGCGCTTATGGAGATGGAAAAACTCCATATAAATTAAATATTTATAGTATAAAATCTGATGTAAAAATTGAGCCTCAAGCGAAGATCTATTTTAAGGGTGACGCTGTCGGTACCGTTGCTCACAGTCTGTATAACCCTACCGAGGAGCAGACCTTGGTCGCTGCCTATATAGCGACTAAAATACTGGATCAAGACTTGAAGCTAGCGCATAGTGATGGCGAGTTATCTTTAAAATAAATTAAGGGGGGCGCTAGTGACAACGACAGAACTTCAAGGGATGGACCCAGTTCGCGGTCATAATTTTTATCAAGCCGACCCGAGTTTTGCGGCTTTATTAGATCAGTGTGCCAGTTCAGCAGAACGTTCACCGTTAGAAGATCAACTCTTGTCATTTGCCGAACAAGTTTCCAATCAATGGGATGCTTGGGCAGAAGCAGCTGCTTTAGACCCCGTAGGACCACAGTTGCAACATTATGATCGTTTAGGTCATCCTATTGATGTTGTCGTGCTTCCGCATGCGACGCAACAGTTACGCCGCGCCGTTGTCGAAGCTGGCATTTTTCACAATAAATCCTTAGTTGAGCAATACGCAAAAGTGTATTTACTGGCTCATTTAGGCGAAGCCGGGACAGTATGTCCTTTAGCCTGCACAGAAGGCTTGATCCGTTCTATCCAGGCGGTGGGTTCTGACTTTTTAAAAGCAGAATACCTCCCACAATTATTGTCAGCTAAGACACCTGTCGCCGGCGCGCAGTTTATTACAGAACAAGATATGGGCTCTGATGTAGGGGCCTTGAAGACGGTTGCTGTCGCCGATGGCCCCGGTCGTTGGCGCTTGACCGGTGAGAAATGGTTTTGTTCGGCTATTACTGACTTCACTTTAGTGGCTGCGCGTCCTGAGGGTGCGGCCCCGAATACTAAAGGTGTCTCCGTATTTTTTGTGCCACGGATTTTTGAAGGGAAACTAAATAATCTCAAGATCAAACGCCTAAAAAATAAAATTGGTACTAAAGAATTACCCACTGCTGAAATTGATTTGAATGGGGCCATTGGATTTAATATTGGGCCTGTCGAACAGGGTTTTAAAACCTTGATGAATTATGTATTGAATACGTCGCGCATTATGAATGCAGCGAGTTCACTCGGTCTGACCGCTCGGGCTTGCTTAGAAGCACAGAGTTATACGTCGCAGCGGAGTTGCTTTGGAGAAAAGATTCAGACCTTTCCAATGGTGCAGGCCTCGCTTCGCAAAATAGAGGCTTTATTAGCTGGCCGAAGAGCTCTCTATTTCACAATGCTTTCACACCTAGATCAAAATCCTACAGGTGATTTTAATAGTGAAGAGGCGATGTGGCAGCGGTTTTTAATTAATTTATGTAAATACCGTACAGCTATTGGGGCGACAGAGTGTACTCGTGAGGCGATTTTGCTGCATGGTGGCAATGGAACCATTGAAACCTTTTCAATTTTACCACGTTTGTATCGTGATAGCCTCGTGCTTGAAACCTGGGAAGGCACTCATAACGTGTTAGCACTCCAAATAGCACGTGATTCAGGCCGTTTTGATTTTGCGGGGCGTTTGACGGCCTATCTTAAAGAGTATCAAAACTTACTGCCTCATGATCATATCAAAGCCTGGTTTGAAGAACTTTCAAATGAGATTTGTGAGCATATTCCAGATTTATTAGATGCCAAGTGGGCGGCACATAATGCTTTATTAATGATGGATCGCTTGGGTGTTTTACTAGAGGTGCTAGCACTGGCTCAAGTCAAAGAAGATGTTCCAAAAATTCAAGACTTTATCCGCTATGCAGGAACTGCGATATTACCTTTTGAAGCCATCAACTAGGTGTCTCGATTGAGTTTATCGATCAATTCGCGAACTTTTCCATAAGAGCCACCAGAAAATCCGATTAAATCGAGATGTTTACTACTCAAGCGATAATCTTGGAAATACCCCTGATAGCGCGGCCATATTTTTTTAAGCTGACTTTGGATCGCGGGGCGTTTGTTTCGTATATGGATGCGAATAACATCTTTGTTTAGATACTCAACCTTTTTGAAACGCTTATAAAAGTGATCAATGAGTTTAACGGCTTGAGCAGGGTGTTTGACGATATCAATTAACTTTAAATCATTTGCATCAATAAATTTCTCACTGACGGCATGTTGTAAGTCATAGCGTAAGTGGGACGCATCATCAGATAGATAAATAATCGGCATGACAGGCGCCTTGCCTGTTTGGACTAAGGTGAGAATCTCGAAGAGCTCATCTCGGGTGCCCCAGCCGCCTTCACAGGCGATAAAAGCCTGTGAGAGCGAAGCAAAGAAATACTTTCTTACCATAAAGTAGTGAAAGGTAGCAGCTGTCCCCACCCAAGGGTTCTCACCTTCTTCAAAAGGCAGTGAAATTCGTAGCCCCAGCGAACGGTTTTTGAGTTTAGTTTTGTATTCGCGGGTCACTCGAATGTCATCAGGTGTTTTTTTAGGGTATTTGGCTTTCATAGAATCAACAATAGCATCGGCCACCCCTTTGTTAGCCGCTTGCATAACACCGCGACTGGCACCGGTGACGACGGCATAACCACTATCATAGAGTTGATGTCCTACATCATACGCGCGGCGATAGGGTGCGCTACCTGGTTTAGAGCGTGCGGAACCAAAAACTGAAACAACCGGCGCCTTACTACGTATTAACTTGTGAAATTTATCAGAGGCATAGGAATATTCAACAAGCATCCGCAAACCTCTTAAATGAGGGGCTTTGCCCTGATCGATATATTTTTTAAGATGGTCTTTCATAGAAGCCCCAGTTTATTCTATGTCGGACCATCATGCAATGAATTGCGAGAATTGACTAAACTTCCTCAAGTTGACGGATGATTTGAATCATTAGAGCTTCGTCATAATAGCATGTTTTGTCACTATGAATGCGTTGTACGAAATGCTGTAGATCTTGTTGAAAGAGGGCTTCACGTTTTGGGAAGGATTTCCATTCAAATGGTCCTCGTGATAATTCTGCAACAAAGCGACGGTGACGCTTTAAACCAACTTCACGATGTTCACTAAATTGAATTTGGCCACCCTGTGAGAAGTTTAGTGTCATTTCTAGCGTTAGCTGCTGGTCATCAACTTGAAGTTCACTATCGCTTAGCTCAAAGGGTCCAAACCAATCCGCTAGTTGTAGTAGACGTGAGATGGCTAAGAATTGTGCTGGGCCTAAGTAATGAGGCTGGGCTAACTTCTCATTCCAATTTCCATGAAATTCATAAGTGCCCCTTTTTAGTGTGCCGAGGGTAGACAGCTCATGTTTTGCCTCACGATGTGCGGAGCTCAGAAGCCCAATGTGCTCTACATGCAAGACTCGTTGTTGCTGCGCTGCTAACTGAAACAAGTGCTGGCCTTGTTGTTTTGTAAAACAGAGTGGGTAATCACAGAGGACATGCTTACCAGCTTTGAGGGCCTGCTCCACGAGTGTGGCATGCCGCGTGTTTTCAGTGGAGATCGCAATGGCATTTAGTTTTGGGTCCGTCAAGGCAGTTTGCCAATTCAGTGTGGCTAGCTCGCTTCGATTTGAGATGATGCCCGCCAAGTGAATATCAGGCAATGCTGTGCAAGCACCTTCACGAGCGCGCCCCGCGGCGCCGTAACCGCAAATAGCTAGTGAGAGGGGATTAGAGTTCATAAGTTGAATAACTTCCCATGCTCGGAGCACTTTAAACCACTGCTAAAAAAGCCACAAGTTGAGGGGTTTAGTCTGCAATCGAAGCCTTTGTGCTCGTCAGTACACAGGGGCCTTAAAAAAGTCATTATATTTCAATAAGTTATGTGGGTAATGGGCTAGGGGTTGGCACGCTCCTTGCAGTACTTAAGAGTTCTATGCCCGGTTTGTTAGAAATATTAGGTATCAGCACCCCCAGTTTTCTGCGCTTAGATGAGACAGCTGTGGGAGTGGACCATGCTGAAGTGCCTCCTGTCGTGGAGGATGACTCTGCTTACAGCCTCGGTCAGATGGGTGATGCGCTTTGGTCAACGGCCGGTAATTTAGCGACTGGAACAGTCAGATTATTCGCAGGTGCAAGAGATACAGCGGAAGAATATCTTGGTGGTTCCGAAACAAGTGTGTCTCATGCTGTAAAACCTATTGTCGAAGAACTAAGAGCCGCTCGTCCCAGAGCAAGTGTGGAGCCGGAAGATGCTCCGATGTCTTTTTCTAGTGAACATATGCTTGCTGGAATCGCAGGAATGCCAGAAGCCGACCAGCAGGCTATGTGGGAAACTGAGATTGCTTCCATGGAAAGCGGCGGTACTTTGCAAGCCTTACGCGACCGCGGTATTTCAATTCCTCATAATATCAGTAATTATGCGGCATTTCAGGCTTACTTACGACGCGCCGGTATTCAACAGCCCAATCGCATCAATTCCATTCACACGGCTTTAGAAGTCGCTTCTAACAATCTCCATATGAATCGTTTGGACCCTTCATTGCCAACGACTGTTGTGATTGCTCCCGTTGAGGATCATAACGAAGCCTTTACAGCGACTCGGGGGTTTCCATTGCTTGATACTTTAGTCCAGCAGCCCGATGATCGCCGGATGAATGTTATTTATATTGAAGCAGCGACTGATCGAGAAGCCATGCAAGCTTTGGCTCGAGTCTATCGCCGTACGGGGCGCCGGATTGATACAGTCGTTTTTGCAGGTCATGGCTCTAGAAATAGATTGTCATTAGGTGCTTCAGACCCACAAGCGCGTGGTGAAGGTTATCGTGGAGCAGAACGTTATGATATTGATTCGAGCGATTTCGCTGATGGTGATTTTGGTGCTTTGTCACGAGTGATTGCAGAAGACGGTCAGGTTGTGATGTGGTCTTGTTCCAATGGGGCGCCATTACCGACTAACTATTCTGTCGCCAACGAAGAAAACCTAGCGCAGAGCATGTCTTTAATTCTGCCAGGGCGTCGGATTATTGCCAGCCCGATTGACTCCAATATTGCGTCGCTACAGGTTGCTGAAAATAATCGTTTTGACGTTCAGTTGCATGGCGGAGAGGGTTCGCCTCGTGGTAGTCGTATTGATCCCGTCATTTATGTTGATGCCGAAGACCAATCTGCGGTAGCGACTTAATCGACTTACCTGTTGAGTCTGTCCTCATTTCGTTGTAGGCTCATTTCCATGAAAAAAATTATCCTGCTTGTATTTGTTATCAGTCTCATTAGTCCTTGGGCCGCGTTGGCGGGCGTAGAAATGGTCACGGAACATAAAGATAATAATGGGACGGCGATGCTTCATAAGGCATCGATAGCTAAAGATCGTGTGCGCGTTGAAATGGCGGGCGAAAGTATTATGATTTTCAGGAAGGACAAGCAGCTTATTTGGTTTGTTCAGCCCAAGCGCAACAGCTACATTGAGATGAATGAAGCGCAACTCAAGGCGATTCAGGCAAAGATGGGGCAGGCTCAACAAATGATGGCGGCTCAACTAAAAAACATGCCCGCAAACCAGCGCGCAGCTATGGAAAAAGTCATGGGGAAAAATAACCCACTTTTTCAGAATCTACAGCAACCTAAAAAAGAATTAAAGCTAGTTGCTAAAAAACAGAAATGCTTGCAATGGACCTGCGATCAATATGCTTTGATGGTGAATGGTAAGAAAGACCGGGATATTTGGTTGGCACCTTTTGATGTCTTGGGTATGAGTGCTGACGATTTCCAAGCCGTTAAAGATATGAGTGAGTTCATGGAAAGCATGATTAATAAAACGGTTCCAGGTATTCAAATTACCAGCACTGATTTCTTACACAATATGCCGGGCTTTCCTGTAAAACATATTTCTTATAAAGCAGGTGGACTCATTGATGCTACGATGAATCTTAAAAGTGTCAGCTCAAAAACTCCAGATGCAGCATTATTTGAGTTGCCGAGTGGGTTGAAAAAGCAAAAAGCCTTTTAAGATGAAACAAGAACGCATTCTTACGACAAATCGCAATGTCACCATTGCCAATTGTATCTTTGGCCCGACAATTACGACCGCGATTTTCTTTATTACTTTTTTATTTTTCCTGCCGCGACATCTTCCCGGTGAACAAATTTATTGGATAGGTGGTGTTGGTTCAGTGGTAGCGGCTTTCTTAGGCTGGGTCGTAGCGTTTCGTTATCGTGAGTCTGAGGGGCTTAATTTAGTCATTCGCTGGTTGATGATGATTCTAATGGCCACATTGGTGCTCTTTGCGGCTTACTTTTCATTTCGTGACTTAAAACTATTTCTTTCATAACTCGGGACTACGGCAGCGTCCGTGCTTGCACTGAATGCGACATTCTTTCCAGACACCGCGTTGCTTACGCTTTGCCTTGGCTTGATATTGTTTGAAACGCTCACGCTTGCTGTAAGGGAATTTTACATAAGCAAATCCATAACCTTCCTGGATAATTTGTGCGTTAAGATTACGTTTTCCTAAATAAATGTAGGCCAATTGACGTCCAAAACGATCTTGTTTGTCAGCAAGTGGGTCAAAGACGAGTTTAACTTGCTTATTCAGAACTTGCTTCGTTAAAAAATCTTTCGCTTCTTGAGCAAAGCACTGGCCTTTGCGGTTCTTTTGAGGCCACGGCATTTCTGGGGTGTCAATGCCTAGTAAGCGAACTTTCTTATTGTTAATTTTTACGGTGTCGCCATCATAAACATAACTGACAATACCCGAAGAACCTGCTTCACAAGCCGTGATGAAAATGAAGTTGATCGAAAGTAAGAAAAGTACAAATAACTGAAAAGATTGCTTTAGCATGTTAATTCCCATAACTAGCTGTTTATGGCCGGTCAAGTTTATCGTGAAGGGAAAATTACAGGAAAATATGACGCTATTGTCATTGGTTCAGGGATAGGAGGCTTAACTTCAGCGGCTTTATTAGCAAAAGAAGGTAAGCGCGTTCTGGTCTTAGAAAAACACTATGTTGCAGGTGGTTTTACTCATACCTTCAAAAGAAAGGGTTATGAATGGGATGTTGGCATTCATTATATAGGAGAAGTGCATCGCCAGAATTCTATTTTACGACGTATTTTTGATGATATTACTAATGCGGAACTGCATTGGGCAC
>JAJFLM010000387.1 GCA_021772655.1 Deltaproteobacteria bacterium
CAACCCCGGCCGCCTGGGCGTGTTCTGGCTCGACGGCTACGGCGGCGGACTGTTCCTGTCGTTCCGGGATGCGACCAGCGGCAGCACCACCTACGGCGCGTGCCGCTACCTGCTCGATACCGTCAAGGGGGCCGATCTCGGGGTTCTAGACGGCAAGCTGGTCCTGGACAGCAACTTCGCTTACCAACCCTCATGCTCCTACGACCCCCGCTGGGTATGTCCGCTCGCCCCACCGGGCAACCGGCTGGACTTCGAGGTGCGAGCCGGCGAGCGGCTCACAGAGGAGAGGCCCGTGTGACGCTTGTGGGACAAGTCGACGGAGGCCTCAATCAAGGCGCCGATCACAAAGCGCCGAGCCGTCCGTTATGCGCAACCCGAGGAGTCCCTCGATGGCGTCCTAGTGCCGGGCGAAACCCCATTACGTGGGGACCTGCGCCTTGAAATGGTGCTTGGGCACTCTGGACGCATCAGGATCTGGCCGCCGGCTGGAACAGCTCGATCAGGTTCCCCGCCGGGTCCTGGGCGAGGATCTGGGAGCCTCCGGGCCCGGTAACCACGTCGTTGCGGAACTGAACGCCTGCCGCCCGGAGGCGTTCAACATCGGCCGCCAGGTCGTCGGTGATGAAGTGGATCCGGTTCCACCCACCGGGCCCGGGCTGGGCGCCGTCGGCCATCGGCCGTCCGGCCGAGCTCCGAGGTCCGCTGAGCAGCAGGCGTAGGTTCCTGCGGGTGACGTCGGCGAACGCGGGGGCGGCGCTTGTTCGCACCGTGAACCCGAAGTGGGTGGTGTAGAAGTCGATGGCGGCGGCGACGTCGTCGACCATGTAGCGCACGTTGACCGTTTCTTCATCGAGCATGGGCGTTGCCTCCTTCGGTTGACAGGCGGGGGATCAGATGGCCGATGCGGGTTTCCAGCTCCCGGGCGGTCCGTTCGAACGCCGGGTAGCCGGTGTCCTCAGCCGCGGGATCGGGCATGCTCCAGTGGGCGTACTCGGGCCGGCCGGCAAGGTCGGGGCAGACCTCCCGGACCCGGTCGCAAAGGGTGATCACGTGGTCGAAGCGGGTTCGGACGAAACGATCGATGGATTTAACGGCCCGGCCGGATATGTCGATGCCGCGCTCGGCCATCACCCGCACGGCGCTTGGGTGGAGTGCCTTGGGGTGGCTGCCGGCGCTGGAGGCCCAGATGGTGTGGCCGGACAGTTCGTCGAGCAGGGCCTCCGCCATCTGCGATCGGGCGCTGTTGCCGGTGCAGAGGAACAGCACGTGGGGTCGGGGGCCTTCTTGGCGCCGCCGTTGTTCGGCCGCGGCCAGCGTTAACGCCGGGTGGAGCGCGGCGCCCGCCGCGCACAACAGCTCCCGGCACCTGTCCAGGTCCACCCGGTAGTAGACATCGCGTCCGTCGAACGAGCTGCGCCGTGAGGTCACCATCCCGGCTTCGCGCAACTCCCGCAAGTGATAGGAAACGAGGTTTTGTGGTTCGCCGGCCAGTGCGGTCAGCTCACCCACCCGCCGGTCGCTGCGGGCGAGCTCCGACACCAGCCGCCACCGCCGCTCATCGGCAAGCAGGCGGAGGAAGTGCTGAGGGGAAACCTCGGTCCGGGTGGTCACCGGCTGATATTACATCAATCCAGATTGATAAGTATGGGTAGGACCAGGAGCGGCAGGCCCTCCCCCGGCGTCGTCAATGCCTTTAGCCGGGGGAGGTGTCTGCCGCTCCACGCAGGGGTGTCCCTATGCGACTGCCATCTTTCGGCCCGCGGCTTCCCGGCGAACGTCCACGCCCGTCGTAATCGGGCTCGGCCGGAATCCCTTCCAGGCTGCGTAGACCCCGAGCGACATTTCCCAGGCGATCTCCGGCGCCGCCAGCAGGAATGCGAAGCCGGATCCGTTCGGGTAGACCCCGAAGAGGATCAGCACGAAGGAGAGGATCAGCATCGGGCCGCCGACCAGACCCAGCATCGCCATGCGGCGAGGCACCAGTCCCGAACGGTACATCAGGTATCCCAGAACCAGTCCGTTGCCGAAACCGACCACCAGGCCGGGACCGAACAGGAAGGCCCACTCGTAGGTAGAAACGAGCAGACTACCCTGCGCCGTCAGCGCCGCCGCCGTCGCACCGGTGGCGCCGGCCAGGGAGCTGCTGATGGTGACCACCGAGACAATGCTGATCAGGCCGACCAGGATGAAGACCGACTCAATGGTCCGAGCAGCGACGTAACCCATCGCCAGGCCCTCGCTCTGCCTTTTGACGATCGGGTAGAGCACGATTGCGGTTCCGATGTTGGTGACGATCAGCAGGAACTCGAGGATCGCGCCGAGATACATGCTCGTGGTGTTGCCGGCGCCGGGAATGAAGCGCATGTCCTCCCAGCTGGCTCCGAGCCCGTTGACGAAGAACATCCGCGCCCCGATTGAGGTGATGAAGGTGGCAATGAACAACCAGCCAAAGATCCGTGCGGTCCTCTGAGTATCCAACTGACTTTCCTTTCCTTCGATGCTTCCGGCACCTACAAATCCTTTGCGTACGGTGTACGCATGAGGTACAGTATGCGTACGGTGTACGCATGTCAAGCCGCCAAGGAGAAATTTCTCGGGAGGGGCAAAGATTGGCTCAAAGATCGAAGAACCACCGGACCTCGCTGACCAGACACCTGATCGTCAAAGCCGCAGTCGCACTGGCGGAGGCCGGGGGGTTGGACTCGCTCAGCATGCGCAACCTCGCATCGGAACTGGATGCCGCCCCGATGGCGCTCTACCGCCACGTCACGAACAAGGAAGACCTCATCGACGGCATGGTCGACCTGGTTTTCGCCGAGATGTACCCCCCTGCCATCGGCAGAGACTGGAAGGCCGAGCTGCGCAAGCGCGGCTTCTCCGCACGCGCCGCTCTGCAACGACACCGCTGGGCCGTCGGCCTGATGGAAGCCCGCCTGAATCCCGGGCCGGCGAGCGCCGTCCACCACAACGCGACTATGGGGTGCCTCCGGGAGGCGGGATTCCCGTTCAGGGAGGCGGTCCACGCCTACAACCTGCTGGACAGCTACACCTACGGTTTTGCCCTTCAGGAGCAGACCATTCCGTTCGAGACCGCGGAGGAGTCCGGCGAGGTGGCGAAGACCACCGTGGGCGAGAGGGGAGACGAGTTTCCGTATCTGGCCGAAGTGGTGAAGGAGCTTTCCTTAAGGGGCTACGACTACACCGAGGAGTTCGAGTTCGGCCTTGAGTTCATCCTCGACGGGCTCGAACGATTCAAGAGCACCGTCACCGGAAGCAGATGAACACTGGTTGTGCCCCCAACGGGATTCGAACCCGTGTTGCCACCTTGAAAGGGTGGAGACCTAGGCCGCTGGTCGATGGGGGCCTGTTTGCGGCCGCAACGGAGCGCGGCCTCAAAAGCGTATCAGGGGAAACCGGCTCCCCGGAGCGGCTACTTTGCCAGCCGGGCCACCAGCTCTTCGTGGAGCAGGCCGTTGCTGGCCATGAAGCTACCGTTGCCGCCGAGGTAATCGGTGATCCGAGACTCAGGATACGGGTCGCCGGCAAAGTTGGACGCCATGCCCCCGGCCTCGGAAATGATGACCTCGAGTGCCGCGACGTCCCACATGTTCAAGTTCGGCTCCATCATCACCTCGGCCGCCCCTTTGGCCACCAGCATGTAGCCCCAGAAGTCGCCGAACCCCCGGTCCCGCCGGCAGTCGTCGAAGATCCGGTCCAGCTGCTGTTGGTAGCCCCGCTTGCGCATCCGCCGGTAGGAGCCTATGCACACCACCGCCTCGGACATCACATCGACCTTGCTGACCTGGATCGGCTTGCCGTTCATGCGGGCCCCGTCTCCGACGGCCGCGTCGTAGCGTTCGCCGAGTGCCGGCGCGCTGGCAACGCCGACCTCGGTGCGCCCGTCGACCCGGAGTCCGATCAGGGTGCCGAACACCGGGATTCCGGAGGCGTAGTTGTTGGTGCCGTCGATGGGGTCGACGATCCAGATCGGGGCGCCGGCGTTCCCCTGCAGGCCGGTCTCCTCTCCGAGCATCGCGTGCGACGGGAACTGCTCTTTGATCCGCCGCCGGATCATCGCCTCGATCTCCTTGTCGGCGACGGTGACCACCGAGCCGTCCCTTTTCACCGAGGTCTCGGGATCCCGGGAGAAGTACTTCATGGCAATTTCGTCCGCGGCCCCGGCCAGCTCCAGGGCGAAGGTCAGCTCATCCACTAAATCGGCTGGACTTCGTACAGATCGCCCAATTCTTTGTTGGCTTCCTGGATTTTCACCGGGTTCGTCACACACGCCAGAGCGAAGTCGCCCTCGGTCAGGTACTTGGCGGCCACCCGGCGCAGGTCCTCCACGGTGGCCGTCAGCAGCCCCCGCTTGAATGCCGCCTTCTGGTCCAGCGTGTAGCCGGCCAGGTCGTCGAAGAACCGGCTGCGGCCCTTCGTGTCGGGGGAGAGGAGCGGGTCGACGGCTGCACACGACGCGAGGATCGCCTCCTTGAGGTCGTCGGGAGTGACCGTCAGCGACGGATCGGTGACCGTCTCCACCGCCCGCTCCCACACCTGCAGGGTCCGCACTATGTGGGGGTCCCGGTAGGTCAGGAACGAGAAGTAGCCGGTTTCGCGCCCGAAGTTGGCCGATGCTCCGTAAGCGCCGCCCTTTTCCCGGATCTCGCGGAGCAGGAATTTGTCGTCCAGGTAGTTGGCGAGCACCATCAGCGCCGGCGCATCGGGATGGGAAAAGCCGACGACCTTGCGAACCTTGGCGTTGTAGGCGACGGGGACCGAGGTGGTCCTTGCCTGATGGCCTTTTCGCATGAACGGCTCGGTTGCAGGGGCCTGCGGCGTCCGGCCGGAGGGTAGCGCCGACAGGACGTCTCCCAGCAGCTCCCGCAGCTCGGGGATGGCCGCCTCCTCGGCGGTGACGCAGATGCTGATGGCTGTCCCGGAGTTGAACAGGGCATCACGGATACGCTCGTAGGAACCGATGACATCGTGTAGCTCGTCTTCGGACCTCGTTGCCAGCATCTTGAGTCTTCCGACCACGCTCAGCCCGTTGACCCGCTCCTCCAGGTTCCCGAACTCGCTGAGCGCCGACAGCGCAAGCTTCTGGGCGAACATGTGACCGCCCTGCAGGATCTGAGGCTCCAGCCGGCCCTTCTGCTGGGAAATGAGGTCTTTGAGCCGCGCCGGCTCGAAGTTCAGGCCCGTCAGCAGGTCCTTGAGAATGTCCATGAACGCCCGGTGGTTGCGGGCGAGCGCCTTGCCCGATACGGCAAACGATCGCCGCATCGGGGCTGACTGCTGCAGCGGCACCCGGAGCATGGGGGCGGCGCCGATGCCGCCGGTGAACGTCTCGATACGGGCGGCCAGCGCCAGGTAGTCGTCGGATCCGGCACCGGACCGGGTCATGGCGAAGGCAAACGGTGACAGAAGGTCGATCAGGTCGTTGTCCAGGTTGGAGAAGTCGAACCGCAGGTCGACATAACTGATCCCGTTGGTGGGTTGGGGGAAAAAGCCGACGGTGGCCCCCGCGACCTGCTCCACGGTGTGGCCCACGTCCTCGAAGGTCATCGGGATGTCGGTGAGCTCCAAGGTCGGCAGCACCGAGAGGTCCTGCCTGGCGTCCTGCAACTCTACCAGCTTCATCGACTCCTCGACGATCGAGGTCTTCTGCTCCGCGGTCAGGCTCTGTTCGATCTTCGCCAGCTTAGCCAGCTCCTCCTGCTCGGCGAGAGCGACCATCTCCTGATCCGGGGCCAGCAGGATGCGGCTGCGGTGGGGGTTGTCGATCAGCCAGCGCCGGATGAGGTTCTCCAGGTACGGTCCCTCGGCCCGCTCCTGCTGAAGCTGGCGGAGGTCCTCGTCGAACATCAAGGCACGGTAGGGGTCGCCGCCGTGGACGTAGGCGGCCTCAAACCGGTCGAACAGCCTCAGGCCGTAGGGGGAACCGGAGTTGCTGACCTCCCGGCGCTCCAGCTCCAGCCGGTGGATGGCGGCGTCGACCTGCTCGGCGTCCAGCCCCTCGTCCGCCAGCCGGGTGAGGGTGTCCAGGACCACCTGTTCCACCTTGCCAACATCCTCCTGTCTGACGTCTTTGAGGCCGGCGCCGAAGACACTCTGCTTGGCGTAGGCCAAAAAGCCGCTCAGGTCGTTGAGTGCGCTGCCCAGACCGGAGTCGATCAGCGCCTTGCGCAGCGGCGAGGCGGCGTTAGCCAGCAGGACCCTCTCCAGGACCTCGAAGCTCAAAACCTCGTAGGAGTTGCTCGAAGGTACGGTGGCCCAGGCGACCAGCACCTGGTACCTGCCGTCGGGCTCCTCCTGCTCGCCCTGGGTGTTGTGCTCCTCCAGTTCGGCCGGCGAGGCGAACGGCTTCTGGTCCGGAATGTCCACTGCGGGGTCGATGGCGGCGAACCGGTTGAGGACCTGGCTGGAAATCTGGCGCAGCGTCTCCTCCAACGGAAGGTTCCCGTAGGTGTAGAAGTAGGCGTTCGACGGGTGGTAGTGACGCGAGTGAAACGCGCGCAGGTTCTCCCAGGTCAGGTTGGGGATCTCTCTGGGGTCGCCGCCGGAGTTGTACGCGTAGGTGAGGTCGGGGAACAGTGCCCGGCCGGCAGCCCGGAACAGGATGGCGACCGGGTTGGCCATTGCCCCCTTCATCTCGTTGAACACCACACCCTTGAAACGCAGGCCGGAGGTGGGATCGTCCCCCTGCTCGAACTCCAGCCGGTGACCTTCCTGCTTGAAGCTGAGCTCGGCCAGCCGGGGGAAGAAGACTGCGTCCAAGTAGACCGACATCAGGTTCCGGTAGTCCTTGGCGTTGCGGGAGGAGTAGTAGTAGCTGGTGGCGTCGGCGCTGGTCGACGCGTTCATGTAGGTCCTCAGCGACCGGGGGTTCATCGAAAAGAAGACGTCCTTTACCGGATAGCTCTCAGATCCGGAAAGCGCCAGATGCTCCAGGATGTGCGGGACCCCGGTGGAGTCGTCCGGCGGGGTAGGGAGCATGACGACGAAGGCGTTGTTGTCGTCGGGGACCTCGATGTGAATGTGCCGTGCGCCGGTGCCCTGGTGCTTCAACTCGTAGAAGGTGCCCTGCAGATACGGGACCGGCTCCACCCGTTCGATGACGTAGCCCTCGATTACGGTCCCTGCGAAAAGCGTGGTGTCGACTGAGCTCAAGATTTGTCCCCCAGAGTGAGAGGTGCGGGCGGAACGGCCAGTTTAAGGCACCCAATGCAAGTCGTAGAGTGGGGCGATGAACCGAACGTTCTACAAACTGCTCCCGTGCCTGCTGGCTGTGCTGGTGTTTTCCGCCTGCGCGATGTTCTCCTCAGACCCGGTCCCCGCACCCAGCGCCGTCCCGACTTCCGGGCCGGCCTCAACGCCATCCCCCGGCGCCGGCGGCTCCGGACAGAACGTGACCGGATCGGGCAACGTTGCAACCGAGCAACGCCCGGTCGCCGGCGTCGACCGGATCTCAATAAGCGGAATCGGCGAGCTGATCATCGATCAGACCGGGGAGGAGTCGCTGACCATCGAGGCGGAGGACAACCTGCTGCCGCTGCTGGTATCGCAGGTTGAGGGAAGCCGCCTGACCCTGGGGATCCGCCCGAACACGAGCATTTCCAGCACCCGGCCCATCGTCTACCGGCTGAACGTACGGTCGCTTCGGGAAATCTCGGGAGAGGGGAGTGTCCAGATCTCCGCCTCCGGCCTGGAAACCTCCCGGCTCACCCTCAACACCTCCGGGACGGTTGCCAGCGTCCTTTCGGGGAGTGCAGAGAACCAGACCATTACGATGTCCGGGACCGGTTCGTTTGACGGACGCGACCTGACCGGAGCTGCGGCCGAGCTTGATGTCTCCGGCACCGCCCAGGCTGTGGTCAATGTGACGCAAAGCCTGACGGTTCGGGCTTCGGGCACCGCTGTGGTCCGCTACCTGGGAGACCCGGAGGTGGACCGGCAGATCAGCGGGCTGGGCAGGGTAGAAAGGGCCCAATAGAAAAGAGGCTGCCGAAAGGCAGCCTCTTTTCTAGGCGTTTAGCCTGGTTAAACAGCTCG
>JAJFLM010000388.1 GCA_021772655.1 Deltaproteobacteria bacterium
AATTTTAAATAAACCAATTTGACCGGTCGCTGTAATGTGCGTCCCACCACAAAGCTCGATAGAAAAATTGCCCATGCTTAACACACGGACTAAATCTCCATACTTATCACCAAAGAACGCTAAAGCCCCTTTGTCGATTGCTGCATCATAAGAGAGCTCTTCACAGACTACACTAAGGTTGTTGCGCACCTGTTCGTTCACTAAGTCTTCTATTTGTTGCAATTCTTCGGGTGTTACCGGCTGAAAATGACTGAAGTCAAAACGGGCCCGTGTGGCGGACACTAAAGAACCGGCCTGACGCACATGTTCACCTAAGACCTGACGTAAGGCCGCATGAAATAAATGCGTCGCCGAGTGATGCAACATGGTATTACTACGTAAGGTGGCATCCACCTTCAGCTGAACTTCATCGCCAGCTTTTAACGTACCTTCTTTGACTTTGGCGTGATGCAGAATAATACCATCACCAATTTTTTGGGTATCTGTCACCACGAGTTCGGCTTGTGTTGAAAAAATGCGGCCTTGATCGCCAACCTGCCCACCAGATTCTGCATAGAAAGGTGAGGTGCTGGTCACTAATTCAATCTCATCGCCGGGTTCGGCCTGCTTCACTTTGGCACCCGCTTTAATAATTCCGACTACCGGACTGGTAACCTGCAATTTATCATAGCCCACAAAGTCGGTGGTAATGCCATCTTGACTCAAGGCTTCATAAACGGCGCTGTTTTCTGACTTCGCTGAACCCTTCCAGGCAGCACGACCGCGAGCCTTTTGCTCACCCATCTCACGCTCAAAACCAGACTCATCAATATCAAAGTCATGTTCTTCGGCAATAATGCGCGTGAGGTCGGTCGGAAAGCCATAGGTATCATATAGAGTAAAGACTACTTCACCGGGTAACAGCTTCTCTTGTTTGTATTTCACAATGGCTTCGTTAATCAGCTTCAGGCCATTCTCGAGGGTTTCAAAAAAGCGTTCTTCTTCTTTTAAAATAACCTGCGTCATCAAGGATTCATGTTCTTTAAGTTCGGGATAACTCTCGCCCATAATCTCAATTAAAGTTGGCACCAGTTGATAAAAGAAAGGTTGATTCATCCCCAACAACTTACCGTGACGGATCGCCCGACGCAGGATACGGCGCAGCACATAACCGCGCCCCTCATTAGACGGCTGCACCCCATCGGCAATCAAGAAAGCCGTCGAACGGATGTGGTCGGCCAAGACGCGAATAGAAACATCTTTTTTTGGATCCATGCCATAAGGCACATCAACAAGTTCACTGCCACGCTGCAACAGCGGCGTAAACAGATCGGTCTCATAATTGGAATGCACCCCTTGCAGGGCCGCTGCCAAACGTTCAAGCCCCATCCCGGTATCAATCGAGGGCTTCGGCAAGGGCGTCATCTTACCGGACTCATCGCGGTCATATTGCATAAAGACTAAATTCCAAATCTCCATGTAGCGATCGCCCTCGCCGTTGACGACATCTTCGTCACTCTTGCCGGCTTCCGGACCATGATCATAATGGATTTCACTGCAAGGGCCACAGGGTCCGGTAGGCCCCATCGACCAAAAATTTTCTGAATCCCCAAAGCGCAGGATATGACTGGGGTCAACATCGGTTTCGGATTTCCACAGCGCTTCGGCTTCATCATCGGTTTCATAGACCGTGATCCACAAACGTGATTTATCCAAGCCCACTTCTTCCGTCAGAAACTTCCAGGCGAAACGGATAGCCTCCTTTTTAAAATAATCACCAAAGGAAAAATTTCCCAGCATTTCAAAAAAAGTATGGTGACGAGCGGTCACACCCACATTCTCTAAGTCATTATGCTTGCCCGAGACTCGCATACATTTTTGTGAGGTGGTGGCCCGGCTATAATCGCGCTTTTCCTCACCCGTGAAAACCCGCTTAAAAGGCACCATGCCGGCATTGGTAAAATAAAGGGTCGGGTCATCCACTGGAATCAGGGAGGCCGAACGCACTCGGGCATGCTGCTGCTGTTCAAAATAACTCAGAAATTTCTCGCGAAGGGCCTTAGAATCCATCAGGAGAAGCTAACACGGCTAGAATTGCTGTGTCTAGTCAGGCTCAAACAAAAAGGGCACGGTCACCCGTGCCCTTTGGAGTCGATAACAATGCCCGCTGATTTAAGCGACCGCCCCTGCTGACGTCGGGATGCGGATCTTCTGACCCGGATAAATCAAATCAGGATCTTTAATGACCTCTTTATTAGCGGCAAAAATCTCTGGATATTTATTCGCATCACCTAAAAATTGCTTGGCAATTTTAGACAAGGAATCTCCCGACTGGATTTCATAGTATTCCACTGTGATAGAGGCGGCCGCTGCGGGAGCCGTCAGCTTATCAGCATTCACTTCTTGGACACCTGCTACATTACCCGCCAACAGAATCGCCTTTTCACGAGCGGCTTGATCAACAGCGGAACCGGATAAAATCGCCACGCCAGCTTTGACTTCAACCTGCAGGCCATCAATGCCTGGATTATCGGTTTCAATATGTTCTTTGATCTTCGGACCGCCTTCATCTTCGGATCCAAATAATTTCTTTCCAATATTGGCTGCAAAATCAAAAAGTCCCATAGGTCTCTCCTTTGTTAATCCACGTTCCCTTAGTAAGAACTCTTTAAATAGCACCCATCAGCGAATTCACAACCTTTTTCCCCGCACACCGATAGAAGAACATCATGTTGCTTCCCATCAGTCAGGCACAATTGGGCCTCTGTCGCGCTTTGGCCCTGTATGACTTTAATCCATACGGAACAAGCTTTGTTCCCCTATGCCATGAGCGGCCGCCTTTAGTGCAAGGCCCATTTGGTGATAATCAGCGAGCTAGTCAGCTAGCCGCACTCCAGCAACTAGACTACGCAGAGCAAATCGCCAAATACTTTGACTACCGACCACAGGTTCCACTGAGTTGGGTTCCCTCGCAATGTGGCGAACGGCGGCTCTATATGACTTCTTATGAGAATGCGATGAGTCGTTTTTCGCGGCAGTGGGACCGGTATCGAGAAATGGGCGTCAACCCACTCGGCAGCCAACATTCACGCCAGGCCCTAATGGGCGCATTGACCGATGAACAAACAAAGGTCTCTTTTGGCGAGGCACGCGCTCTCCATGGCTTCCCCCACAGATTGACTCATGGTTATCAAGCAAGTGTCGCCTTAAATGGCCCCTTGGAGGCTTCTCATCAATTGACCCTCGCCTATTCTCTGCTGGGTCTAGATGCTTTAGTCCGCCAAACGGCCAACTGCTATGTGATGGATGAGGAAGAAAGTGAAATTAACTCCATTTACCATATTCATGTGAACCCTTCGTCAACTTTGGATGCCTTAATGGCTTGGGCTGGAGTCACCCACACCAAATCCGCCTTACCATCCACTTACCCAGCCGCTGCTTTCTTACAGTTAGGGGCACAAATTTATTTGGGTAACCCTGAATATTTTAAAACAAGTTTCTCGGTATACAATGGTCGCGATCACTTTGGCTTACATTTTGACGAACGCGGCCAAGCGACCCTTATCACGGATGACTATCAACCCGTGGCCTCCATGGAAGACGCCCTCGATACGGAATATGTTGAGCTCATTGAAATCCCTTCGGCTCAACACAGCCATTCACTCTTTCAAATGAACTGGTCGCCGGTAGAGCTTAACCTACGTTGGTATGTACGCAAGGGCCAAGAACGTTATTCCGAAAATTTTACGACGATGTTCCGTATAATACAAAGCGCGATTTTGCATGAGCTGCACACCATCGACGCATTATCCGAAACCGAGCGTATTCATGCCATGCACGGCTATTTATTGAGCTATGCTGATACCAGCGATGAAGAACAAGCTTGGACGATCTAGTAACTAAGAACCATTGGGCTGAAGCACTGCCGGTTCCGCCATCTGCTCGCGCGCTTGATCCTTTAAAATATCGCGACGCTGTGAAATCCATTTTAATTGTGCCGGACGCTCGGCCTTAACCGTTGCGGGGCTTAGGTTTATTTTATGGCCCGCTTCACCATACCAGTGCACCCAATGAATCCGTTGCTTTTTAAAAGTGATCCGTTGGATATTGGAATCCATCTTAGCGCCAAAAATATCACGGCCCGGTAACTGGGTCGCCACCGTGTGGTGTAAATTGTGTTTGAGTCGCGGGTCTGCGTTTGAACAAGCCCACAGCAATACCTGTCCATTGGATGCCACCATTTTATCTAAACCGTTAAAATCACCTTGCACGGCAAAGTCATCGACATCGATAAAGGCGTCTTCCACCTGGGACATTTTTCCGGGTGCACCGAGCTGAAGATCTTGACTGGTGCCGTGGCCCGCAAAAACTAAGGTACTCATTTTGCGGCCCGTGACCTGATGGATGCGTTTAATCTGAGCCATGGCGGCCTTATCGGTATTGGCCTCTACATAAACAACATCATAACCTTGCGTGTTGAGCGTTTGTAAAATGTGATGGCCATTAACCGCCGTAAAAGCGCCGTTGTGATCTTCAACACTACCCACTACCAGTGCGATCGGCTTCGTCCGGCCCATATCTTTGAGGTGATTATTATTATGGGCAACCTTGAGCGCCGTGAGCAAATCAGGTACGCGTCCCGTTTGGGTAATACCGCTACTCCGCAAATATTTTTGGAAGGCTGAATAGGTTTTCAAATGTGTCCACGGCAGAGTGACGGCACTGTTTTTCACCCCTGTCATGTTTTTCGCTTCAGTCATGCGCATGATATTCTCATCCACTTGAACAAAACCCTGCGTCTGTAAAATCTGCAGCACCGCTTGCCAACTAGCGTGCTGTGCTTTGGGGTCACTATCCAGTGACGTTAAAATTTGATGATTATTAATAACCTCGCGTGGATTCTGGGCACGAAGTTGCAGCGCTTGAAGCTTCGCACTGGCACTGAGTGGCGGCGGTACCGGCATCCCCGCAGGAATCGCGTCGCTTGCCTTAGGCCGATACCGAGATAAGCTAGAGCCAAAGATATTTGAGGGCAGCCATGATAGCAGAGAACGAGAGTCGGCGCGCACCTGTGCTTCTGGTGTCGCACCCGACGTCCTGGCTTGCGAGACGGGTGCTATCGATTGCTGTCCCTGCGGGTTCGCGACCTGGACCTTGGATCCAACAACAAGAGGATGATTTAATTCAGTCATAGCCCCTAACATTGCAAGGGCAATGCCAGAGGACTCTTTTTGATTTAGTTATAACTAGCTAATATTATTGATAATTTCCTGCCCTAGTTTCCTAAGTCCGCATGATCGATCTCAGAAAGCTAGGGCGAGGATGCCTCAAGCTGTATCGTCTTGATACACTTCTTAGCACAAGGAAATTACGAGGCTTTCTTCTTCGCACCCTTAGCTTCCGCTTGTTCCGGCACGGCTTTCACAGCTGGAGCAGGATCCGCAATATCCAATTTCTGGCGCACTTCTTTCTCGATCTTCGCCATCACCTTGGTATTTTCTTTGAGGAAGTTGCGGGCGTTTTCTTTTCCTTGGCCCAAACGGTCTTCACCGTAATAGTACCAAGTACCGCTCTTATCAAAGATGCCGTCTTGATGAGCCCGATCTAACAGTTCGCCGTC
>JAJFLM010000389.1 GCA_021772655.1 Deltaproteobacteria bacterium
CTCGTCGATGGCCGATCGTGCGGCTAACATCGACACTAGGGTTTTACCTCATCCGACATCTCCTTGAATCACACGGTTGATGGGATGACCTGATTCCATATCATAGAACACATCGCCCAATACGCGCTGTTGTGCTTGAGTGAGCTCAAAGGGTAAGTCCTTCAATAACTGACTGCGAAACCCCTGAGGCACACTCAAAGCTAAACCAGGCTCCCTCACCGTCTGTTGACGTTTCAATGCCAAACCCAGTTCTAAGAAGAAGAGCTCTTCAAAAATAAGTCGACGATGTGCAGCTGATTTACCCTGGGTCAACAGAAAGAGATCTGTGTCAGCACTCGGACGATGCAACAGAGTTAAGGCCTCTTTCAACGGTATTAAATTATGCTGCTCACAAAAGTCTAAAGGCAAGGTATCTTCCAATGCTGGCAGACAAAGTTCCAAAGCATATTGAATAATTTTATTGAGATATTTCTGCCCTAGTTTTTGAATCGTGGGGTAGATCGGAATAATCCCAGGAGCTTCTGCAGACAAAGCCCCTTCGCCTGCTAAAATCTCTACCGAAGGATGCACCATCTGCATTTCACCACGAAACCGTGTCACCCGTCCTGACACTAATAAATAAGTGCCTTTAGTGTAGACGGCTTGAAAATATTTTTGCTGAAAACGAAACCACTTCAAACGCAACACGGCCGTGCCATCACTGAGCACCACCTCAAAACGACGACGGCCGCGCCCAGCAAAACCCACCCCCGTACCGACTATTTCTCCGGCGACCGAGATATCCGTGCCATCCTTCATCTCTTCCATGGTCACAACTTGAGTACGGTCTACATAGCGACTAGGAATATGGTAAAGCAGGTCACCTGCCGTATGCATCCCCCGGCTGGCGAGAATCTCAGCAATTTTAGGACCGACTCCTTTAACAAAACGAATCGGGCGCAATAAGGGGTTATCGCGATCTGAATGAGACTCAGACATGCTTAGCGCTTAACGTGAGCTCATACGAAGGACAATAAAAAAAGCGCGGGCTTTAATAAGCCCACGCTTTTTTAGGCGTGTTTTTCCTATGAAGAAATTTTTTAGGGCCAGAGGTTTTGCATGTATTGATCCAGTTCACTCTCGTCTTTGAATAAATCTAAATGATTCTTGGATCTGTCCGAACTAGTACGAATACCCGTGGCTTCATGAATTTCACGGTCCGGTGTTAACTGCTGTGACTGTGAGCGTGTGCGACCTGTCCAAGTTTGACGTCCGCGTGTGAATGTTCCACCCGTAAAATGCATCTGCATGACCTTCATTATGTATCCTCCCCCGCCCTGGTTGAATATGGCGGCCTCTGACTAGGATTAATGCAAATGCTTTGCCAACCTTTAACTTTATAAAAACTTTAAATTTCAGATACTTATGAAATAGCCGGACATTCCATGCGATGACAATTTTGACAGATTATTCGAGGCTAAATTTAGATTATCATTATAAATCAATAAGTTATTTGTTTATTCAATAATTATCACTCGTCAGAATTTTGACGATCAAATACTAAACCGCTGTAATCATTGACCATTAAAAGACATTATGGCACTGCTCAGACCATGGCCCTTCATTTACGGCGCGAAAGTAAACTTGATCCACTTAAGGCTCCCTTACTCAAGGAGCTCAATCGCTTAGTTTGGGAGGACACCGAGGCCTCCTTATCGCTGCCCTCCTTCTTTGAAGAAGTAATCACTCGTTATAAAAATAAGCCGGCTTTAATGGAGAAGACAAAGGGTCACTATCAAAGTCAATCCTACGAAGAACTCCGTCAGCAATGTCATGCCGTTGCGGCCGCTTTAATAGAATATGGTTTTAAACAAGGCAGTCGCTCTGCTTTGTTAATGAATAATTGCTCCGCATGGGTCTATGCTGACTATGGAACTATGGCGGCAGGCGGAACGACCGTACCCATTTATCCCACTTTAAAAGCTGAAAATATTCAGTATATTTTAGAGGATTCAGCCGCCGAATTTATTTTTGTTGAAGATGTCACCCAGCTAGAAAAGATAAAGGCCAATTGGCCCCAAAAGCCTACGCTTAAGTAAATTATTAACATAAAACACGAAGGCATACAATGTACTGATAAAATAATTTCACTGGATGATTTCATGAAAAGCGGTAAAGCCGCTGGCCATGTTGATCTGATCCGACAGCGTACACTCGCTCTCAAACGAGATGATGTCGCCAGTATCGTTTATACGAGTGGGACTACCGGTGTTCCCAAAGGCGTTATGCTAACGCACATGAACTTCCTCTGTTCTGTGGCTAGCATCATCAGCATTACTGATTTTAACAGCACGGACCGCTTTATTTCTATTTTGCCTTTATCTCATGTATTTGAACGCTGTTTTGGTTATTACACCGCTATTAATTGCGGGGCGACGATTGGCTATGCTGAAGGCATCGAACATCTCAGTCAGAACTTTACAGAATTATCACCGACTACCTGTGCCGCCGTACCCCGCATTTTTGAAAAGGTCTACACCCGCATGACAAGCGATATTGCTAAAAGCTCTATCGTGAGGCAAAAAATCTTTCAGTGGGCCTTAAATGTCGGCGAAAAAACCCAAAATATTTGGTTAAAACAAGTACAGGCTTTAGGGCGCAAACAGCTACATCTCCTTCCTGAGGAAGAATATCAAAAGTCTCATGGCATCAGCTGGTTACGGCATCCACTGCTACTATCTCAATACAAACTAGCTAATAAATTGGTGTATTCCAAAGTTCTTGAGCGATTTGGTGGTCGCATGCGCTTCTTTGTCACCGGAGGCGCTCCACTTTCTAAAGAGGTGATTGAGTTTTTTAGAAAATTACAGATCTTTGTCTTTGAAGGCTACGGTCTGACAGAAACAAGCCCGATAGTCAGCTATAATTATGGGCGCAGCTATAAACCGGGTACCGTCGGAAAAACTCCTGCGCATGTACAAGTAAGCTTCTCGAATGAGGGAGAAATTCTTATTAAAGCCCCTAACGTGATGAAGGGTTATTTAAACAAGCCTGAAGAAACAGCTCAAGCTATTGATGCCAATGGTTGGTTTCACACCGGAGATGTCGGTGAGCTAGATGAAGAAAACTTCTTACGTATTACCGACCGGATTAAAGAACTGATTGTTTTAAGTACGGGAAAAAACGTAGCTCCTTTGCCGATAGAACAAAAATTGAACCAGTCCTCACTGATTTCTCATGTTGCTGTCTTAGGGAATAATCGTAAGTATATCAGTGCTATTATTTTTCCAGATGTAGCCGCGTTAACAGAGCACGCTAAGCAAGCGGGGTTCAATCAACTGGGGCTAGAAGAATTATCTCAAGATGGTCGCGTACGCCAATGGATCGCCGCAGACGTAGAAGCTGCCAATCAACATTTTCCGGGCTATGAGCAGATTAAGCGTTTTGAGATTGCGCCCCATGATCTCACAAACGATATGACTCTGCTTACGCCTACTCTCAAGCTTAAACGTAAAGCTGTCAGTGAGAAGTTTCCTATCCTGGTAGAAAAACTCTACCCTCAGAAACAATAGATTTAAACTCTAACATTTTTTAGAGCTTACCAATAAAAAAGGCGCAGCCTAAAGCTGCGCCTTTTTATATCTATCAAGAATCAAGACTACCGAGCAGAACGCTGTTGAATCGTAAACTCAGTTCTACGGTTACGCGCCCGACCCAAAGCTGTATCATTGGTATCAATCGGACTCGCTTCACCATAGCCCTTAGCTGTTAAACGGCTGCTAGAGATACCATGACGTACTAAGTAAGCCACAACCGCTTTAGCGCGTCGTTCAGACAGGCGTTGGTTATAAGAGTCTGAACCCACAGAGTCAGTATGCCCTTCAACTTGGACTTTCTGAATCTCAGAGTGACGCTTTAACACATCAACGACAGCATCCAAGATATGGAAGGACACTGGGCGGATGACCGCTCTATCAAACTCGAAATGAATCTTTTGAGTAATAACAATTTTCTTTTCTTCGACCCGAACAATTGGAGCCGGAGGAGGAGGTGGTGGTGGTGGAAGATCTACAACACGAGGCTTGGTGTAACTCACACCTAACAAACCACGAAAATCTGGTGAACCATAACCAAAAGTCAAACCTGCGCCCGCACCGACATCAACTTGCCAACCCTCAGCAAATTTAAAGCGAACGCCACCTAAACCTTCTAAAGGCAATTCTGATTCACGCTGGAATAACTCACCAAGCAAAGTAGCCCCATAGATTTCAGCAATGACATCCATCCACTCAGTGGCTTTCACATTGACACCTAAGCCATAAGTCCACTTATCATCTTCTTCAACATTCAGAGCCGCGGGACGAACGGACTCACGAATCAAAATACCCATATTCAAAGACAACGCTACACGTTCCGCGAAATGGGCATCAAAGATAACATCCATACCACCAGCAAAACTATCATTACCGACCAATTTGTCACCATCCCCGGTAGGAACAGTAATATAGGGTCGTAAGGCTAAACCGACAGGATGCTCAAAATCATTAAGCAAGCGAAACTTACCTTCAATCCTCACATCGCCCATCCGGGTTACGTTCTGCGCTGGTGCATTAGGAGCAAAAGCTGGGTTAAAAAACTGTTCGTAGATGGCTACCGGCACATTGACGCCAATTTGAGCCCAATCAGTGATCCCGTAACTGGCAAAAGCATCCAACATAAGGAGATGATCGATGATGGCACCACGACGAGCTCCATTAATACCGAACTCTACAGGCCGGTAAGCGTAGTTAAAGTAACCACCGACTCTAAATTGCTTTTTCTGCAAGGTTTGTGAGCCATAAGTAGAAAAGTACTTAGACGCATCAATTGCAGGCAAGAAATTCTGTGCGCTCGCATCAGCTGCCGCTGTCGCTTGCCCTGGAGTGAGTAAAATGGCTCCTACTGCCGCCATATATGCCAATTTTTGTAATTTACGAAATAATCCCACGAGGCCTCCCTCACTTCAATTTAACTATAGAAAATTTATCAAACTTATAGGTTAGTTTTGCATAATTTATTAGATTTTTAAAACACTGTCAAACCGTAAAGTTTTTTCAAAATTTATACCATTTTGCATCGACTGTCAGCTAACTTGTTTTTTCTCCCTTTACTCCCCGCATATTAACGCAGCGCATGATAAGACAATTGCGTCCTGTTATGAAACGCAGGCCTCTTAAAACGAAACTCGGAACAAATAAAACTCATCTATGTGAATAATCTTAAAAAACTTATTCTCTTTGACTTCAAATAACTTAGCCTCAAAAAACTGCTTCGCTTAAAGGTTGGCATTCTGACTGCAATAGGCAGCCTACATGTCTACACATCAAGCATCCTATCGCAGCCCATGGCTCCCTTATTTGACTCAAAAACAGAGCCCTCAAAAATCCGAAACTCCGGAATTATCATTAAATGAATCCACTCAGTCACTGCGTGTACGCGCCTGCCAACTGACTGAGGAAGAACAATTTCAGGATGCTGGTGAGATTATTGATCAAATCCGTCGCTTTCAACATGCCTCTCAGCCCGTTTAAAGGAGTCCCACATGTCATTACGCTTTACTGCCGAATTAAAGAAGTTCATCAAAAACTCTCCCAAGCAACTCACCAAGATCAATGTAAAAATTGATTACCGTGATACGAAACAACTAAAAAATGCCCTCAAGAAAAGTCAGTCACAAAGTCAACATTATCGCAATTTAATCAATGGGCAAGCCTCATACCGCTGCCACGGCAAGGTAGCCCTCCCCACTCAGACCCGTATTAAGCATCGCGTCGTCCATGCCCCATGGCCCCGTCAAGTGATCCCCCTCCGCACACGCCCTGCTATCGCTGCCCGTGAGCATACCCAAATCAAAGCTCACAGCCTCACGGGTGCCGATGGCGGGCAAGTGATTTTTCACGGTCGTGCGGGGCGAACCTACAATGTGCTGAATGATAAGGGGCTGCAAATCAATGCACGTTATAAAATGAATCCTGGCACCGGCACCCATATTGGACAAGTGGGCTATCTGGCTGCCGGCCGCGGAGGGTATTCGCGAGTGTTGATCGCCACGCAATCTAATCAACAATTACGTGTTCAAACAAATGGGCGTCGTTTGGCGCCTGGGCAATCAACACGATTAGCGGATGGCGGCACCCTGCATTTAGGTCGTTCGGGGCGCCATGCCTATATACGAAGCCAAGAAGGCTATCGTACGGCTATTACTATTCAAGGGAATGGACTGCAAAGCTCTTTAAAACTCCGCATCTCTGCTTCCTCATTTGGAGTAAAACAAGACGAAATCGCTCCCAAAGGCCTTCTCGGCAATACTTTTGATCGCGGGTCCCAAGCAATTCAGCAAATCGCTGGTTCGGCTTTGGACTATGAAACAGCTGGATTATTTAGCCGACCACGAACTCAGCTCAATCCTCACCCCTTACTAAAGGTAAATAAACACATTGGGGCAGTCTATCAGCATTATTTTAAACTCAAACCTCAAATGCGATTCTCTGAATTAGAACGAGGGCAGGTTAAAAACTTATGGGAACAAACCATGAATAAAATGACCATTCAAAACATGACTCAATCAAGCTGGAATCAACAACGTCAGCTGCAAACTCAAGATAGAAAAGTTGAATTACTGCTTATGGCCGCACTCAATAGTGGTAATATGGATCTAGCCGTTCTGATGCTTTCTGGTCTTGAAACCCGTAGTGCCAATAAACTCACTCAAAATCTGGTAAAACAAATTCATCAGCTGCAACAGCAACGCCAACAACTCTCAGCTCAAATGTCGCAAACCGGTTCCGGTGATAATGCCACAAGTGCCTCACAACTGCAGTCTCTCACGACAAAAGCCAGTAATATTGGCACCGAGATCAGTTTACTGCAGACCTTTTTGCAAGATGCGATGTCATCTAAACGCAACACCCAAGAGTTTGCCAGTAATTGGATCCGTCAAAGTCACGAAACCAGTCGTTCGATTATTCAAAATATTGGACGATAATAAACAAATCACTTATGCCACTGTTTTAAATAACGGATAAAGGCTTTAGGTCGCAGTACCTCTCCGACTAAAAACGAACCCTTTTTAGCATGGCCTGTAGAATCAGTTATCAAGATGGTGGGCCAACCAATAGTTTGATAACGCTTTACAGCCGCCTGACAAGCTGGCGTATTTTGAGTGCAATCTATCTTTAATGCAATGTAGTGGGCTTGTAGATAAGACTGAACTTCTGGCTTAGAAAAACTAACCTCATCCCATTCCAAACAAGGCAGACACCATTCGGCAAAGAAATCGATAAGGATCGGTTTATTATTTTGTTGTGCTGCAGCCGTCGCTGTGTCGAAATCTTTATACCACTTAAAGTCGCCTTGCTGAACCACCGGAACTACCAAAGCTGGTTTAAAACCTTGATAAGCAATGTATCCATAATAAGCTGCTGGCAATAAAAGCAGTAATCCCATCACCCATTTTACCCATCGCGTTGCGGGACCACTACGAACCCGGCCAACAAACTTGCCGAAAAAGGTCCCCAACACCCAAATCAAGCTACCCATCCCCAGGCCAAAGACAAATAATAAAGTAAAGC
>JAJFLM010000390.1 GCA_021772655.1 Deltaproteobacteria bacterium
CTACTGGAACACTTATTGCTGTGTCAATTGCTTTTCCTAACTTTGTTTCTCCAACTTTAGCAAGTACTTTTCTAATTCCTAATCTTTTCATAATATATGTTTTTTAATGATATAGTTTAAATGTTAATTTTTCGAAATCTGGTTTGCTTTTGATTTTTCTATCATCAGCATGTTCATAATTACAACAAGGAGTTACAAATTCTGTACAATCATTGTATCTATGACGTACTCTAACTTTCTTGATGTCATATACTGAATCGCAATGGTTGCATATTACAGAATTATGAGACATAGGATGAATCATTTTATAATTCTTAATGGTTAATCCATTACTGTTTACAACAGTTAGAACACCATTTTTTACATACGACATATCGGTATCTATTTCCATCTTATGATAATTTTGATAATCCTGATTGTTTTCTTTTCTCATAACCCTCTAGTCTAACAATCATAAATTTATAATAAAGAATTTGATTGTCGAATGCTTTAACTTGTTCTGGGTCATCAGAATACTCTGTATCTCTTTTAGATTCTCTGTTCTTAATTTGAAGTTTGCATTCAGCAATCATCTCATCAGTCAGTTCTTTTCTAATTTCTTCTTTGTTCATAACTCTTTATACGTGACAAAAAATAAAATGTTACACTATTTGTTTTTTAATTCTAACCACTCTTCATATTTTAAATCAATATGCCTTGCTCCTTTTGCAAATTCTGCAAAATCTATCATATCTTGTTCACTAAAAGTTCTTGATTTGTGTATAACTATTGAGCCATCATCACGAGTTTTTACTCTCTCCTTCATCCACTCAAAACGAGTTTCCTCTATTACAGCAAATTCATATCCATGAGATTTTACAAACGTAGTTCCTTTTAAACATAAATCAAAAACTCTGGTTCCATCTGGATATACTCCAAGACCATCTTCATACGTCATATACAATCCTAAAATTGGCAATTCCAATCCTTTGTATATCATTGTAGAATCTTCTTTTATTTTTGCTATTGTTTCAAACTCAATCATAATCTTTTTGATTTTTCCTTGAGCTTTAATATATGCTTGAACAAACTTTGGCCTTATTGAGGCTATCTCTTTTAATCCACAACTACAAGTATACACACTTCCCAATTTTCCTTTACTTCTCTTGCATCCATCACATTCTGTTAATGTTGAATCTGTTGAGGCAACTACCTTTTGACATAAGTTTTTTCCAAAACTATTACCTTCTGTTTCAACTAGACCATAATTTCTTACGTTAGTTCCAGTACATTTAAAAAGTTTATCGTAAAAAGGTGCGTTTGAATTTGCTCTAACTGTAAAATAATCTCCTTCCTTGATGTCATCAAGTTTTTTTATTTTAATTGTTACGTAAAGGTGGTTTAGAGGTCTTGCCTCATTTAGGTCTTTTACAGCTTCTTTTGTTGCTGCTACAATATCAGTGTCATAAGCTCCTACATCGCTAATGATTACACCATCTTTTTGTGGTAACATTACCACCTCTGCTTCTACTCTTTTTCTCATCGCTTCTTCCTATAAGTTTAATGATTAATTGATTATAATATGTTTTTATCTATTTTTTAATAGCTCGAATTTCCATATATAAATATCTTTGGCTCAATATCTTTTTCAAACATATCTTTGCACTTAGATTTTACTTCTGAAATAGCATCAGACAATTCTACTGGACTAACACTTCCTATTGATTGTCCATACATAATGTCTATACTTACAAGTGGAATTCCTACTATACATTTTTCTACATCTTGCTTTCCATCATACACAGTATTTATAACTCCAAAACTTTTGTCATTTGGACTATCAATTAATCCTAACAACTCTGCAGCTGAATCACTGTATAATTTTTCTTCTCTTTTTATGACATCTTTGCCATTTACTTTAGCAGAAAGAACTATAATATTATCAGTTCCAACCTTTCCAGTTTTATTACCCTTCTGGTCGTGAATATCATAAGTTTCAGTTTCAACTTTTACATTGATTATTTCACTTGCTTCTATTCCTATTATTATTGTTGGTGATGCACTAAATCCCATGTTTTTAAGTATTGTTTTGTTTTGTTATACGAAACTTGTAATTAAATGTTTCACTCTATCTTTTCTAGTTTCTTAGAAAAATCTATAAGGTCATTGAATTCCTTAACAGAAACATTAAACTCTTCATCTGGTTCATCAGACTCTTCTTTCCAATATGAAAAACTAACAATATCAGAACCTTTAAAATGTGAATATTCCCAATGACCAAGTTTTGATTCTTCGTTGTCTGCTAAATTATTTATATCAATACCCTCCATGTTATCTCCAATTTTGAAAGTCTTTTAGACAGCATTTCTTATATTTTTTTCCAGAGCCACATGGACAGTCTTCATTTCTTCCTGGATTTATTTTATCATCAAATTCAATATAATCACCTCTCTGCTTCACATCTTCTTCAACACCATTAATGTGATTTATTTCATGTTGCCATACTTGTCCTTGAAATTTCTTGTGAGTTTCTTGGTGAAATTCTCCATCTGGAGTATAGAATTCTACATCCACATACATATACCTATCAGCAATGATAGTTTTATTTTTCCATGTCAAACACCCTTCAAAACTTTGTCTCTTGATTCCGTGATACTTAACAATCTTTGGGTCAATTGCAACTCTAGCCTCAAGAGTATCTGTATCCTTAACAACAACCATTCTAAGATTGAATCGTTCTCCATTTAAAGAACACTGGTTAGCAGCTAATCCAATTCCATCAGTCCTCTCAATGGCATATTCTTTGAATGCCTCTATTTCATCTTCATGATTTTTTATAAATTTACAAATATCCTCAATCTCTGGAGTATTAGGTGTTTGCTCGTCTGGTATTACTTCAAATTTTAATTCTTTCATCTTTTGTTTTATTAAACTCTTCTAAATGTTCTTTTTTTAATTCAGCTACATGATTTTCATAAAGCATTTCTATCTCATTAATTTCTACCACAGCTGCAAATCCTTCTGCTTCATTAAGATTAGTAAATAATTGTGCTAAATCTTTTAAAAATTTATTCATCTCTGTTTATATTTATACGAAAATTATTAACAAATGTTATAAAACATTTTTTTCTTTTAATCTTTCTAGGTATGAATCTGCCCCAGTGTCTCCTGACATATACCATTCTAACTCTTTAGCTCTTATGGCACATTTTCTTAAATCATCTATAAGAGATTTTACTTCTTTAAGTATTATTGGTCTTTGTTCATCAGAAGCATCCTCTATCCTATCCATTTCTTCTTGCTCTCCTGTTTGCCAATTTTCTCCAATATATTTACCATCATTGATAAACTCTCTTTCAATATCATCAGCTAGGTCTGATAATTTCCAATGCTTGTAATCGTAATGTCCTCCGCTCATATTAAATATTTTTAAATAACACTCCTTGATTATCCTTATCTGAAACAAGAGGGTTTTCAATTCCCCAAGAAATTCCCAATACTGGGTCATTCCAAGAAATACATCTCTCGCTTTCTGGATGATATGATTCTGTACATTTATAAGAAAATATTGTATCATCTTCAAGTGCAATAAACCCATGAGCCATTCCAGGTGGAATCCACATCATTCTGTGAGTATCTGTATCAAGAAGCTCTGATATATATTCTCCATAGGTAGGAGAATCTTTTCTAATATCAACAACAACATCTAATACAGCTCCTTTGGTAACTCTAACAAGTTTACCTTGTGCATGCGGAGATTCTTGATAGTGGAGACCTCTAAGTGTTCCTCTGTCTGATTTTG
>JAJFLM010000040.1 GCA_021772655.1 Deltaproteobacteria bacterium
TGCAAAATTTGAAATATCACACAAAGGAAATATTTTAAAGGATGGACATACAATGTTCCTAGAAGATGTAGCTAAAGACCTTAATAGGAAATCATACTTGGAGGAGCTTGTTACAAAATTATACACTGATGATGATATTAAAATGTTTGCAAACTTTTTGCTTGATGAAGGTATTGTAATTAAAGAAGAGTCTAAGGACTACAGCTTGGATTATCTATTCGATGTATGGAGTGGAAAGAACCCAGACGGACTTATGTAACATTTTTATTTTTGTCACGTATAACTAAGTGAACCAAAAATTAAAAGTTATGAAAAAAGTAATATCAGTAATAGGAATATTGTTAGCAGCATCTACATTTCTTCCATTAATTTTAACATCTTGTGAATCTGAAGATATTGAACAGGTTGTAGAAATTGACTCTTCAGAAAGTTCAGACCTTATTAAATGTATTGCTGGACAATTCGAGCGTGGTGAATTTTTTCGTGAACCCTCATTTGATAAGTATGAGAGCGACTCAATAGTTATATCATTCTATAGTCGTGTTAATATGGGAAAAGGTGGTGTAGAATTTATACAAGTTCCAAAAGTTACATTAGTTGGACAAAATATTCATATTACAAAGGATGAAGAAGATGCAATTAATATGTTGGTTGAACGTGAGAAAACTAAAGAATATTCTGAGCTTATGAAAGAAATTAGAAAAGAAGCGAAGGAAGAAGAAAAAGCTCAAGCAGGATTAAGACAGAGAGTAACTAACATGTGTAAAATATAATGAAAGGAAATAATTATCATTTAAAAGACGAAGGTGCTGTGATTATGACAAATGATTGCACAAAAGCACATCAGATAACATCTCTGCTTGATAGTTGGAGTGTTCCTTTTTATGAAGAAAACTCATACGTGTACATTCCAAGAGAAAATTATGACATGGTTAAGAGTGATTTAGAAAGATTAGGACACAGAGGGTTAAAAACGTCTTATAATTAATTTATAAAACTCAGCATATAAAAGCTTTTTACACACAAAATTTTTGATATTCATATCAACTTTTACTTTGTATTACGAAAATTATTAACTATATTTGATTTGTTAATAATTAAACAAAATAAAAAGTTATGAAAAAACAAGAATTATTTGAACAAATGCAAACTCTTTGGGAGACATTTGAGGCAGAACACAATGAAACAACAAAGGCATCTCAAGGTAGAGCAAGAAAAGCTATCGGAGACCTTAAAAAATTAGTTACTGATTACAGAAAAGCATCAGTCGCAGAATCTAAGTAAGAATTAAGAATAAAAAGATAAAAGAGGAATGTTAATGTAACATTCCTCTTTTTTTTGCGTATAAATATCTATGGAACAATATATCATAGACAAAGCCATACTGATAAAGTTTAAAGGAGAAGTCACTAGCGAAACTCAATTGAAAAACTTTGATTCACTAAATGCAGACATGCAGGATTCGTTTATTAGAAACCATTATTTTAACGAATGGAACGAATTAAAACCATTGTGGGATGGTTGCATGGACATTATAGAAGATAAATCATTAGATACTAGATTGAAAGGTGGAGAGGCAGAAATGGTTAATACATTAAAGAACTCTATAAGATATTCCTCAAAAGATTGCCTTAAGTCTGTGTTAGAATTTGCTGATTGGTATTTTAAAAATAAACAATTTATATAAATGAAAAAATTAAGTTATAGCAGAAAAACATCTATTGTATTGCACAATGAAGACTATACAAATGCTGGTCTTAAGCAGGAGGATATGATGGATGCTATAAAACAAATTGATGGTGTGTGGATGGTAACTAAATATTGCATCAACTCCAATATAGAAGTTCACATAAAGGGGCATAGCAAAGAATACATTATAGATGTTCTTGATGACATAAAATTTGTGCTTGATGAAATGCTTTATAAGAATAGATAATTATGAAAATAGACACCGAAAATAAAACAATGTCCTTAAAGAAAATAATCAAAGGACTTAAGGATGGAACAATAACAATTCTTGATGGTGGTCATGTTTGCAATTCTGTTGTTGATAAACTTGAAAACAACCTTGGTCATATAAATGATGCATTTAAAAAACATAAGGATATAATCAAAAACGCTAAGAGCAGCAAAGAGGAAGTAGATAAGTCAAAGAGGATGATTGAATTTTATAATTACAAGGTTAATATAGAATTCGGAAAATTCATAGATGGAGAACAATATTGTTTTAACTGTGGAGCCTATATGTATATTCTTTTATTAGATGAGAAAACTATTGGATATATTCCTACAACAAAGTTTTGGAAAATTTCAGAGGATTCTGGAAGAATGTATGATTATAAGGCAAAGAAAGAAGATTGTAAATGCTGTAGTGCAAAACCTTTAGTTGATGCTGGAATGCTTACAGCAGAAATTGAAGCACCAACTGGAGAACTTATATTTCAAAATTACTTCAGTAACGAAAAAATGTACGAGTATCAAGGAGATGAAGATGATAGCATAAACTCAATTGAAGGTAGAAATATTCTTATGCAAGACCTTGCAACAAGAAATGTGGGATATGGTCAAATGGGTAATATGGGCGTTACAGTATACTCTAATGATAAAGATGAAATAATCATTGGCTCAGACCTTGAGTGCTATGAGGACAATAAAGCATACCACGAAGAAAAAGGAGGAGAAATTACCGAAGACTGGAAAGAAGAAGTAGAACAAGCTGAAAGTTTCAAAAAGATTTTATCTGATGGTAAGTTTAAAGAAGTAGGATACCTATCTTTAGGTGTATGGAGATGGATGTGTGCAGATGCCAAGACTCTAAAGAAATATAAAGAGAAGAAAGGAGAAGATGCTTTAGTTGCAAAACTTGCTCCAGGAAAATATAAGATTGAACATTATTATGATTTCCCAAAAAATGGAAACTACCTGTATTCACGAATTAAATTAAAATCATGATTGATATAGGAGAAAATATAGTATGCATTAAAACTGGTAGTTTTTCGCCAAGTTTTATGGAATCTTTTCCTAATCTTCCTTATGAAAGAGTGATAATGCCAAAGGTAGGAAAGAGATATACTGTTAGGGGATTTTTTCACTATGAAAAACAAAATTACCTTTCTATTGTATTAGAGGAAATAAACAACATCAATTTCCCAAATATAGAATTGCACTTTCCAATACATTGGTTTGAAGGAACTTCAGTAATATCTCTGGAGAAAGAAAAAATAGAAGAAGAATTAATGCTTAACTAATATAGAAAATGAGTGAAATTTTACCAATAAAAGAATCTTTAGCTATTAAGAAATTAGGGTTTAAAGGAAAATGTTATGATGTACATAAAGTATATGAAAAACATGCTCCAGCAAATGTATACACAACAGTTCCAGCCCCATTGTTACAACAAGCATTTGATTTCTTCCTAAGTGAATATAATCTTCATGTTGAGTATGTGTTTGATGATATGACCTGGACTGCAAGAATAGGAGAATTTACAATTCCAGACTTTTGTCCCGATGAACAAATATCGCTTGAAGAAAGTTCAAGTTTTGAATCCGCAAAAAAAGATTATTATAAGATAAAAACTAAAGCTCTTGGTAAGTTGATTGAAATTGTAAATAAAAACATTTTATAAATTTATAATTTTTAGGACAATGCGGTGCCGCAAGGCGTTTTACGCACAAAATTTTTGACATCCTTATTTATCATGAAACATTTGTCTAAAATTATCGTATAATAAATTATGAAACAATTTAAAATATTTTTATTAATATTTGCAATGTTATTTACACAAGCATTGGCATATACAATTCCTGAGAAACTCGCTGAATTTACTGGAGATAACGAAACTCAAGTAATGATTCATACTG
>JAJFLM010000391.1 GCA_021772655.1 Deltaproteobacteria bacterium
CGAGTACAGCTAATCTATATATATAGAGGGATTCCATGGTAGCTCGCTGAGCTGTATTGTAGTCTTCATGATAGCGAATAACTAAATCACTGCTAGAACGACCTGTGCGATATTTTTTTAGTTCTTCCTGCCATTTTTGTCGTTGCACCGTCTCGATGCTTCGATTGGCCTGAACGCGTTGGATACTAGTTGTGACCTCGCGCCACTGTTCTTCAACATCCTGTGCGATAGCATGTTCCGTGTTTTTAAATTGGTATAAACTTTTGGATTTTTCTGCTTCAGCACGGCTTTTTTCACTGCGGGCAAAACGATTTTCTAGAGGAATCTCAAGGGTCCCTCCAATGAGGTAATCGGTGTTGTTAAGGCCAGCGGCGGTCCGTGCGGCATTGCCATAGTTACCGCGTACACCGTTAACACGCAGTGAGGCGACGAGGTCTAATTGAGGCCACAAACTATTTTTGGCCATAGTCAATTGAAGGTCGCTCGCTGATATGGCGGCTTTGGCGGCTAAATACTCAGGTCGATGTTGCAAGGCCGTTGTTAAGGCCTCAGGAAGCGGGGTGGCATGCTTGATAAACTGAATACGTTCTTTAGTGCTGACTTTTTGGCCTTCAGCTAAATCTAAGCCATGTTTGAGTCGTCCTAAACTGTTGTCGCGTTGTTGGATATAACCTAATAATAGATTAGCAATTTGAAGTCGGTTGGCTCGGGCGGCAAGTACATCTGTAGATTCATGAAGTCCAAATTGTTCTTTTTCTTTCGATATATTTTCAAATTTTTGAGCTTCATGGAGCGAACGCGTTGTAATAGCGACTTGTTTGCTATCAGTGATCCAGCGCCAGTAATCAATCAGCACTTGATAGATGGCTGCAGAGATGGCGCGTTCCGTTTGCAGTTGTGCAATAGTGTAGTTCTTTTTAGCGAGGTTCACCCGGCCTCTATCTTGAACCCCCCAAATATTTTTTAATAAAGGTTGCTGCAGTCCAAATTCTAAGGACGATTCATAATACGGATTGAGGGTCGTAAATGTTGAATTCGTCGTCTCTTTACGATTCTTCCAAGCCAATGAGGCCTGAGTGCCCGTAGGTAAACGCTTGGCGAGTCCTAGATTCCATTGGGCGGTGCGATTTGATGTCCCAAAAATAACGCTGGTTTTTTCACCCTTATCCACACGGTAACTCCCATCGGCGGACAAGAAGGTATCAAAGGTTGATTTGGCCTGTTGAATTTGGGTTTTATGAATGGCTTGTTCGGCTTCAGCAATTTTGATGTTTAAATTTTGTTGTTGAGCCAGTTGTCGCACCCGTGCTTCAGTGAGTTCAAGGGTTTGCCCATAACAGAGGGTAGAAGAGAGGGTGAGGGCCAATAAAGTGGAGTAAAACCAATGGTAGCGAGGCATGGCGCATACCTAGTAGAAAATAACGCAGAACTCAATCGGATTCATGTGACATTTTGTTAATGTTTTCCTTAACTTTGCCGAGATTGAAATAGGCTTGGCTAAGTGAGAGCAAGTCGTTAGAAGGCCCTATGGATTTTTCCTGCCAGCATTTTGGAAGCTGCGGTGGCTGCTCACAGTTAGACCTTAACTATGAGCAGCAAGTATCTAATAAACAAGAGGTATTTCGGTCAATTTTGAAAGGAGTTGGTGGAGTCATCCCACAGACTTGGTTAGAGCCACTGCAAGCCCAGGCACAGCATTATCGGCATCGAGCACGCTTATCTGTGTCGCTTAAGGATAAAAAAGTGGCCCTTGGTTTTCGTAGTCAAAAGGGGGGACGCATTATTGACATGAAGGAGTGTCAGGTACTGCCACCATTGCTAGTGCAAATTCTGCCTGCTTTACGTCAGGCCGTGGCTGACTTGTCGATGCCAGCACAAATTCTTCAGTTTGAATTAAGTGTGGTGACCGCCGGTATTGTTTTGCTGATACGTCACCGCGGCCCTTTATCGGCAGACGATCAACAAATTTTAGTTGAGTTCTCAAAACAACATGAATGCGCGATTTATTTACAGGCACGTGAGAAGGACCCTGTGGTATTTTTAGAGGGATTTCATATTCCCTTAGAATATCAGTTGGAAGAGTATGTGTTGACTTTATGTTTTGAGCCCCAGCAGTTCACGCAGATTAATCCTTGGATCAATCAATTGATGGTACGACAGGCGATGGATTTATTGGCCCCTGAATCCGGCGATAAAATTGGCGACTTATTTTGTGGGATTGGTAATTTCAGTTTGCCGATGGCACGTCTCGGGGCACAAGTGACAGGTATTGAGTTTAGTGAGTCACAAGTCAATCGTGCGGCGGCAAATGCACAATTGAATGATTTAGCCACACAAAGCCATTTTGTAGTGCAAGATTTAAGTCGTGCGTCTCAGGCTTTGGGTGCGCAATTAGCTGAATACAACAAATTGCTTTTAGACCCGCCACGATCAGGCGCCGAAGCAGTGGTGGTGTCATTAAATGCTGACGGCCCTCAGCGCATTGTTTATGTTTCGTGCAATCCCAAAACTTTAGCGCGTGATGCGAAGCAGCTCATTGAGGCTAAAGGATATCAATTAACGGCCGCTGGTTTAATTGATATGTTTCCACATACTGAACATATGGAAGCGATAGCTTGTTTTGAGAAAGAGTAATCAAGTTTGCATCTGCTCAAAGATATCGACTCGTTTTGAAATATGATCAATCTGCCGGCTCAGACGGAATTCCATGGCATCCATTCTATTTTCTTCCCCAATCGTTTCTGACCTTCGACCAGCTGAAGGTAGCCTTCAGCGATGAATTCAATTTTGGTCTGCATGTCCTCTAAGATAATGAGAGTGCGTTCTGAATTTTCATTGCCTGACATCATGGACCTCCATTTACGTGAGTTAAGGACTCATGTAAAAGCAAAAGGGATGCCAAGGTGGGAAAGGTGCTAAGTGTTTGGAATTCAATGGGCTGTATTTGTGGATAAGTCAAAGGGGCGACCGGAAATGAAACTCGGGTGTTTAAAATAGGGCGATCTACATAGTTTTCTCTCTAGGGGGTGCGATTCGTTTTTGAATCTGGGCTTCAACAAAGTGAAGTGCACTTGAACCTTTTGTTCTTTTTCATAAAGTTGAGTATTTTTTAGTCTGCCCACTCAACGCCTTCACGCTCTAAATAAGGCAATAACTCTGTTCCAAAGGCGCTGGCTGGAGTCAGCAGGCCTCCTGGTTGGTGTTGTGGTTCATCAAGAATTTTTTTGGCGCATGCCATCAATAATTTTACGGTTGATTTATTTCCGGGGTCACCTTGGGATGTCATGTGTCGCTGGAGCACATTATTGTTGACACCACGGGCAATCGCGTTGACTCTAAAATAACCGTTTTCTATCAGTTCCTCAGATGGGCCTTCACCAGGTGAGGGCATAAAGTATCCAGCGATAAGACGTGCGAGTTTGTATTTCAACAGCAGAGGGCTCAACTTGAGTACACTTGTTAAACCCCAGGCCCCAAGAGGACTGCCAGGAACTTGAATAGATTCGCGATAATGAAAACGTTCTGCAAAGTATTTATTTGAATTGGCCGATAAAGCCCGCGAACGGTAGACGATCTTACTGTTAATAGGTTCCATAAAGAAAGGTGCCACCCACTTTTTGATTTCAGAAAGGTAGCGCGCACGAAAG
>JAJFLM010000392.1 GCA_021772655.1 Deltaproteobacteria bacterium
TTCGACACCCACAGGGTGTCCTTCGTGTCGGTCACCCAGCAGTTCAACACCACGACCTCCATGGGTCGCTTGACCCTCAATATGCTGCTCAGCTTTGCCCAGTTCGAGCGCGAGGTCACCGGCGAGCGCATCCGCGACAAGATCGCCGCTTCCAAGAAGAAGGGCATATGGATGGGTGGCACCGTGCCGCTGGGCTACGATGTCGAGGACCGTAAGCTGATCGTCAACAAGGCCGAGGCGAAGACCGTCCGTCATATCTTCCAGCGCTACACCGAACTAGGTTCGGTCCATGCGCTGCGGGAAGAGCTCGAAGCTCAGGGCATCGTCAGCAAGGTCAGGGTCAGCACCATGGACCGCCCAATTGGCGGCAACCCGCTCGCCCGGGGCGCCCTTTATACCCTGCTGCAGAACCCGATCTATCGCGGCGAGATCCGCCACAAGGACAAGTGCTATCCCGGACAACACGATGCGATGATCGATGAGGCGCTGTGGGACCTGGTCCAAGTGAAGCTGGCGGTGAACCGCATCGACCGCCAGACCGGGGCTGGCACAGCCCAGCCGAGCCTTCTTGCCGGCCTGAGCTACGACGACGCCGGCGCGCGGATGACGCCGAGCCATGCCAACAAGAAGGGCACCCGCTACCGCTACTATGTGTCGCAAGGGTTGGTCCGGGGCGCCAAGCGTAATGCGCCGCACGGCCGGCGTGTCCCCGCGAGTGACCTCGAGGGGCTTGTCGAGGATCGTCTCAGGCAGTTCCTGGCCAGCGAGCGGGAGGTCTTTAGCGCGTTCGAACCCCTGGCCGGCGATGTAACTAGCTGCACCGACCTCGTCGCCCGCGCGGTCGCCCTGGCCCGACGTTGGCCGAAGCTTGGGCCGGCCCGCAAGCGCCGGGTACTCACTGTCCTCCTCGAGCGGATCGACCTCCTGCGCGAGACACTGGAGATCCGCGTCCTGCCCGGTCGGCTGCTCCTGGTCCTAGGCGAGGAGGACAAATCCCGGGACTGGAAACTTCCGGCGGAGACCAACGCACCGGCCATCACCTTCTCCATCCCGGCCCGGCTCAAGCGCACCGGCCTGGAGACCAGGCTCCTGATCGATGGCGACAACACCGGCCAACGGCGAACGCCGGACCACAGCCTGTGCCGGCTCCTGGCCCAAGCACATCGCTACAACGAGATGGTAATGCAGGGCGGCGGCAAGACTATGTCCGAACTCGCCGCGGAAGCAGGCGTCACCGGCTCCTGGTTCACCCGCGTCCTGCGACGGAGCTTCCTCGCCCCCGACATCGTAAAGGCGATCCTGCGCAACCGCCATCCGATCGAGTTGACCGCCAAGCGGCTCGCCAACGATACCCGACTACCGATCGCCTGGGGCGAGCAACGCACGCTACTAGGGATCGGCTAACGCCACCGCCGACTATGAAGCGTTACGCCGAGATGCACCGGATCAGCTACCCATTGCCGCTCTTGACCCCATGCGGTCTTTCGATTGGATTTGAACGGAACGGCAGCCTTCGGCCATGAACGGCCGTTGGCTGGCATGCTTCACGCCACAAGAATATGATTGCCCGCCTTCGTCCATTTCGGACGACCGCGCGCTATACTTCGCCAACTTGGAAACATCCGGAACCTGCGAGCATGAGTGGCAAGGAACTATTCCCCAAAATCGAGCCATATCACACCAGCAGACTCAAGGTCTCTGAGGTGCACACAATCTTTTACGAAGAGGTTGGCAATCCTGGAGGCAGACCCGCACTTTACCTGCATGGTGGGCCCGGTATCGGGATCCTACCAAGCTATCGCCGGTTCTTTGATCCAAGCTCTTATCGAGTCGTTCTCCCCGACCAGCGCGGAGCTGGCCGGAGTACCCCCCACGCGGAAATTTCTGAGAACACGACCTGGGAACTTGTCGAAGACCTTGAACGGCTGAGGCTACATCTGGAAATCGAGTCCTGGATTGTCATGGGTGGAAGTTGGGGCAGCACCTTGGCCCTCTGCTACGCGATCAAGCATCCAGACAGAGTTGCCGGTCTGATCATTCGGGGCGTGTGGTTGGTTCGACCCTTCGAAATCGCCTGGCTCTACGAGGAAGGTGGCGCCTCGAACGTCTTTCCGGACGAGTGGGAGAGATTCCAGGCACCTCTTGATGACACTGTTACCTCGGGAACCCTCGCGAGCTATTTCAAGCTGCTCACCGGAAAGGATGAAGCCGCGAAAATGCGGGCCGCCCGGGCCTGGTCACGATGGGAAACCGCGATGGCAACGCTCATCCCGGATCCGTCAGCGATCGAGCAAACCACAAAAGACCACTCGGCACTCTCGAAGGCGCGCATCGAGTGCCACTTCGCCTATAACAAGTTCTTCATGGAGAGCGACAACTACATCCTGGAAAATGCGGGAACAATTTCTCATATCCCTTGCCGTATCGTTCAGGGCCGCCACGATGTCATATGTCCGACCATCTCGGCCTGGCAGCTTCACAGGGCACTGCCGAAGTCCGAGTTGAAGATTGTTGCAGATGGATGCCATTCACCAATGGACCGCGGCATGGCCGCCGAGATTCTCCAGGCATCCAAAGAATTCCACTCACTCTAAGTGTGACCGGGTTCGGCCCCGGGGCGAATGACCGAAACGGGTCGATCATAGCCAACCATTTCGAAGCGGCAGGCACCCCATTGAATAACCGGTGTGGCTATATCTGGGCCTGGAGGGCCATATTGTCCCAAGTCCAGCAATCGCCGTTAACCGGACATCCCGTCTGGAGGATATGCCCGAGGCCGAAATTGGACGGCTCAGCAACACTTCCAAATGGCTCGCCTTTGGCCAATTGCGGCGAACCAGAGCGTGCGAAACAGGTCCGGCTTAGTGCCAATGTCTAGACGGTGATGCCATTCCTGTCCGATATGGCTCAGTTTTGTGCGTTTTGTCGTACCACCAACATGAGCGTAAGAGACTTTCGCGGTATGGTCCGTCCATTCGCCGGACCGGGGCGGTCTCAGGTGACCACGACGACGCGAATCGAGCGCGTAACCTGCGGAAAAGAGTCGACAATTTCGACTCTCCCAAACGTCTATTTATCATTCAATATCAATGACTTAAGTCGTGGCGGAGGGGGTGGGATTCGAACCCACGGTACGCTCGCGCGTACAACGGTTTTCGAGACCGCCCCGTTCGACCACTCCGGCACCCCTCCGCGGGCGGGTCCGGCCCCGGGTCCGGGGCTGAACGCGCCGGGCCGCAACGGGGCGGACCGTATAGGAAGGCGCGAAGCCTCGCAAGCCGCCGGATTTGGGCCGATCCCCCGGCCACGGTCGCCCGTCCGGGCCCCCGCGCCCGGGGGACTCCGGGGCCGCCCCGGGGATTATTCAGACCGCTTTTCGGGGCCGTTGCAGCCGGCCGACCGGCCGGGCCGAGCCGAGCCGTCCGCGGGCGCCAGCCAGCCCCCGGGTCCGGTTTGGGCCCTTGCCGGCGCCCTGAAAGGCGCCGGGGTGGT
>JAJFLM010000393.1 GCA_021772655.1 Deltaproteobacteria bacterium
CGTCATTGGGAATTTCATCGACGCGCACAATTAGCATGTCGCCCTGCGCAGCCTGATTTTTAAATGTGATCATGTTCGTATCTCCGGTTGAAATTCTTTTGGCTCAATTCCATATGTCCACGCGTTCGCTTGACGAGCACTCCGCATCTCTGGCGGTACTGGCAAGACAAATTGCCTTCCCGTTCCGCATTTCACGCGAAGAAATCGTTCTTTAGGCGAGTCGGGCAAGTCCACACGCAGTAACTCGCCGATCTGTGGATCTATGTCGCGATCGATAACGGTGGGTTGTAGCTGTTGCAGGACGCGGTCCCATCCGAGTATTTCCGCCAAGCATCGTCGCTGCTCGATATTTTCCCATGTCAGGGCTAGCGAAACGTCTACGTCGTCTCGATGCTCGATCCATTCTGACGGTATGCGCGTCCCGTGCCATGCGTAAATGCTCCAGCCATCAGGGTAACGCAGCGCCGGACCAGTCTCGCTGTGCAGTCTATGGTCGACATCGCGCGCGAGCAGATTGGGTCGCTCGGTTAAGACGCATGCCCTCTCAAATGGCCACCACCACCCCGACGATTTGGCTACCTCAGACAGGCCATGCAGTCTCGATGTACATTCGACCCCAATAAGTCTGAAAAAATCGTAAAACGATATCCATCCGGAATCGTGTTGCCCTAAAACCGATTTCCAGACCTGATTCCCAACCTGATCCCAGACCTGATTCCGGACTTGAGTCCCGACCGATTTCCCAACCTGATTCAAGACCTGAGTCCCGACCTGATTCCAGACCTGAGTCCGGACCCGATTCCCAACCTGATTCCCGACCGATTTCCCAACCTGATTCAAGACCTGATTCCCGACCTGAGTCCCAACCTGATTCCGGACCTGATCCAGCATCGCTGACCCAATGCAGCCCGCCAGCGGTGATTGCAGCCAGATAATTATATTTGGCGGCGCTAGTCCCGCTGCGCGATAGGCCGTGCGCACACCGCGTTCTGCTCGTTTCCGATTTGCGGGATCGGCGCACAGCCCCCATCGCAACCATCGGGCTCGGACACCTGGTATTTTTTTGAGCTGTTGATCTGTTAATTTTTCGATCACCCCGCTAGCCCCGCTCCCAGGGAGGCTTCGCCCTGGCGTTTTTGTCTTTTTTCTTGCCCTTCTTTTTATCCTTTTTCTTGTCCTTCTTTGCAGAACCCTTGGAGCTCGATCCGTCAATCGCCTTGTAACCGCGAACGTCGTTTTGATCGCCGTAGCCATCGCCCTCTTTTGATTTACGAATAGCGACCTTGATCGAGAGCTCTCCGCCGATCAATTCATCAGTGTCACTAACAGATGCCCTCCCAATGGCTCGCATGATTTCACCGAGCTGGCGTTGTCCTATTTCCTCGGCTTTGGCGCTAGGGTTTCGAATGTTGATGTTTGCCCAAACACAACGACCGACATGCTCGGGGCCGGTAATATCGAGACGCAGTTTAATATATTGTCCCGTGCCCGCTTTCGTATCCATTAACTCAGACTCTGTGATCTTGGCGCTGTACCAGCCAGCCGGCACAAGATCGTAACTGCCTCCCTCTGGCAAATCGTTGGCGTCGTAACCTGATCCTAAATTGCCCATTTTATTCTCCCTCTATCAACTCGACTGTGTAACTCGGTCTAGATAGTCGATCTGTTATTGCCGCTTCGAGTGGCTTTGTTATTTCGTCGCTGGCTGATTTCCAAGCGGCCGCTATGACCGATGGTTTCCATTTGAAAAGTTGCGATAGGTGATCGGATAGCCCATGCTCGCGTGCAATTTCTTGCAGCCGATCGCCGTCAACCGATCGCGTGACTCGCGAAACGAGTTTGACTTTATATCCACCTGCTCGTGTTGTGCGCGTGCCCTCAAAACCATCATCTATCGATAGCTGCGCACCAATTTGGTTTTCGATATCTCGCCTTGTTTCGATAGCTGCGCGCTCATGCTCCTTTGCAGTAATCCATCGCATGGCAAGCGTCTCAAGATCGTTGGCGTCTTTTTTCTTTTTCTTCTTTTTGGCCATTTAGCGCTTTCCAATCTTTTTGATAATCGCACCGAGGTCCGGTGACTCCCACATGTCGAGCGCACCGCTGCGATCTTTCGCAAGCCACCTGCCATCACCATCCGTTTGAATGGCGCGATAAGCATCGCCATCTTCGTCGTGCTCGATGCGAAGCGCAAAAACCTCGTCAAAAAAATACGGCAATTGCTGCGGCAACTGCTTGCCAGGCATGCTTGGCCCGTATAGTAATCGCCCGGTTTCGTCCGAAACTTTGTCGAGCTTGGCTGACATGTAGACATGCTTTCCAGGTAGGTCGCGGAACGAACGCACGATTGATCCGACCTGATCGATCATTGCGCCGTATGCCTGTCGAGGGTCTTTCGAGTTTGACTTTTCGTGGGCAAGAACAACCTCGGCGATCTCGCTAATCGAATCGATAGCGATCGATTTGAATTTGCTCGCGTCTTTTGATTCGCTTGCCCAAGCATATGCCTTTTGGAGATCATCCATCGTACCGATCTCAATGTATGGAATGCTTTCGCCCTTGAGCGACAGCAGTCCAGACTCGGCGGAAATAATCACCGGTTTAGGCAGCGTCTTAATTAGCGTTGTCTTGCCAGCGCCGGCAGCCCCGTAGCAAAGAATTTTAACGCCAGTGGTCGCGACGTCGCTTGTTGATTGTAGGTTAATGGCCATGGGGCTGACTCTCCACCTTTGCGTTTAGCGCGTTGAAGGCGTCGAGAATGTTTGCGCCTGTTCCATGTAGGACGGTTCCGTATTCGTGGCGCGCGGTCAGAAAACAAATGCATTCGCCGTTCGCCTTTGTGAACTCGGCTTTGATGCGCGATATGCTCCATCGCCTCATCCATTCGTCTAGCTCTAAGACTGTCATGGCTGACGATCATCTTGCGGATCGTCGATCGAGTACCAAGTGGCGCCGTCGTCTACGGAGAAAATCGCGGGATCTCTCAGGCTCTGCAACATGTGTCGCCCAGAGACCTCGGACACGTCATGCCACCCCGCGGGATCGGACGTGATCGGCGTGAGCGTTTTGAAGTTGCTCACCCTGGTGAAAATGTCACGGACCATGCTCGCAGAAAATTCGCTATGACCCTGATTTGCAAACGCCTCAATGAGTTCCATAACCGCGTTGCCGATCATCCCATCATAGTCGGGATCGTCCTCAAACAGGCCCGCTAGCTCTAGCTCTCGTTTTGCATGTGCTACTAAACCCATCAGTTTGCCCCTTTCAGCTGCGGCTTGGCATTGTTCAACGTCGGTGGCCACAGCTCGTAATAAAGCGCATGCCTCGCAGCATCTAGTTCCTCAATATGCTCGCGCTCTGCGCTGGTTTCGAAGCCGCCATTTCGTGCGGCGCTTTGACGTGCAAGATCGATGCAGCCAGCTAGCGCCAGCAAGACGATCGTCCTCTGCCTATCGGTCATGTTTTGTTTCCCTTCACGCGGTCGGTCAATTCCGGTTGCGCTATTGATTCACAATTAGGGCAATCCGATTCGAAAGTCAAATTAATTTTAATTAAAGCCAGGTTGACTTTTGAGCCTCGCGGCCCTATCAATTTAGAATGACAACTAAACAGGCGATAGATTATTTTGGCGGCATCCGAGAAACCGCAGAGTTTCTGGGACTGACCTACCAGGCCGTGCATGCATGGGACAAGCGCCCACCCATGCGCGCGCAATACGAGATTGAGGTACGGACCAAAGGGAAGCTGAAGGCTGATAAATCATGAAACCACCTGCAGAGGCATATCCACTCTATTGGCCTGAGCACTGGAAGCGCACGCCGAAGCATCGACGCTCTAAAGCGAGATACGATACGACCCAGGGGAAAGCGATTCGCGACTTGAGTACTGAACTAAAGAGGTGGCGCGCTAAGCATATTGTCATCAGTTCCAATGTGTCAATGCGTCGCGACGGACTTCCCTATGCAAACATGCGTCAACCTCAAGATCCGGGTGTTGCCGTGTATTTCATGAAATCCGGCGAACAGCAGGTTATCGCCTGCGATAGATGGGACCACGTCAAGGACAACTTTCGTGCGTGTTTTCACACGATCGCCGCCCTTCGCACGATAGAGCGAGCGGGCGCGACAGAGGTGCTTCGCCGCGCATTCGATGGATTCAAAGCACTACCTGCGGCACAGCCTGAAGAGCGACGCGATCCATGGTGGGTCGTGCTCGGCGTGCCGCAGGGATACGACGATCTTGAGGTACTCGAGATTATCTACAAAAAGAAAGCGCGGACTGCACACCCTGACGTTGGTGGTAGCGATGGTGCGATGGCGGAACTTAATCGCGCCTGGGAAGAAGCTAAAGGTTCGATCGGATGACCAAGCACGCCAAGCTCATCAGAGAAAACAAGAAATGGCCTGATCATCTTGTTGATGTTCCACGTGATCAATGGCCGGTAGTAGCATGGAAAACGCCTATGCGTATGCTGAGAAGCCGTAGATTCTTGGTCCAGGTTTACGATACGCCCTCGCAATACTGCGCTGCTCGCATCACGATCGGCCGAACAGATATCCTCGGCGCCAAGCGGGATGGCATCACGTGGGATACGTTGCAAAGACTCAAGCGCGAAGCAGGTTTTGGCGATAAGTGTGCGCTCGAGGTATATCCACCGGACAGCGAAATCATTAACGATGCGCCCATGCGACATCTGTTCGTGATGAATGAGCCACCTGATTTTATGTGGCGATCATGACAACCAAGCTCGAGGCCGCGCTGGTGTACGCATCCTGGGGTTGGCCCGTGTTGCCGATCGGCGAAAATTCCAAGCTGCCTGCAAGTCGGCATGGCGTCAAAGACGCTACAACCGACCCTGATAAAATCCGCGACTGGTGGGATCACAACTCTGATTACAACGTTGCAGTCGCAGCCGGCAAGGCGTCAAAGATCATCGTTTTCGATGTCGATC
>JAJFLM010000394.1 GCA_021772655.1 Deltaproteobacteria bacterium
AGATGGTGGTTTGGCGCCCCGAACGTTGGGTGGCGCGCGATCAACTGGTAAATAAGGCGATGGAACAGTTTCATGCCTGGCGTAAAGCGGGGGAAGGGCCCTATATTTTACTTCTGAGTGGAGAAGCCGGAGTGGGGAAGAGTCGACTCACCCAAGATATTAAGTTTGCGAGTCAACTGGCAGGTTATAAGGTGTGGGAACTCAAGCCCGGCGCAAACCCCTTGGGGATGCAAAATAAATTTGATTTATTTGTGGTTGATGACTGGGAACAGTTCAACAAAGCTCAGCAAAAACGACGCCTAGATTTTTTTACTAACTGCTCGGATCGTAGCTTAATCTTATTGACAGTGGCTCAAAGTGCGGCCTGTCGGATTGAACAGGCACTGGAAGATCGTTTCGTGAATGTGGTCCGCATGGAAGTCCCGGTATTTTCACGAGCCGATTTGAATCGTTTTCTTATTGAGTTAACCGGCTTAGACGAAGTGCCGACAGCTTTTTTAGCGGGACTTTGGGATCAGACCCATGGAAACTTGCGCCTGGTCATGCGCTTGTTGGAACATCTCGTCACGCAAGGGCGTTTGATTGATAGTTTTGGACAGTGGAACTTGGCGGTCTTTAAAGAAGGTTTCTTTGATTTTACGCCCTTACGCTTAGGCTTAGATGACATTGATAAAACGCTGAGTGATCTACCGCCTTCGGACTATCGGACACGTGCCGAGTTATGGATCACGCGTAGTACCGAACTACTTAAAAAGAATCTTTATGAAGAAGCCGAGCAGGCTTTGAAGCTAGCTGAGAAAGAAACCAATGAGGTGAAGGATCTTTCGATGAAGCTCTGGCTGCGTGCGCGTATTTACGAACGCACCGGTTGGAAGTTGATTCGTGAAAAGCAGCGCGATCAGGCACGCCATTATCTGGAACGGGCTTTAGCTTTATTGCAAGAGAGTGGAACCCAAGATGATATTTTAACCATGCGGACCCATAATTTTATTGCTTGGTTGTTATGCCAGGAGGGGAAGGTGGATGAAGCCATAGAAGTTTTTTCCCAGCAACAATCCCTTTGGGCTAAGTGGACAGCAGCGCAACAGTTGGCGGTATTCAATAATGATTTAGGCTATGCCTATTTATTAAAAGGTCATTACCAGGCGGCGGTTGATGCCTTATTGGTCATGTTACCTGTCTACGAGCAGGCCGATGCTGAGTTTGATTTGATGAAGGCTTATTATAATTTAGGTGAGGCTCATGTTGGTCAAAAATCATATGCAGCAGCCCTGCCCTATTATGAAAAGAGTGCGGCTTTAGCGCGCTTGCAACATAACTTCGAATTTTTATTGCGAGTCTATAATGGCTTAGGGAAAGCTGAGCACCTACAAGGCAATTGGCAATTGGCTTTAACGCAATATCAACGGGCTTTAGAGTTAGCTGAGTATTTAGAGGATCCGTCTAGTGCGGCGACCATTGCCCAAAATATGGGTTCTATTTATGGGGAGCAAAAAGATTTTGTGGCGGCAGAACAAGCGATTCAGCGTTCTTTGCAGTTAGTCCAGCAGCAAGATCCTAAAAGCGCGCATGAATTACATCTGGAATGTCGGGCTTGGGTAGAGTTGGCGGATCTTGCTTGTTTGCAGGAAGATTACAGTGCGGCGCGTGAACAGATTCAAAGCGCCGAACAATTAGCGCGTACTGAAAAGTCCTTAGGCCATTTTTTATTCTGGGTGCTCTATACCAAGGCGCGTATCCTGCAAGCACAACAAGAAGAGAAAAGTTTTAAGAAAGTTTATGCTGAGCTGCTTTCTTTAGCTAGTGATGAAGAGCAGCAACGTCACTGTGAGGAGCTTTCCCCACAAGAACAGTCGCCAGCAATCCTCACTCAAGTAGAGTCGATTGCTGGGGATACTCCTTGGCAAGCCTTGATACCCGTTTTACATCAATTGACTCAGGAGCGTGATTCTGCGCGCTTGCTTTCATTAATTTTAAATGAAGCCGTGCGCTTGGCCGGAGCGGAGGCGGGTATGGTTCTGTTGCCGGATGAATCGAAAAAGCTTCAGGTGAAGGCGCAAGTACAGTTGCCGACAGACCCTGAGCTGCAACATATGAGTCAGGCCTTGGCAAAAAAAGTCATGCAGACGGGTCAGGAAATCACGGCACACCATGCGACTGAAGATGCGCAGTGGAACAGCTATCAATCCGTTGTGGCGCATAATTTACAATCCATCTTGGCTATACCGATTCCTGGTGCCGAGCAAACCGAAGGGGTGCTGGCCTTAATCCACCGCAGTGACCCTGAGGCTTTTATAGAAGTTTCTTTAGAACTGATGCGTGCCTTTGCTTCACAAGCGGGTATTGCCTTAAGTACGGCTCGTTTAGTGAGTGAGTTAGAACAAGCTAAGCAGCAACTCAGTCACGATCTTTCAGCAGTTCAAGATGAATTAAGTATGGTGCAGCAGAACCTCGTCGATTCAAGTATCATGTTGCGATTTGTAGACCATAATTTAGTCAGTCGCAGTGCGCGCATGCAGGAGCTTTTCCAGCTGATTGAGCGCGTACGTGATACGGATTTATCTTTATTGATTCATGGAGAGTCTGGGACTGGTAAAGAATTAATTGCGCGATCACTCCACGAGAAATCTTCCTGGGCCCGTGGCGAATTTGTGGCGATCAATTGCGCGGCCTTACCTGAGAATCTGATTGAAAGTGAATTATTTGGTTATCAGGCAGGGGCTTTCTCAGGGGCCCTGAAAGACAAACCGGGTCTGATTGAGGCGGCCGATGGAGGGACTTTATTCTTAGATGAAATTGCTGAATTACCCTTGTCCCTCCAAGCAAAGCTCTTGCGAGTTTTGCAAGAGAAAGAGGTGAGACGCTTGGGTGAAAGTCAGCAACGTTCTGTTAATTTCCGTTTGATTGCGGCCAGTCATCAAAACCTTCCGCTTAAAGTGGAAGCGGCGGAATTTCGTGAAGATTTATTGTATCGTATTGCCCAGATTACTTTGGACGTGCCGGCATTGCGTGATCGCTTAGAAGATGTTCCCTTATTAAGCCAGAACTTTATTGATGAGGCTTTGTCGGGGCAAGAAGAACCTGGAAAGGTAAAATTAGGTAAAGATCTTCTCAAGCTTTTCATGAATTACACCTGGCCGGGGAATGTGCGTGAACTGCAGAGTGCTGTTCGTGTGGCTGCGACTTTACGAGAGGGCAGTGTCTTGCATTTTTCAGCGCTGCCGAAACATTTGCAGAAACAATTAACACGAAACCCCGTAGGGGCACGGCGCGCCGTGCCCCTACAAACGTCTACCGATGTAGGGGGTGACGGCCAGCTTTTTCACCCCGAAAAAAAGTGGCAAGAGCTTGAAGTCGTCGCGATTGCTCAGGCGCTCGAGCACTATGACTTTGATGTCGTGCGAACGGCCAAGGCCTTAGATGTCGCCGCTTCAAAAGTTTATCAGCGGGTGCGGGAGTATCGTTTGGAAGAGCGGCGTGATGAGATGAAGGCGTTCTCTTATAAGTATAAAGTTGGTACCCGCCTCGACGCGATCAAGCGAGAAGTCTTTGGGCAAGCTTTGGCCTATCAGCAAGGTCGGGCGTATCAAGCAGCAGCGATGCTTGGCGTGAGTCCAGCGACGGTTTATAAATGGACTTAATTTCCCCGCTCAGGATAATTCGCTACAGCTCTCTCGTATTCTAATGAACACAGAAGAGTGATTTATAGCCGCAACATTCTAGTGATGCCAATCGAGTAAGGCATTATGGTTATACAGTCTTCTTCTATCATGGGGCTTCAAGCGCTTGGTTCTTTTCTCATGCAAAGTCAGGTGCATTTGGATACTTCTCTTAGCGAAGCTCATCAGAGCACATCTTTAGCACTTTCATCAGTATTAGATGGTTTAGGTTATGAGGAGGTTTCCAGCCAATTAAGTAAGATTGATGAGCCTGGCACTGCACGACTCGGCGCGAGAGGCGTCATTTCACTTCTGGAAGATAGAAAACAAGGTGTTGCTACTGCGATTGCATTGGCGACTTATCCTGAACCAGAACTTGGTGATGCTGAGTTCTTATCGCAGGCACAGCTAAGCACTGACTTAGAGCAGGGTATTCAGTCATGGTTTATTAGTGCTGTTGAAGGCGCTACATCAGTTTTTAATCCAGCTAGTGCAGCGGAACTTTCGCAGTCGCTTTCCTGTTTGCAGAGGCTTGGCATTCTAGAGCTTATTCTTCCTGAGCCGGTATCTGTTGAAGCCAAGAGTGAGATTGAAAGACCTTATCAGGCCGCAGTAGATGATTCTTTGCCTGCTGGGTTTCGAGTTGAATGGGTAGATATTTTGCCAAGTGCTTTGAAAAGTAAGGTACTTATGGGCCGCTTTAAGAGAGTGGAGAGTGAAGAGCTTACGCAGCTCTATGAAAAGTGCATTGAATTATGGGCGGTGGGAGATCGTAATAAAGTTCTCTATTGTATGGGCTTCATGGATTGGCTGGCGCCACGCTTACCTCAGGTTGGACTCATAAGGCAGCTCGTGGGAAATAATCCCTCTGTGACATTGAGCAAACATTATTTTTCCTTATTCAAGCGGATTAACACGGAAATGCAAGTTCAGCCAGTATACGTTGAAGACCTGCAAGTAGAAGTAGAGGCGGCGTTGCGAGACCAAGATTTTTTCCGAATTAGGAGTCTTTGTAAAGGGCTTGTCATGAAGGGGAGCCCTGAAGAGATGTTTTTCTTAGAGGGTATTATGCATCCCTATATTCGTATTATGATTTTGAAGTGCTATTTGCAGTATTCAAATGCATCCTCACAGTACCCTAATTTAAAGGGTAACCTCTTGCATCGTGAGATGCGGATGGGGTTGATAGCAGCAAATACTCGCTCACCATTTGAATTTGCCGCAATACGTGAATTGGCCGATACGATGGAGGCATTTGGAGCACCCCAGTATAAAGCCCAGCTTTTAATCAATATGTCACGGTATTTGAGTAATTCGAAATTAGGGGGAGTAGATTTACGTCAACAGGTGATCGGCGAGGATTTGAAAGAAATTGAGGTGCTTTTAGGAAGAGGTATTCCCGAGGGGGTGCCTGATACAGTAAAGCCCTCTATATTGAAGCGAGATATGCGCGGAGTAAGTATACAAGTGCTGAATAGAGTCGCCGAAGGAATGAGGGGTTGTCAGTCAATTGAAGAGCTACAAAAATACCATGCTATATTTGTATTAGCGGAGAATACAGTGGATGATCCCTTTGTACGCACGAAAGCTTATCAATTTAAGGAGCTTGCCCTTGCCAAGGGTCTTGAGATTAAATTTAGTGGTCGCTCGATAGCAGATGATCAAGGGCTAGCTCAGCAATATGCTAGAGATCCATTAGGAACGACATTAATGATAAAGTTGCAGATACTTAATGAGCCAAATCACACGAGGCAAACAATATTGAAATTTGCGCTTTATCAAATAAGGCAGCAAGCGAGCAGTTAATTTAGTTTTATTTTATGACGGTTTTTTCTCTGTCATCTAAGATTTTAAGATAATTTCTCTTCCTAAAGTAACCTCTCCTAAAAATGGCAGTTTTGCATGAGAAGAGAAGTCTTTGGGGCTGTATTTATTTGAGGCTAAGGATTCGGGGAGAAAGTCAATGCATTGATAGGCTTCTGCTATCAATTCACTGCAGAATAAACTTTCTAAATTCTCCTCATTTTTTCCGAAGAGCCGGTTGCTACCGGCTTGGATTAAAGCCAAGGTGCTTTGTTCGTAGGGACGTCCGGAAAGTTCTTGGCGGAGTTGTTTCAGTTTATCTTGTTGGACCTGACTTAATTCTGGAGCGATCTGTCTCAGCGCCACTTGTCCCTTATAATGCTTGATTCGCTCACTTAATGCTAAGAGCTGTACGCCCGGCTGGATGAGTCCGGATTGAACATCTGGCAAACTACTTTTTGAAAGTGATTCCCAAATCAGCACGCTGTCATAGCTCGGTTCCTTAATAACCATGCCTACGTGTGACCAGGGAGACACTGTATACCATTTGATCAAGCGACTGATGCCGGCCTTGCCAGAGAATAACACAATATCACCGGTTTTGAGCTGATTACGCCATTTGCGGTAGGTCGGCGTTGGCATCGTCAATTGGCTTAGCGCCCTCCAAAGATGGAGCCGAGGAGACCGCGCATAATACTGCGGCCGGCTTGACGTCCCATGGTGCGAAGCATCGACTTGGTGATGGCTTCGGCATAACTTTGGCGTTTGCGTCCGCGAGGCCGACTGGCTTTTTCCGCAGCAGCGGCTTCTTTAGCAGCAGCTTTTTCTGCAGCAGCTTTAGAGGCAATGGCTTCGGCTTCTTCGCGGCGTTTTTTGAGCACTTCAAAAGCCGATTCGCGGTCGATGGCCTTATCGTAAAGGCCTTTTAAGGGAGAACGGCTCATCTGTTCAACACGCTCTTCTGGAGACATCGGACCAATACGTGATTCTGGTGGGCACATTAGGGTGTTTTCTACTTGGGTGGGGGAGCCTTTAAGATCCAATACAGAAACCAGGGCTTCGCCGACGCCGAGTTCTGTAATAACAGCCTCAGTACTAAAGTCAGGGTTAGCACGAAAGGTTTCAGCGGCAACGCGCACCGCTTTTTGATCTTTAGGGGTAAAGGCGCGTAAAGCATGTTGCACTTTATGACCTAATTGTCCCAAAACGGTTTCTGGAATATCTAATGGATTCTGTGTGACGAAGAAAATACCGACACCCTTAGAACGGATGAGGCGAACGACTTGTTCAATTTTATCGACGAGAATTTTTGGGGCGTCATCAAACAGTAAGTGGGCTTCATCAAAGAAGAAGATCATCTTAGGTTTGTCTTGGTCACCGACCTCTGGCAGCTGTTCAAAGAGTTCTGAAAGTAACCAGAGTAAGAAGGTGCCGTACATGCGGCTATCATTGATTAATTTAGTAGCATCAAGAATGCCAATGACACCGTTTCCAGAAAAATCATACTGGGTCAGGTGGGCGAGTTGTAAGGCTGGTTCCGCAAAGAAAATTTCTCCACCGGCATTTTCTAAGACAATCAATTGTCGTTGAATGGCGCCGAGGCTTGCCCCTGACATATTGCCATATTCTGTTTTCAATTCTTTGCTGTTATCAGCGGCCCATTGCACGAGCGAACGGAGATCTTTCATGTCGACGAGCAGCAGCCCTTGGTCATCGGCAATCTCAAAAAGAATATGCAGAATACTTTCTTGAATATCATTCAACTGAAGGACACGGCTTAGGAGGAGTGGCCCCATTTCTGAGATAGTGGTTCTTAAGGGGTGCCCTTGTTTGCCAAACACATCCCAGAATACGGTGGGATAGCCACGAGCCTGGTATTTTTCGATTTTAATTTTTTCAATGCGTTCTTGAATTTTTGGGTGCTCATTGGCTGCGCGCGCGAGTCCAGATAGATCGCCTTTAACGTCAGCCATAAATACGGGAACCCCTTGGCGGGCAAAGCCCTCAGCTAAAACTTGTAAGGTGACCGTTTTCCCCGTTCCGGTGGCGCCGGCAATCAAGCCATGGCGGTTGGCCATGGGGAGGTTTAAAAAGATTTGTTCACCTTGGCTGTTAGCACCGAGGAGGATTTGTGGTGTGCTCATAGGGCTCCCTTCATTAAGAGGAAGAACTAACAAGATATGCTAATACATTCCACCAAATTTATGTTATAGTGCCGGACTATGCGTAAGATTCCAGCCACGATGGCCACTCAGCATCCTGATAATGCGACAGTTCCCTATTGGGGAGAAACTCCAGCGATTTCTACCAGTGACGAGGTTGAAGAGTGCTACCGCGCCTTCTCTGACTTAGGTTGCGACGAGTACATGTGGGACTGGGAAGGAAAGTTTGTCGATGAGGCGGTTATCGATCGTTTGTTTAATAAGTATCATGAGTATTTTAAAAAACAGCAGTTAGGGCGTGATAAGTTTTTGACCTTTCGCATCCCCAATATCTGGGAAGAACGTGGCATTCGCTTAGCCCGTTCCTTTATGGCCATTATTACAGCAGCTTTAACGGCGAAAGACTTTAAGGTACATGGCCCACCCTTATTTGAAGTGATTCTGCCGATGACAACAAGTGCGGATCAATTGATTACGATTCAGAAGAAGTTTCAAAAAGTGGTGCGCGCAGAAAAATCTATCTTCGAAGAGAAGGCTTTTGGTTCTAGTCATTTAGAAATGATTCCGCTGATTGAAGGAACGGCCACTTTGTTGGAGTCGCGGAGCATACTCAAAAAATATATTAAAAATTATGAAAAGCTTTATGGAAAGAAGCCTAAATATATCCGTCCTTTTATTGCGCGTTCAGATCCAGCTTTGGATGCTGGTTATATTGCTGGTGTTTTATCAGCGCGAGGTGCCTTGGCAGAATATTATCGTTTTCAACGAGAAACCGGAGTGAAAGTGTTTCCGATATTGGGGGTGGGAAGCTTACCCTTTCGGGGTGGTTTAAGCCCGACGACGATTGCAGATTTTTTAAAGTTATATGGGGGTGTGCGTACGGTTACGGTACAATCGGCTTTTCGTTACGATTATGATCAAACGACGGTGAAACGTGCTTTAGCCAAGCTGAGCCGTGATATGCCCAAGGTTCGTGGCCAGCGTTATTCAGATATTGAAGTACAAGAGGTGACTCAGATTACAAAAACCTTTGCACGTTATTATCGTCCTACGGTTCAGGCCTTGGCCCCAATGATTAATGACTTTGCACAATATATCCCTTCTCATCGCGAGCGTATCCCACATACAGGTCATTTTGGATATTCACGGAAGGTCGGTAAGAAGGGTGTGGCGATGCCACGGGCGATTACCTTTGTAGCGATTTTTGCATCTTTGGGTGTTCCTCCTTCATTGATCGGAACGGGTCGCGGGCTGCGCACGATTGTGAAACAGGGGAAGGAAAAAGCCCTGCATAATTATTTCCCTGATTTGGAAAAGCACTTATTGAGGATTGGTAATTATCTTAATTGGGAGAATCTTAAATTCTTATGCCGTAAGCATGAAGCTTGGGAACAGATCCGCAATGATGTTAGCTTTATTGAGGATTATTTAGGGATGCGTTTAGGACCGCAAGAGTCGGACCACTTCATCCACCGTAATCTCACCTCCAATATCTATCACTTTTGGCAAAAAGGTCAGTTTGACGATTTGCGTGAAGAAATTGTTCAAGCGGCGATAGCGCGCAAAAGCCTAGGCTAGTTCAGATAGCTACTATCTTAAAGATCAGTTAGTTTGTGCGGTATTACCACAACAAGGGAAACCATTTTTACCGGTTTGATCAGCGGTGACGCGGACTTCTTGAAACAAGGGCTCTGGATATAAGCCAATGGCAAGCACTTTAAGTAACAAGATGATGCTGAGCCCTACTAGAACAGGCCTCAAAGCGACCTTGTTCGGACGATTTTCTTCCGCAGAACCAAAATAAAGTGTAGCCACGACGCGTAGGTAATAGAAGGCGCCAATCAAAGCCCCAACAGCAATAGTGCCGACTAATAAGTATTGTTTTGCGACTAAAGCCGATTGAAAGACCGACCACTTACCAATAAAGCCTGCTGTCATGGGAATGCCGGCTAAAGAGAAAAAGCAAAGCGCGATACCTGCGGCCAATAGCGGGCGTTGTTGCCCTAAGCTCCGATAGTTCTTTAGATTGCCGGCTACGGGATCATCACCCTCTGCTAAAAAGAGTAAGGTGAACGTTGCTAAGACCGTCGCAAGATAGGTCACAATATAAATCAAACTAGCATGCCATGATTCTCCCGTAGCCAGCGGGATGAGAGCATAACCAATATGAGCAATAGAAGAATAGGCTAAGAGGCGCTTTAAGTTGGGCTGGTACAGGGCCAAGAGGTTCCCGACCACCACGCTGGCGACAATCATTAAAGTGAGTAAAGCATGAAGCTCAGGGCCATCTTGAAAGCCGGTTAAATAACGGATGGCGAAGGCCACCATGGCTAGTTTGGATCCGCTGGCAATCAGAGTCGTGACGGATGTAGGGGCGCCTTGATAGACATCAGGGGCCCACATGTGAAAGGGGACTAAAGAAAGTTTAAAGCCTAAGCCCACAAATAAACACAAAGTGCCGGGCAACCATAAGGTGGCTTGCACTTGGCTGTTGGGGGTAGTCAGACGTTCGGCAATGACGGGCAGCTCTAGACTGCCGAAGCCTAAGTAAAGTAATCCGATGCCTAATAAGATAAAGGCTGAGGAGATACCGCCTAAGACTAAATATTTAATGGCGGCTTCCGTGCCGGCTTTGCGTTCGGGGAAGAAGGCGATCAAAATATATAAACAAGCTGTATAAATTTCTAAGCCTAAGAAAAAGACGGCCAGATGTTCCGTCATGGTGACGACACTCATGCCAATCGTGCAAAAAAGTAAGCAGGCAAAAAAGACTTCCGGGGCTTGGCTCTTGTCTAAGGAATACATGCCTAAGAGGGCAACGACGAAGGTTGCGGCAAAGAGTAGAGCGGTAAAGAATTGACCTAAAGGATCAATAGTAAAGAGCGTGCTGACGCTGACAGTGCTGCCATATAAAGGGCACAGGCTTAAGAGGCCCACTACAAGAACTAATAAAGTAAGGGCTCCTAAGGCTTTTGCTTTTATTTTAGCGGCGCCACTTAATAAAATAAATAATCCGCCCAGCAAGGGCCACAAGAATACGGCAAAGGGTTTTAGCATCATCGCGATCATGAGTCGTTTCCTTTATTAAGCGTCGCGGGAGCGGTGCTGTGCACGGCTGTTTTTACAGTGCTTTGCCACCAGGGCTCACTGAGTTTGAGCAAGGGGCCTGGTTGAAGGCCGAGCCATAAGAGTAGTAATGCTAAAGGGGTTAGGAGGGCCCATTCACGTAATTTTAAATCACCAGCAGTGCTGTCTTGAAGTTTCAAGGGGCCATGAACACTCTTGCCAATAAATTTTAAGGTATAGATAGCAGCGAAAAATAAACCAACCGCTCCGGCAATGGCTAAGGCCGGATGTGTTTTATAGGCGCCGACTAAAGAAAGCAGTTCCGCAATAAAATTACCGAGCCCTGGGAGGCCTAAAGAAGCGACGGCAAAGAACACTAAAAAACCGGCCAAGCGTGGCAGCGGTTTCCATAATCCGCCCAATTGTTTGAGGTTGCGGGTGTGATAACGTTGATCAATCATTCCGACGACAGCAAATAGCGCACCGGCACTTAAACCATGACAGACTAATTGCATGACGGCGCCTTGGCCAGAAACCACATTATTACCGGCTAAGGCTAAGAGCACAAAGCCCATGTGACTGATACTGGAATAAGCCACCAAACGTTTGAGGTCTTCTTGCGCAAAGGCAAGAATCGCGCCGTAGAAGATACCGACGACGCCTAATAAGCCAATGCAACTGCTATAAATTTCAAAAGCATCGGGGCAGAACGGGAGTGCAAAGCGAATCAAGCCATAGGCGCCGGTTTTTAATAGCAAGCCCGCTAAGATAATAGAACCAGCAGTTGGTGCTTCAGTATGGGCATCAGGTAGCCAAGTATGAATACCAAAAGCGGGTAGCTTCACGGCAAAGCCTAAGAAGAGGCCCAGTAAAATCCAGCTTTGTTGCGTCACCGTTAAAGGGGTATTGAGTAATAATTGATAATCAAAGGTATAGTCCCCGGTGGTTTGTCCGTGGATCCAGTACATGCCGAGCAAGGAGGCTAATAAGAAGAGTCCACCCCCAAAAGTGAATAAGAAGAATTTAATGGCTGCGTAAACGCGATTCTCATGGCCCCAAATGCCAATCAAGAAATACATGGGGACCAGCATCATTTCCCAGAGGAAATAAAATAAAAATAAGTCGTGGGCGATAAAGACGCCTAAGGTGCCGCCAATGACCCAAAGCAAGCAGAAATAAAAGCCGCCCGCCTTTTTCTTCACGTAATTCCAGGCACTGCCTACGGCCATTAAGGTGAGGAGGGCCGTCAAGCCAACCATGAGGAGGCCAATGCCATCAATGCCGAGGGTGAAGCTTACACCATAAGACGGAATCCACTCAAAACTTTGCCATTGAAAATAGCCTGCACCGTGCGCCACGCTTTGTTGCCAGAGTTGGTAGGCGCCGTAGACCAAAGCTATAGCGGTACTCAACGCGACCCAGCGCGCACTGTTTTTTAGGATGCGCTCAGCCACTAAGGCTGCAATGGCACCAATAAACGGAATGCTTAATAAACAAACTAAAGTCATAGTTCTTCTCTTACTCTAATCTTCTTACAGCCACAGTGCGCCGGCCGCGAGTAAAGCTGCGCCGATGACAATACCTGTAGCATACCAACGCACCCGGCCCGATTGGCTGGCGCTCGCGGCATCATAGGCACCTGTCACTAAAGCCAGGCCGCCGTTTAATAAAGTATCTACCCATTCACGTTTTAAAAGCTGGCTCAATTTCTGAAAGCCGCCAACAAAAAGGGTGTTATAAATTTTATCAATAAAAAATCCGCTTTGAGACAGTTGGTGAATCCCTTTGCCGGCACCATCCTGTGTCCACTGTTGAACCCAGCTACGGCGTTTCCAAACTATAAAGCCTAGGAATAAGCCGGTGAGCCCTGCGAGAGTGGCAACGATTTGGACCATGAGTTCATCGCGTTCAATCCCCGGGAGATAAGCTGTTTTTACTTGGAAGATACTCCCCATCCAATGCTGCCAAATGTGGATGCTGCCTAAGGTGTGCGGGGTCTCAAGGAAACCGGCGCCCAAAGCTAGGATGGCTAATAAAACTAGTGGCAGTGCCATGCGCCAACCTGGGCGATGGACGGAACCTTGATAGGATTCTCCAAAAAAAGTGTAGATAACCATGCGGATGGAATACCAAGCGGTTAAGACGGCTGCGATGATACCGCTGATCCATAGCGCTTTATGACCAAAGGCATAGGTTTCCCATAAGATAAAGTCTTTACTGTAGAAGCCACTGGTAATCAGTGGCAGGGCCGCCAAGGCGGCAGAGCCCGCTACGAAAGTAGCAAATACGATGGGCAATCGTTTGCGCAGACCACCCATCTTCAACATGTTTTGTTCGCCATGCACGGCGTGAATCACCGCACCCGCGCCTAAAAATAACAGCGCTTTAAAGAAGGCATGGGTTAGGAAGTGAAAAATACCTGCTGTGAAAGCCCCTACCCCTAAAGCCAAGAACATATAACCAATTTGACTGATGGTAGAATAAGCTAAGACACGTTTGATATCGGTTTGGCTGATGGCTGTAATACCCGCATACAAAGCCGTGACAGCGCCACCAATGGCGATCACATTCATCACCAGCTGTGATTGTAAAAAGATGGGATGTAAACGAGCAATTAAATAAACGCCCGCGGTCACCATAGTAGATGAGTGTAATAAAGCCGAGACCGGTGTGGGCCCCGCCATCGCATCCGGCAACCAGACATGAAAGGGGAACTGAGCCGATTTGCTTAAGGCCGCGATGAGAAACAGTGTGGCCACGGCAATGGCAAATGGTGAGTCGGCACCCCAATTCCCAGCCATGTCCAAAGTTTGGCTAATGGACCAGGTGCCGCCATAGACAAACAGTAAAAACAGCGCGATCATGAAGGTGACATCACCAATGCGGGTCAGATAAACGGCTTTTTGAGCACAACGACCATTATCACTATTGCTGTACCAAAATCCGATCAATAGATAAGAGCAAATCCCGACGCCTTCCCAACCTAAGAATAACAGGAGTAAGTCATCGGCCAATAATAAGGTGAGCATCGCCGCGACAAAGAGATTTAAGTAAGCGAAGAAGCGGTTATGCCCTTCATCGTGACTCATGTACTCGGCAGAATAAATATGGATCAGCAGACCAATAAAACAAACAATGGCGGCCATCGTGCCAGAGAG
>JAJFLM010000395.1 GCA_021772655.1 Deltaproteobacteria bacterium
AGGAGCGGCTGGTATTTCGCAAATTGGCTTTGGTGGGTCAGGGGCTTTCTCGATTTACTGGTCGGAGGCGCGGGAATGCGTCGCGGTCGCCGAGATCCTCAATCGCTCATCGTTGGTGATACCGTCGATTTCTGGCGTGTGCAAGCCTATGAACCTAACCAGCGCTTAAGACTTTCCGCTGAAATGAAACTTCCGGGCCGTGCTTGGTTGGAATTTGAGGTGCACGAATCCGAAGGGCATTCGACGATTCGCCAGACGGCGATCTTCGACCCTATCGGACTGTTCGGATTGGTTTATTGGTACGCGATCTATCCGCTGCACCAGTTGGTCTTTGCCAACATGTTACGAGGGATTGCGAGAGCCGCAGAAATGGCTGCATTCGTGGATAAGACAGAAAGTCCTCAAAATCCACATCAACCAGACTCTCATTCCAAAACAGGACAAACATCAAACCATTCACGACCTTGATCCCGCATCCACTGCATTGCACACTCCGGCCCCCACATCGCTTCTGGATAAATCTCCAAATTGGGTTCGGCGGAGTTGTGCCATGCCTTTAAAACCGGGTCGATAATTCCCCAAGAGAGTTCCACTTCGTCGCTGCGGGCAAACAAACTTGCGTCGCCGTTAAGGACATCTAACAACAATCGCTGATACGCGTCGGGCAAGGCATTGGCAAACTCGCGTTGAAAACTGAAATCCAGATCGGTCATGCGCAGTTTCATGCCTGCGTCGGGGACCTTAGTGTTAAAATGTAATTGAATGCCCTCGGCAGGTTGAACCTGAATCACAAGCTGGTTCGCGCCCAGTCCGTGATTTGCACTATCAGTAAAGAGCATCTGCGGAGGTTCTCGAAACTGGATCACTATCTGCGTCGTCCGACAGGACATCGCTTTGCCGCTGCGCAAGTAAAACGGAACCGAGCTCCATCGCCAATTGTCGACGTGCAATTTCAAGGCCGCAAACGTTGCCGTCCTGCTATCGGGGGCCACTCCCGGTTCATTGAGATATCCGTCATATTGGCCTCTGACCGAATCCTGTTCGACCATTTTGGCGGTAATCGGGCGCACCGCTTGCAGGACTTTCGCTTTCTCATCACGTACGAGATCCGCATCATACCGCGCCGGGGCCTCCATAGCGGTGATCATCATGAGCTGAAGGATATGATTTTGGAACATGTCGCGCAGAATCCCTGAGCTTTCGTAATAACCACCGCGACGCCCGACGGTTAAATCCTCTGCGACGGTGATCTGCACATGATCGATGTAGTGCCGATTCCAGATTGGCTCGAAAATGCTGTTGGCAAACCGCAGAACGAACAAGTTCTGCACGGTTTCTTTTCCCAAGTAGTGATCGATGCGGTAGATCTGCTTTTCAGCAAACACCAGATGCACATCTTTGTTGAGTTGCTCAGCAGATGCAGCGTCGTGGCCGAATGGTTTCTCAATCACGATGCGCCGCGGGCCGTTCGTTTCATCGGCGAGACCGGCGGCGCCTAAGTTGGCAATTGCCGTGGCATACAAGCGTGGCAGCGTGGAGAGATAGTAAACCCGCGTGCTGCCGCTGCCGCCCTCTATCTCGTCCAACAGACTCGCCATACGCTCAAAATCGTTTGGCTCTTCAATATCGCCCTGTAAATAAAAGATCGACTTAGCAAACGACGCCCATTCTTGCTCTTCAAAATCTTTTCCCGCAAATTCTGAGGTTGATTCCCTTAGCAACGTTCGCCAAGCGTCATGGCTGAATTCTGTGCGGGAAACGCCCAGGATTTTGGTCTCTTCAGGAAGTCGTCGCTTCATCCACAGTCGGAATAAGGCGGGAATCAACTTCCGCTTGGTAAGGTCTCCCGATGCTCCAAAAATGACAATCGTATGCGGCATGGTGTGGGTACCTACAATGATGAACGTGTTTGCTCGTTCGCATTCCTGCGATGGGCACAGTTCGGCATTGTAGCTATTCAATAGGAGAGAAACAGCCTAATTCAATCGGCAAATCAGAAGCACGTACTGAGTGCTCAAGTGGTGTCCCCTCCGGTCGTTGAATTGCGAACGGCTGCTAATCCGTCGCTCAATGCCTGTTGGTACAACCACAAATCACCGCCGTAGGCAATCATCCGAAATCCCTGTTCGAGCAGTGACCGGGCATTCTTTATGCCATCGGCCATAAAGCCGCCTATCTTACCGTGTTCACGTGAGGCTTCCAGAACGCGTCTTATCGCTGCTTGAAATTTGGGATGATCGAATTGTGCGGGGATTCCAAGCGATGTGGAGAGATCAAAATGCCCAATCCACAGCACGTCGATGCCCTCGACAGCCGCGATTGAATCGACATTTTCGACCCCCGTTGCCGTTTCAATCTGCGCGATGAGCAATTGCTGCGTGTTTGACTGGACCATTTTTTCCTGGACGTTGCCGCCTTGATAGTCATCATGCGCGATCCCAAAGGCTGCTCCCCGTCTCCCGGCAGGAGGATACTTTGCACTGTGGACAATCAATTTCGCCTGCTCGACAGTCTCGACCATGGGCACCATGACGCCCATAGCCCCCATATCGAGTGTCCTGGCGATGAAATGATATTCCGTCGACGGCACCCGCACGATGGGCACGGTCTGTTCAGGCGTCGTCGCGATTAATGTGCGAATCGACTCGACACTCCAACCGGTGTGCTCCATATCAAAAACGACGAATTCCGCACCCGCTACAGCCGCGATTCGGGCGATACCCGTGGTATTGAATTCGAAAATGAACGTCCCCAGCGAATTGCTGCCGCCGTTCAACGTCTGTTTGACGGGATTATCCCTCATGGCGGATTCTGCTCTTTAAAAAACAGGCTGATGGTTGAAACACAACTGGCATGCCAGTAAGATTCAAATCAATGTACTGCGATATGATCCGCTTCGCAAGCCGTCCTGAGGAATCTGAAGACATGCTTCAAACGACTATAGAGTCTCCTCCATCAGTGATTTCTGCGACGCCACCGAGAGTGGCGTTAAAACAGCAAGCGTATGAGGAGCTAAAACGACTAATTCTCTCCGATGAACTCGCAGCGGGGACTGTCCAATCGGTCCGACAACTGGCGACTCGGCTCAACATGAGCAAGACCCCCGTTCATTCAGCCATTGAACGGCTGGAAGCGGACGGTCTCGTTTCGCTGGCTCCGCAACAAGGCGTCGTCGTGCGGGAATTGTCGGTGGAGGACATCGTCAATCATTACGAAATTCGCCAAGCCTTGGAACCGTTCGTGATGCGGCGATTAGCGGGGCGGCTGACCACAGAGCAAATTCAACTTCTGGAAAACAATCTGGCCGAACATCAACAGTTGTCCCACGTAGGGCAGGCAGCAGATTTGATGCGTGTCGATGCAGAGTTTCACCAACTGCTGTGCGGATTTTTAGGTAATGAAGAAATTATGCAGGTCATGCAGCGGCTGCGTGACAAGGTCCAACGAGTCATTTTTCGCGTTACGCATCAATTTCCCGAACGTGTCAGTGAGTCTTACAAAGAACACAAGGCAATCTTCGATGCGCTTGTCAGCGGCGATGGGGAACGGGCAGCGGAATGGGCGAAAGAACATCTCGAACAAGGATTGCGGCGATTTTGGCCCAGCCGTTGAGTGGAGAACACTGAAGTGCATTTGAAATCATACTTTTTGTTACTCGTAGTAAGCCTGGCGCTGCCACCGGTCAGCGCAATCCCTGCAGAAGACTCGACCCGGGTCACCAAAGGATTGCAGGCGCTGTACTTATTTGACGCCGACAGCGGTGACGTCGTCCGGGATCGCTCGGACGTGAAGCCGCAATTGGATTTGAAAATTGAAAATCCTTCCGCAATACAATGGCAAGACGGGGCACTGGTCGTTCATTCGGCGACGAAGATTCGCTCAACGCGGCCTGCTAACAAGCTCATTGGATCCGTCAAGCAATCTCAAGCGATCACCGTTGAGGCGTGGATCAAACCG
>JAJFLM010000396.1 GCA_021772655.1 Deltaproteobacteria bacterium
ATATTCGATGAAGGTGATGCTCGCGTTCGCCTTGGCCGCCCAAGGGCCAAATTCCTCCTCGCTGAGACCGCTGCCTCCCGTTCCGTCCGTGACCCAGCTCATCACGAGCCGGTACATGAGCGACACCGTTCCAACGGTAGCGACCACAAGCCAGATGCTCGGTCCGAACGTCACGTCCGCGACACCCGCTGTCACGATCAACGCAAGAAACGGACCGAACACGTAGAGCGGAGACGTGGCGGGGTCTCCACCGGCGGCGAGGGCGCCTTCGATTGAGTTCGAGAGTTTCTCTCGAGTCTTCAATCGGAGTCCTCTCATCTAAGCGGATTCGGTCGATTCTTCAGAATGCGTGGCCGGCAATCCCGCACCACGGACCCATGCGAATACGACGGGAATCACGACGAGCGTCAGGACCGTGGCAGAGACCATTCCACCGACCATTGGCGCCGCGATCCGGCGCATCGTCTCGGAACCTGTGCCAGAGCCCCACATAATCGGAAGGAGGCCCGCCATAGTCGAGACCACGGTCATCATCTTCGGTCTGACACGCAATACCGCACCTTCGAAAATGGCCTCCGCGAGGTCACGCTTGGAACGCAGGCGATTCTCACTCCGAAAGCGCTCAACGGCTTCCTCCAGGAAGACGAGCATCACGACCCCGGTCTCCGCAGCGACACCGCCTAACGCGAGAAATCCGACTCCCACGGCGACGCTCATTTCATAGTCAAGGAACCAAAGTAACCAGACACCTCCAACCAGGGCGAAAGGGAGGCTCAACATGACGATCAGGCTGTCCGATAGATTTCGGAAATTCAGATAGAGAAGGAGAAAGATCAGTCCGATCGCAACGGGCACGACGATCCGAAGGCGGGCAGCCGCCCGTTCCATGTACTCATACTGTCCACTCCAGGCAAGGCTATAGCCGGCGGGTAGATCCAATTGATCCGAGAGAGTCCGCTTCGCCTGCTCGACATAGGTCCCCACGTCGATGCCCTCCAGATCGACGTAGATCCACGCATTGAGACGTGCATTTTCGCTCTTGATGGAAGGCGGGCCCTTTCGTATTTCGAGGTTCGCCAGCTGTTCGAGTGGAATCTGTGCGCCGCCTGGCGTGGGGACCAAAACTCGACGCAAAGCAGATAGATTGTCTCGTAGCTCTCGTGGATACCGGAGGTTGACGGGGTACCGCTCGAGTCCTTCCACGGTCGACGTGACATTCATACCACCGATCGCTGCCTGAATAACATCTTGAACGTCACCGACGGTAAGCCCGTATCGCGCAATCGCGCGGCGGTCGATTTCGAAATCCAGATAGTTTCCGCCGACGACGCGCTCCGCAAAAACGCTCAAAGTTCCTGGGACGTTGCGGATGATGGCTTCCGCTTCTTTTGCGAGCGACTGAAGGACGGTCAGGTCGGGGCCGGCGATCTTGATTCCAACCGGCGTCTTGATGCCGGTCGAGAGCATGTCGATTCTAGTCTTGATCGGCATCGTCCACGCATTCGTGAGACCCGGCACGCGCACGGTTTGGTCGAGTTCTGCGATCAACTTCTGGATCGTCATGCCCTCGCGCCACTCTTCCGGAGGCTTGAGCATGATGGTCGTTTCCATCATGGAGAGAGGGGCCGGGTCTGTCGCGGTTTCTGCTCGACCAACTTTTCCGAATACGTGATGGACTTCCGGAATCGTCATGATCATGCGATCAGTCTGTTGCAGAAGCTCTTGTGCCTTGGTGATCGAGATACCCGGAAGCGTCGTCGGCATATATAGCAAGTCACCTTCGTTCAGCGGTGGCATGAACTCTGATCCGATTTGGCGGAGCGGGGCGATCGTCGCCAGGAAGATGAGAACGGCCAGAATCGCCACCAGTGCCTTTCGCCTAAGTACAAAGTGAATCACAGGCGAATAGATCCGAAGCAGGAATCGGTTCACTGGATTCCGTTCTTCGGGCACGATGTTTCCGCGGATGAGCCAGAGCATGAGGAGTGGGACGATCGTGATCGACGAGAACGCGGCGCCCGCTATGGCATAGGTCTTCGTAAAGGCAAGGGGGCTGAACAAGCGCCCTTCCTGAGCCTGGAGGCTGAACACCGGCAGGAAGGAGACCGTGATTATCAGGAGCGAAAAAAAGAGCGCCGGTCCCACTTCAACTGCCGCATCAATGATGATTCGACTGCGAGGGCTCTTGCCGCCGTCTCGTTCGAGATGCTTGTGTGCATTTTCGACCATGACGATCGCTGCGTCGACCAGCGCACCGATCGCGATCGCAATTCCACCCAGCGACATGATGTTCGCGTTGAGGCCCTGGTAGTACATAATCGTAAACGAAATCAGCACCGCGAGCGGAAGCGTGAGGATCACGACGAGGGCGCTGCGCAGATGGAAGAGAAACACCGCACACACAATGGCGACGATGATGCTCTCCTCGATGAGTTTCTCCTGGAGATTTTCAACGGCTCGCTCGATCAGACCCGATCGGTCATACACGGTGACGATTTCAACGCCCTCGGGAAGCCCGGCTTTGAGCAGTTCGAGTTTTTCCTTGACGTTGTTGATGACGTCGAGAGCGTTCTCGCCGAACCGCATGATCACGATTCCCGAAGCGACGTCCCCCTCGCCATCGAGATCCGTTAGGCCACGCCGAAGCTCTGGTCCCACGTGAATGTGCGCGACATCCTGCAGCAAAATAGGGGTGCCATTGCCATCCGTTCCGATCGCGATCTGGCGTAGGTCGTCGAGGCTTTTGATGTATCCGAGGCCGCGCACCATGAACTCGGATTCGGCCATCTCAATGAGCCTGCCTCCGACGTCATTGTTGCTTCGATTGATCGCGTGCTGGACCTCTGACAGGCGAATGCTGTAGGACGCCAGCAGATTTGGATCCACCTCGACTTGGTATTGCTTGACGAAGCCTCCGATGCTTGCGACTTCCGCGACTCCCGGGACCGTTTGGAGCTCGTAGCGCAAGAACCAGTCTTGAATCGACCGGAGATCGGATAGGTCGTGTTTTCCGCTTCGATCTACGAGCGAGTATTCGTAGACCCACCCGACGCCTGTCGCGTCCGG
>JAJFLM010000397.1 GCA_021772655.1 Deltaproteobacteria bacterium
TCATTAACAGTACAATACGTCACAATGAAGTGACGAGTGATGCCGGAGGAGGTATTTTTAATGATGCTTCTCTGTTAGTGCGTGGCTGTGTCATCCATGACAATAAAGGGAGTGATGGCGGGGGCATTGACAACCGCAGTGGAGATATCAACGACACGATAGTGATTGAGAATACTACAATTACCCGGAATAGAGGGCTGCGTGGTGGGGGGTTGAGTCACAATACTATGGGCACCACGACGCTTACGCAGTCGACAATCTTTCAGAACCTTTCAACCAGTGATGGTGGTGGTGTGTTCGCCAACCCTAATGGAACGATTACCTTGCGCGGCACGATTCTGGCTGACAACACGACGACCGATTCGAGTGATACCCCTGATTGTGGTGGTCCGGGTACGATACAATCCGACGGTTTTAATCTGATTGGTGATAGTACAAACTGTAATTTTGCTGCGAACGCTGATGATCAGGTTGGCGATGCTAGCGAGCTGCTAAACCCACTATTGGGCGCCTTGGCAGACAACGGTGGCCCGACACAGACTTTGCTGCCTGCTGTAGATAGTCTAGTGATTGATAGGGGTGGTGATTGTGCGCCACTTGATGAAGATCAGCGCGCTGTCGCGCGTCCACAAGGTGCCAATTGTGACATCGGAGCGCTTGAATTGGCTCCGGGGCAGTTTCGCTTGGGGAGCGCAGAGTTTACTGCTGCCGAGGCTGATGCGGCAGCCACTATTTTAGTGGAGCGCAGTGATGGAGCCGATACCAATGCTACGGTTGATATTGAGTTTGCAGATGATACGGCGGAGGCGGGCAGTGATTACATAGATGTTTCCGCCACTTTGAGTTTTGCCACCGGAGTCCAAATGCTTGCGGTGACAGTTCCATTGATCACGGACAGCATCACTGAAGCGACCGAAACAGTGACGGTGACATTAAGCAATCCGACAGGGGGTGCTACTGTAAGTACACCGGATGCGGCGACACTGACGATTAGTGACAGTAGTGTCTCGACTAGCAGTGGTGGTTGTAGTCTCATAAGGCGCTAGGCTGAGTTTAAATTAGAAACGCTTTGTCTTTAATCGTTTATCCCGTTAGAATCCGGCTGTGCTCAAGCGAATCCTTAAACTCCCCATATTGCTGCTGATTCTCACTGCAATGCCTGGTGTTGCTGGGGCGGAACAATCCAATCAGTATTTGTTTGCACAAGGGAGTGTGGAGCTCGTTCCGATTGACTCAGGGCTTGGCCTTCATTTTCAAATGAAGAAAGATTGGCATATTTATTGGAAAAATCCCGGAGATTCGGGTTCGGCGCCCAAATGGGACTGGGAAATTACCGGTGGTGCCATAAAAAATGAACTGTGGCCCGTGCCGCAAAGAATTCCCGTATCCACACTCATCAATTTAGGGTATTCAGAGTCCGCGCTATTTCAATTCGATTTAGACGACCCATCAACAGTCACAAAAGCGACGGTTGATTTAGAATTTCTCGTCTGCAAGGTGGAATGCATTCCGTATTTCACCAAGTTATCATTAGACTTAAATGATAAACGTGTTTCCCGTAAAAAAGTTCCCACACATTTCATTTATCCCAACTCGGCACCAACGAAAACGCAACTCGTCAAAGACCGCTTTGAGGCGCACACGCTGATAGCCCAGCTGAGCGTTCCGGAGCCATCCGAGGTGAAAGAAGTTCATATTTTTCCATTTAACGGGGGAGTTTATCGGGCAAAGTCCCCAGCGCTTGAAGTTCAAGATCAGTCGTTTCAGGTGACTATTGATACCACTCAGGATGCCAAAGCCGCCGACTTGATCGATTCAAAATTCTTGATTTTTTTAGAATATAACAATGGGAAGAAAGTCGCAGCAGAAGTTTTTCTCAGCCAAAGAAAAACGAGTTTCATCCTCATCTTATTTTGGGCATTTCTGGGCGGGCTGATTCTCAATATTATGCCCTGTGTCTTGCCTGTGCTTTCGATAAAAATTTTGAGTTTTCTGGGCCCTGATAAAAACCATGCCAAACTTAGGGTGTCGGGATTATTTTATACTGCTGGGGTCGTAGTGTCTTTCATCGGACTTGGGGGGCTGCTTGTATTGCTCCGAGCCAGCGGGGAGCAGATTGGTTGGGGCTTTCAACTGCAAAACCCTTATATTGTCTGTGGTATTGCCATACTGTTCTTTTGGTTAGCTTTAAACTTTTTAGGTATCTTTGAGATGGCTTATTCATTGACCCGAGTTGGCAATCAAAAGACATCCAATGATCGCTGGGGTTCTTTTTTAACCGGAGTGCTCGCGACCATTATCGCCACACCTTGTACGGCTCCGTTTATGGGCGTGGCGCTTGGAGCCGCGATATTATTGCCACCGCTCTATACGCTTTTAGTATTCTTCTGCTTAGGGCTGGGCATGGCATCCCCATTTTTAGTCCTCGCTTTTTTTCCACAATTTTTGCGCTTGTTACCCAAGCCCGGTGCATGGATGGAAACATTCAAACAATTGTTGGCTTTTCCACTCTTTGCCACGATTCTTTGGTTGATCTGGGTGCTGAATCAGCAAGTGGGCTCGTTCAGTATTTTCATGTTTCTCTTGATGTGTTTGATAATTTCTTTCTGGACTTGGCTCGCCAAATTATTCCGTTCACTGCGATACAGACAGGCCTTTCTATCTTGTGGATTTATTTTGTCGTTCGCGGTTTTGTACTTTATCCCCATGAACTTCGTTCAATCTGAGCAGCGCCTCATAAAAGATGAGACATGGGCACCATTTAATCAAACAGCAATAGATGCGCATCTCTCTCAAGGGGAGGCGTTATTTATCGATTTTACGGCGGCTTGGTGCATTACCTGTCAGGTAAACAAACAATTGGTATTAGAAACCGCTGAAATTCAAAATGCTTTTAAAAAGGCCCAAATTCATCTATATAGAGCCGACTGGACTGATAAAGATGAAAAAATAACTCAAGCTTTAGCCGCTTATGGTCGCAATTCCTTGCCGCTTTATGTATTTTATCCGCAGGGATCAGATAAGGCAGAAATTCTGCCTGAGGTACTAAGCAAGAACTTGGTGTTAGAGGTATTGTCTAAGCCTTCAAGTTCCGCTCAATAAAAAGGAAACGCTGATGAAAAAATTATTTATAATCATGGTATCCATTCTAATCTCAAGTTCGGCTTATGCTCTGCCCCAAATTGGTAAGGCAGCTCCAGACTTTTCTGTAAAAGATGCTCAAGGCAAGGTCCATACACTCGCTGATTACAAGGGAAAGAAGCTTGTTCTGGAGTGGTATAATAAAGACTGCCCATTTGTGAAAAAACACTACGAAAGTAAAAACATGCAGCAGCTGCAAAAAGAAGTGCGTGCCAAAGGTTATGCTTGGTTAAGCATTGTTTCATCGGCGTCCGGCAAACAAGGGCATCAATCACCAACAGACGCACTTAAAAATCAACAAGCTACCCATTCCAATGCGATGGCGGTTTTATTAGATGAAGCGGGAACAATGGGAAAAGCCTACGGTGCTAAGACGACGCCGCATATGTTTATCATTGATGAAGCGGGCTTAGTTCAATATCAAGGCGCCATTGACAGCAATGACTCGGCAAATCCGGCGACTATTGCTGGTGCAGAAAACTATGTGCGCAGCGCCGTCACGAGTCTTCAG
>JAJFLM010000398.1 GCA_021772655.1 Deltaproteobacteria bacterium
GATAGCTATTCAAGGTCCTAAGTATAATAGCCAAAACTCAGCTGCATTGATGCAAGCTTTGGCCACCACTTTAAATAACCGTGATTTCCCACTTATTGTGATCGTCGATGATAGTGAATTTGCGGCGCGTCACTTAAATAATTTTCTATGGATGACTTTTACGCGTTCCAACCCTTCGCATGATATCTATGGTGTGGATGCATTCACCGAACACAAACATTGGGGTTGTCGCGGCCCCTTAATTATCGATGCACGCATCAAGCCTCATCATGCCCCACCTTTAGAGAATGATCCGCAAATTGAAAAATCGGTTGATGCATTGGGTGCTGCAGGGGGCCCGCTACACGGAATTATCTAGGATGCGTTAATAATTTTTTGGCGGCACACATAGCGACAATGTCGTCATGGCGCTGTTGATTTGTGGCTAAGGTCAAGGCTTGGTGTGAGAAGGGTGGGCTTAACTCGTAGGTTAAAGCCGTGCCATCTAATTTGGTAAAACAACCGCCGGCTTCTTCTAAGATAATTTTCGGAGCACAGGTATCCCACAAGTGAACCGGATGATGATTGACATAAATATCTGCTTCTTGCCGTACCAAATGCCCCACCTTAATGCCCACACTGTTGATCGGCTCACAAAGCGGTCCGCTCAAGTCTTCTTGTAAGCGCTCTAAAGGAATTTCTGGAAAGCCTGTTGAAACAACGAGACGCATTTCAGTATAGTCGGCTCGTTCAGATACTTTAAGGTGCTCACGTTTTCCATGACTTATTAAATAAGCTCCGTGACCTTGTACGGCTTCGTAGCTGCGATGCTCAAGGGGATCAACGACGACACCTAGATAAGGCTGACCTTGTTTTAATAAGCCGACCATGATGGAGAACCCAGGAATCCCTTTGGCAAAAGCCTTAGTGCCATCCAGCGGATCAATGAGCCATACATACTCACTATCAGGGTTATTAACCAGGCCTGTCTCTTCCGTGACCATTCCAAACTCTGGGAAGGCGGCTTTCAAACCTTCGCGTAAGATTTGATCGGATTTTAGATCGGCTTCCGTGACAATTGATTTATCGGCCTTAGTATCTTTTTGAAAATCTTTTTTATGAAAGCTCATTACCGCAGCTGCGGCTTCATGAGCTAAGGTGCGAGCGATTTCAAGAATATGGTCGGGCGTGTGGTTCAAGCCTTGTCCTTAGGGCTGACGTGCAGGCCACATTCTTTATTGTCTCCATCGCCTTGGCCATTAAACCAGCGCCAACGTCCTGCTCGTCGTGCTTCGTGGGGGCCCATTGGTGTGGTGCAAATAGTGCAACCCAAAGATTCATAGCGCCAACCATCTTGTTCCCATTCCAGGAGGGGATGGGTGGGCACATTGTTGTCGGTAATATATTTACGGATATCGGCTTCTGTCCAATCAACCATAGGAGCGACTTTTAAAATAGGGCGTTCGTCGCGACCGTGATGGATAATTTCTAAACGCGGTGTCTCTTTACGAAAGCCGGATTGATCTTTGCGCAATCCTGAAAACCAAACATCTACGCTATTGAGAACTCGTTCATTGGGCTCTACCTTACGGACATGACAGCAGAACTCTTGTTTGGCTTTGCTATCAAAGAATAAATACTCACCGTGTTGCTTAACCATACCTTGAACTTTTTCAGGGTCCGGTTGTATGCGTTCTATTTTGATATTGTAATGTGATTCCAGTGTTTCAAAGTAAGTATAAGTTTCTGGAAAAAGCTTGAGCGTATCAATCGTGAAAACCCGGGGAGTAACTCCTGCCTTGATGGCTAAGTCAATCATTGCTACACCGGTTAATTGACCACTCGTACCAATGGCGGCACGTTCACCAAAACGCTTGATCAATTGGCCCAGTAATTCCTCAGGGCTTTCAACTGAGCTAAATTCTGTAACTAATTTTTCTGAGATGGTCGACATATATAGTTAATTTAGGGGCACGGCATGCCGTGCCCCTACGTAAATATTATGCTTTGATAATATTATTTTCAATCAGCATGTCTAAGACCCGGCGCGTACTTTCTTCTAAAGTTTCTTCACCTGTCTTTAAGACCAGCTCGGCTTTATCAGGAGCCTCGTACGGTGCTGAAATACCTGTAAACTCAGGAATCTCACCGGCACGGGCTTTTTTGTATAGGCCTTTAGGGTCACGTTCCTCACACTTATCTAAGGGGGCATCGCAGAAGATTTCAAAGAAACTGCCTTGAGGTAATAACTCACGGGCTAAAGCACGATCTTCTTGGTAGGGCGAGATAAACGCAGTGAGGACAACCACATTAGCCTCAGCAAACAATTTGGCGACTTCACCGATGCGGCGGATATTCTCTTTGCGGTCGTCGGGTGAAAATCCCAGATTTTTATTGAGTCCGTGACGGACATTGTCACCGTCTAATACATAGGCATTGATGCCATTCTTGACGAGAGCTAATTCAGCTTCGCGGGCGACAGTGGATTTGCCTGATCCAGAAAGGCCGGTCAGCCAAATAACAGCACCTTGTTGGCCTAATTTCTCTTGACGATCTTCACTCGTCAATTTGCCGTGGTGCCAATGAATATTCTTACTTTTGGGTTCTGACATAATAATCTCCTTCAAATACGCAGAAAAATGATTTCAAGCCTCTCTACAAACTCCGTTCTGAGCCTTTCGTCAAGGGGTGATTGACTCTCTGCGTAAATTGCGGGATGGACAAGGCCTTAAGGCACGGGATGAGGAGGACAACGATGCGAAAAAACTTACTATTTCTGGTTATTTTATGTGGGATTGTTGGGATGAATGTGGCGGGATGTTCGCGCAATAATCAACCTCAATCAGACCATGAATTAGTTTTGCAGTGGAAATTAACTGGTTTTGAGCAGCCTGAGTCGGCCTTATACGATGCGCGTCGTAATACTATCTATATCTCCAGTATTAATGGAGGCCCACTTGATCAGGATGGTAATGGTTATATTAGTAAAGTGTCTCCTGAGGGCAAGCTGTTAGAAAAACACTGGATTACTGGCCTGAATGCGCCCAAGGGCTTGGCCTTAAGTCTCAACCGTCTTTATGTTACGGATAATACCCAGCTGGTGGAAATTTCTTTGGCGGGTGAAAAACCGCAAATAAAAAAATATGACGTAGCGGGCGCTAAGATGTTGAATGATCCGGTAGTCGTACGTTCGGGTGCTGATCATGATGAAGTGTATGTGTCAGATATGATGACCAATACCATTTATCGTTTGCAAGCAGGGCGAGTCGAGTCTTGGTTGCAAGATGAGGCCTTGGAATTACCCAATGGCTTGGCCGCAACACAAAAACAATTAATTTTAGCGTCTTGGGGGAAGATTACGGGAGAGGGTTTTCAAACGAAAGTTCCAGGACAACTCCGTACCATCTCATTGAGTGATAAAAGTATCCGTACTTTTGGTGAGGCTAAACCGATGGGCAACCTTGATGGGGTTGAAGTGGGGATCGGTAAGAAATTTTTCGTGACTGATTGGATGGCCGGCAAGATTTTAGAGATTGATAGTCAAGGGCAGGTTAGCCTGTTGCTACAGTTGAATAAAGGCGTGGCCGATTTGGATTATATTCCATTCAGTAATATTCTATTAGTTCCCTTGATGATTGACGGAGAAGTGCATTCTTACAAATTGCAGGGCAAATCTTAAAAGAAGTCAGCGCTGCCAAACTCGCGTAGTTTATCAATGAAGTGATCGATCTCTTCATTGTTTAACCCGACCTCTTGTAGAGCATAACGCCCCATTTCGATGCCGCCTTCCAGCTCCTCTGAAATAACCACATCAGCGCCCGCAGCATAAAGTTTATCTACTTCGTTACGGTATTTAGAGCGCGTAATAATATGAATATTTGGATTAAGCTTGCGGGCTTGTTGAATGATGGCGGCGTTATTCAAAAAGTCTGGTACGGTAATAGCTAAGAGCCGTGCGTGTTCAATACCACAGTGGTAGAGGATTTCTTCAGAAGCGCCGTCCCCAAAAAAAACTTGAGTATTACTTTGCTTGATGCGGGAGATGGTATGAGGGTTAAGTTCTAAGACAATGTAGGGCAGTTGGTGTTCGTTGAGGATTTTACCAAAGGTCTGTCCTAAGGGGCCAAAACCACAAATAATAATATGATCACGCAAGTGTTCAGATTTGGCCTGTGCGGCTTCTTCTTGTTTGTTGGCGGCCAAATAACGAAAGCCCGGTAAGCGGATGAGACGGTCTGCAATCATGGGGGCATGTTTCACAAGGAAAGGTGTCATGACCATGGAGATTACTGCTGAAACAACAATCAATTGGTAGAAGAACGGTGTGATCACACCTACCTTTTGACCACTGTAGGCAAGTAGAAATGAAAACTCACCAATCTGCGCGAGGCAGATGCCCACGACTAAGGCGAGTCGTATCGGGACTCTAATAAGAATCGCAGCCAGTGTCGCGACACTGGCTTTTAATATGGGAATCAAGAGAGCGAAAATGAGTACAAGCTCCCAATAGCTTAAGACAAAGTTAAAATTAAATAGCATGCCGATGGAAACAAAGAAGATGCTGTTGAAACAATAGCGAAAGGGTGAGATTTCAGAGAGGGCTTGGTACTTGAACTCGGTGCCTCCAAGCATCAAACCACCGAGGAAGGCTCCTAAGGCTGGAGAAAATCCAAGTCGATAAGTCAGCCAAGCCATGCCTAAGGCGACGGCCATAATGGTGATAACAAGTAATTCGCGACTACGTGCTCTAAAGATTTGATAAAGAATGCGCTTTGCAAGCAAGCGCCCAAAGATAGTGACTATAATGATGAGGATTAATGATTGCCCCGCATCTTTAAGCAGTGTCATCATCTCTGTTGGAGCAGATTGTTCTACTGCTAGCATCGGCAGCAGAATAATCATTGGAAAAAATACCAGGTCTTGGAAGATGAGGATAGCAGTAGAAAGTTGGCCAGAGAGAGAATCTAACATCTTGTTGTGGTACAAGGAGTTAATCACGAGTGCGGTGCTAGACAGCGCCAGTACGCAACCAAAGTACAATACGCGGTAATGGTTCCAGCCTAAGGCCTTACCAATGAGTACTCCGATAATAAAGGTGCCGGCGACTTGTAGAAAACCACCGAGCAAACTCTGACTTTTTAATTTTTGTAGTGATGTAAAAGAGAATTCTAAGCCGACGACAAACAATAAAAGGGTAACGCCCAGTTCTGCTAAGACATCAATTTGAGCCCCATCATGAATCAGGCCAATACCATAAGGCCCAATGATAGCACCGGTAGTAAGGAACCCAATGATAGAAGGAAGTCGTAAGAGGTGGATCAACATCACCACAGGGATCGCCAAGACAAAGATAATTAGAATGTCTTGAAAGATGGCGTGACCCATAGGGCGGTTAGTATAGCAGTTTGATGTTGCTTTGACGATGTTGGAGTTATGATTTACTTAGAGAATATTTGACGCACTGCGCTTGGCAGGTTAGGAGCGGGCTATGCCGGAACTTCCTGAGGTAGAAACGCTCCGTCGTAGTTTGCAGGGGATCCAAAAACGCTCTGTTTTGGGAGTGTATTTGTCCAAGTTAGCTCCTGTCGAGGCGACGACAGCGTCAGCTCTTCGTCAAGTAGTCTTGGATGCTACTATTATTCAGCTAAACCGCTGGGGAAAATATCTTTTAATCGATTTAGATAACGAACAGAGCTTAGTTGTGCACTTGGGGATGAGTGGTAAGTTGTTATGGCAGCAAGATGAGATTCCAGTCCGTCCGCTGCACACGCATATGGAACTGAACTTTGATGATGGTTCTGTACTTCGCTTTATTGATGCGCGCCGTTTTGGGACTCTGTCACTGACAAATCGGCAACGTGATAACAATCCTTTTCTGGCACGCTTAGGGCCTGATTATTTGAATGGTGCTTTAGATGAGAAAATATTCTTAAAACGTTGCCACCGCCATCCTAAAGTGAATCTAAAAACTTTGTTACTCAATCAGAAGGTGGCAACAGGTCTGGGAAATATCTATGCTTGCGAGGCACTGTATCAAGCGGGTTTAGATCCTTGTCGTTTGGTGTCGGCAACGAATGATCAGCAATTAGTTGAGTTGCTCATCGCATCCAAAGATCGTTTGAAGGTTGGTGTTAAGTATGGGGGTACCAGTTTCAGAGATTACTTGAATGGCCTAGGGCATCGCGGCAAAATGAAAGATTTTTTGCAAGTCTATGATCGTGAAGGTCAGTTGACTTTAGATGGGCGTGGCACTGTACAACGGATTGTCCAGCAGCAACGCTCGACTTTTTATTGCCCTGAAGTGCAGAAATAATTACTGCAGTTTTGCAGCGGCCTTTTCAAACTCGGTACGTTGCTCTTCATAGGAATTTGCTACAGGAAACTGTGGGAACTCATCAATCACGTTTTGTGGAGGACAGAATAGGATGCCGGCATCGGCTTCCATCAGCATAGTCGTGTCATTGTAAGAATCCCCAGAGGCAATTACATTAAAGTTAATACTTTTAAGTGCTTTGACAGCTTCTCGCTTTTGGTCTGGCATGCGCAGTTTGTAATTAGTGATTTTCCCAGCGCTATCGACTTCTAGGGAATGACAAAACAACGTGGGGAAATCTAATTGCTTCATCAGCGGGTAAGAGAACTCATAGAAGGTGTCAGACAAGATAATGACTTCGAACTTAGCTTTCAGCCAATTGAGCATGTCTTTGGCCCCATGTAAGGGCTCTAAAGTAGCAATCACTTCCTGAATTTGTGGGAGCGTGATGCCGTGCTCGTCTAAAATTCCCAGACGTTTCTGCATGAGCTCGTCATAATCGGGAATATCCCGTGTCGTGAGTTTGAGTTCCTCAATCCCCGTTTTTTCGGCAACGTTGATCCAAATCTCTGGAATGAAGACACCTTCTAAGTCTAAAGTGGCAATGATGGCTGACATAACTTCGTTTATTAATTGCTGTATCAGAAGAAAACAATCAATTTGTTATGGAGCAAAAAAAAGGTTTGTTAAGAGCATGATGATATTATGAGCCGTCGGATCTTCAGTGGAAGGAATGGAGCTAGTTGGCAATAGTCCTTTATTGCTACTCATGGCACAAGATTCCAGCAAATGACGGAACAGTACTATAAAAATCAGGCTTCAGGCATTCCGGTCCATGAGTGGGGAGTATAAGAGAAATTACAGGGGTAACGCTCCTTTGAATGATGCCTAATAGATTGTTCAAAGCACTAGTGGAGTATTGACAATGATTCTATATATTGCTATATGGTCATATAACAATTAATGGGAGGCTCTATGGAAAGAATATCAGCTCACGATTTTTTATATATAAAGGCCAAAGAAACCCCTTACATTATTGATGTTCGCTCACCGGATGAATACGCCTATGAGCATTTTCCTAACTCTCAGAATATCCCTCTCGATGAATTAGCAAGTAAACTGTCACATCTTCCGAAAAATAAGAAAGTATATATCGTCTGCCAATCAGGTAATCGGAGCTCTCAAGCTTGTCAAAAGCTCAAATCGATGAATATTGAAAATATTGTTTCTATCGATGGGGGTATCAACCAACTTAAAAAAGAAGGAGCTTCCATTAAAAAGTCTGGTTCCACACTACCTATCATGAGGCAAGTTCAGATTGCTGCAGGTTCCTTGTCGGTTTTAGGGATAATTCTATCTTGGATTATTCATCCGGCATTTATTGGTGTGACTCTTTTCGTGGGCCTTGGCCTTACTTTTGCGGGATTATCTGGTTTCTGTGGAATGGCCAAGTGCTTAGAGATAATGCCATGGAATAAAGAGAGATTGCTCTCGGAAAATTAAAAAATATGGACTGGATATTGATCATTTTAATGGGTGCACTTGTTGGCTTCTTCCTCGGTTTTTTTGGAAGTGGTGGTTCCGTTCTCACGGTCCCCATTCTTGTTTATGTCCTGGGTCTGGATCCAAAAGAAGCTATCGTTTCTTCATTAGTTATTGTTGGTGTTACCGCTTTGGCTGGAGGGTTTCAAAAAATAAGGCAGCATCAAGTTTGTTATAAGATTGCATTGATTTTTGGAGGGTTTGGTGTTGTCGGAGCTTTTGGAGGAGCCAAGTTATCAGTTTTATTCTCTGGATCACAACAGCTCATTATCTTTGCTATCCTGATGTTAGCAGCGGCTTTTTTTATGTTGAAGAATAAGAAAACAAACGAAGCTTCCGGCTCTCAAATGTGTCGAATGAACATGGGACTTGCGAGTTCACTGGGTTTAGGTGTGGGTGGATTAACTGGGCTTGTAGGTGTAGGCGGAGGGTTTTTAATTGTACCGGCGCTTTCTCAATTAGGAGGTTTGCATCTTACGGTGGCCATGGGGACTTCTTTATTGATTATTACTCTTAACGCTTTAGCTGGGGTATTGGGATATTTAGGAGTTATCCAGATGGATCTACCGCTGATTTTTGTTTTCATGGCAGCATCGTCGTTGATGAGTATGATTGGTTCTCATGTAGGGTCTAAGATGAATGCCATTAAGATGAAAAAAGTATTTGCAGGATTCATTATATTAATCGGGGTGCTTTTGCTTTTTAAAAATACAGGAATGATCCTATGAAGATAAATAAGATGACAGAGGAAAGTATTGGTGAGGTATCGCAAATGCTCAAGGCCTTATCAGACCCGACACGGCTTAAGATCATGCAAACTCTTCATCATGAAGAATTATGTGTAACTGATATTGTTGAAAAAGTAGGAAGCGGACAAGCTAATATTTCTAAGCACCTTCAGGTACTTGCAAAGGTTAATCTTGTCCAAACAAGAAGAGAGGGGACAACAATTTATTACAGCATCCTCGATCCAGTCGTAAATAAAATGTGTGAGGCCATTTGTAATGGATACGCCAAACTTATCGAAAAAAAGTACAAGCATCTTACTCGGAGGAAATAACCATACAAAATACATTTTCGTGATGTAGATGGTTTTTGAAGCCTCAACATTAGCTTTAAATATCCAGAGAAACCCTTTGCATCGCAAGTCAATTAGCTAACGAAAGTAATTCGTTGGGTTGCACGATCAAAATAGGAGGAAGTCATGCTAGTTAAACAGCTTAAAGATAATGAATCATCAACCTATACCTATCTTATTGAAGATGAACCAACAAAAGAAGCGGTGATTATTGATCCAGTTAAAGAGCATGTGGAAGAATACATTCAATTTTTAGATAGCCTTAATCTAAAACTTAAATACATTCTCGACACGCATGTACATGCAGATCATATTACTGGATCCGGTATTTTAAGAGAAAAAACGGGAGCTGAATCTGTATTGGGGGAGCAAACAAAAGCAGCTTGTGTTTCTAGAAAAGTGAAGGATGGAGAGGTGCTCTCATTTGGGTCCATCGACATAAAGGTTATCAGTACACCAGGCCATACCCCTTGTCATGTCGCTTATCTGATTGAAGATCGGGTTTTTACAGGAGATGCATTATTCATTAATGGTTGTGGGCGGACTGACTTTCAAGGAGGCTCTGCAGAACAGCTCTGGAATTCAGTTACAGGGAAACTATTTCAACTGGATCCGGATACTCTTGTTTGTCCAGGGCATGATTATAAAATGAAACGGGTATCAACAATCCAGCAAGAGAAAGACTTAAATCCACGATTCAAAAATCAAACAAAAGAGGGTTTTATTGAACTAATGAATAATCTTAATTTACCGGATCCAAAAAAAATTCATGAAGCTGTGCCAGCTAATGAGGCTTGTGGGGTTTAGGTATACCTAAAATAAAAAAGGCTTACGGAATGTTCCATAAGCCTTTGATATTAAAGTGGGTTGTGTCGGGATCGAACCGACGACCCGCTGATTAAGAGTCAGCTGCTCTGCCAACTGA
>JAJFLM010000399.1 GCA_021772655.1 Deltaproteobacteria bacterium
CGTGTCACGGGATCTCGCTCGAGGTCGTCTCGGGCGGCAACTCGGCGAACCTGAACTGGGCGCTGAACACCGACCGGGTCGGCCGGATCGACGAACTCCGACTCGGCGAAGCCATCCTGCTCGGCGTCGACCCGCTGTACCGGACACCGATCCCCGGCCTGCACACCGATGCCTTCACGGTGACCGCCGAGGTCATCGAGGTCGCGACGAAACCGGCCCAACCCTGGGGAGACCGTGCCCAGGCCGCCTTCGGCGAGGCGCCGCACCGCACCGGCGGCGGCACCGTACGCCAGGCGATCCTGGCCCTGGGCCGCCAGGACGTGGACCTCCTCGGCCTGCAACCACCCCCGGGCATCACGACCCTCGGGATGAGCAGCGACCACCTGGTGGTCGACCTCGGCGACCACACCGTCGCGGTCGGCGACGAGATCGACTTCGGCGTAGGCTACGGCGCGCTCGTGCGGGCGATGGCCTCGCCCTTCGTCACCAAGGTGGAGCGCCGGGCACCGATATCCGTTGCGGCGCGGTGACCGACTCGATTTGACTGGTCGGGGTCAGCTGACGAGGAACGGGGATGCCGGTGGGCAGCGCCGACAGGCCGCCACGCGCCGCCTTCTGGGCCGGCGTGCGCGCGGGGACGCCGTACGCGCTGGCCGGCTCCGTGCTCTCGCTGTCCTTCGGGGTGCTCGCCCGCCAGGCGGGGTTCTCCGCGCTCGGGGCGATCGTCATGTCGGCGGTGGTCTTCGCGGGATCGGCGCAGTTCGCCGCGCTCGCGGTGATCGCCCAGGGCGGTGGGCTGCCGGCCGCGCTCGGCGCCGCGACCCTGGTGCACTCCCGGTTCCTGCCGATGGGCATCGCGCTGGCGCCGTCGCTGCCCGGTGGGCCGCTGCGCCGGGCAGCCGAGGGTCAGACGGTGGTCGACGCCTCCTGGGCGATGGCCAACCGTGGTGACGGCAGCTTCGACCGCCCGTTCCTGTTCGGGTCGAGCGCTCCGCAGTACCTCAGCTGGGTCGGGGGCACGGCGGTCGGCGCGCTGTCCGGGAACGCACTGGGTGACCTGAACCGGTTCGGCCTGGACGCGGTGTTCCCGGCGTTCTTCCTGGCCCTGCTGCTGGCCGAGCTGCGTGACCGGCGGTCCCGGGCGGTGGCGCTGGCCGGCGGCGCGGTCGCGCTCGCGCTGGTGCCGTTCACCCCGCCCGGGGTCCCGGTACTCGCCGCCAGCATCGCCGCCCTGGTCGGGCTGCGGCGGCCGTCATGAGCGCCACGCTGTGGTGGCTGGTCGGTGCGATCGCGGTGATGGCGGCGCTGACCAAGGCCGCCGGACCGGTCGTACTCGGCGGCCGCGAACTGCCCGGGTGGCTGATCCGGGTCGTTGCGCTGCTGCCGCCGGCCCTGCTCGCCGCGCTGGTGCTCACCCAGCTTCTCGCCAAGGACGGCCAGCTCAGGATCGACGCGGCAGCGGCCGGGGTGGCCTGCGCCGGGATCGTGTTCCTGCGCGGCGGTTCGGTGCTGGTGGGCGTGCTGGTCGCGGTGGCGGTCACCGCTGGTCTACGGGTGGTGCTGCCGGCCTGAGCCCGCCGGAGACATGGCCGTGGCCGTCGGGCCGGCCGTGGGCGTCGGGCCGGCCGTGGCCGTCGGGCCGGCCGTGGCCGTCGGGCGCCGTCAGAAGCCCGCCCGGCTCGAAGCCGGGCGGGCCGTGGACGAGTTGCTCGGACTCACCGGCGAGTCGGTCGCGGCCCTCACCCAACCGCCCGAGCGGGGCAGCGCCGCGACGGACCCGACCGGTCGCCCACCAGTTCCCCAGGAAGCCTGCAGAAGCTTCAGCACAACGGGTGAACCCGGTGTGACGACCACGCACGCGGGTAAAATTCGATATGGATAGACAGCATGAAGGATCGGAACGCGGCGGATCGTCACACGCCAGCTCGTCGCGCAGCTCGCCGCCACCGTCGGTTGAGTTCGAGGAGATCAGTACGGGGTTCAACGGTGCGAGCGTGTTCTCCGGGCTCTCGCTCACGGCACCTGCTGGCCGGATCACGGTGCTCATGGGCCAGTCGGGCAGTGGGAAGACGCTACTGGTGCAGCATCTGCTCGGCGAGGCCGAACCCGACGGCGGCCGGGTCCGCATCGACGGCGAGTCGCTGTGGGACCTGAGTCCCGACGAGCGAAAGCGGATGTGCGCGGAGGACCGGATCGGGGTGTTCCGGGGGGGCGGCAGCCGCATCCCCGAAAGCGAGATTGTGCCTACCGAGACCGTCCGAGGGAATATTGACAACCAGCTGCGGGAGCGGCAGGCCGACCCGGGCGTCGGCGGGGTCCAGCAAAACGCCGACGACTGCCTACGGGAGTTCGACCTCACCGAGCTGGCGGATCGGTCTCCGGACGATCTGGAGTCCGGGGAACGGCGCCGGCTTGCGCTGGCGCTGGCACTGTTGTCCGACCCGCCGCTGGTGGTCATCGACGACCCCGGTGCCGCCATGGATGTCAATCACCTGCAGTCGCTGATCCGGACGATCACAGGTTGGCAGCGCAGGACCGGCGCGACCCTGATCGTGACCACGCACAGCATCGAAGTGGCCCGGGGTGTTGGACAGCATCTGGCGGTGCTGCGCGATGGGCGGATCGTGGCCAGCGGCGATGCCGGGGAGATGCTGTCCGAGGTCGACGAGCTCGAGGATTTCGAACAGCGCTTCGGCTCGACCCTCAGCGTCCGGGAAGCCGATCCGGAACGGCTGCGCCTCGCCCGTCTGCGCGCGAGCATCAACGAGCGGATGTGGCTCTGGCTCCTGGTGGCCGTGCTGATCGTCATTGGCGGCGCAACGGTCGCGGTCCTGGCCACCGGTATTCTGGACAATCCGCTGGCGCCGGCGCAGTAACACACCCAACGGGCCACGCTCATCGGCTGTGTGGAGCGAGCGCTCACTGTGGCGCTGCCGAATTGGCTGTTCCGGAAGCCGGGAGCAGGAGTAGCTGAAGCCGAGCGTGGATGCCCTGGATGATTTGGTGATCAGAGACTGGTGCCGGAGGCGGGAGCCGAGTGGAGCACGACGAGCAGGTCTGGGACGTTATCGTCATCGGCGCTGGTCCTGCGGGCTCGACAGCGGCCCGGGTGGCCGCCTCGCGGGGCGCCCGCGTGCTCATTCTGGAGAAAGCGAGGTTACCCCGGTACAAGACGTGCGGCGGGGGCTTGATCGGTACCTCCATGTCCGCGCTGCCGGCGGACTTCCAGGCGCCCGTCGTGGCGGACGTGCGAGCGGTCACCTTCTCGCTGAATGGCAGATTCGAGCGCACCCGTCACGTTGGGCCGTCCGCACCGCCCCTGTTCTCCCTGGTCAAGCGCGCTGACCTCGATCATGGGCTGGCATTGGCCGCCTCCGGCGCGGGCGCGACCATTCGCGACGGCTGCGCGGTCGCCGCTTTGGCTTTGGACGAGTGCCGGTCCGGTAGCTCCCGTGCGGATCTGGTGCGGGTCACCACCCGCGACGGACTGTCCTTGTGTGCGCGCTGCGTGGTCGGTGCGGATGGCAGTGCGAGCAGGGTCGGTCGGCACATCGGTGTGCACTGTGATGAGGTCGATCTTGGCCTCG
>JAJFLM010000400.1 GCA_021772655.1 Deltaproteobacteria bacterium
TCTCCCGCAAGAAGAATTGAGCGCAACCTTTTTTATCCCCTGACGAATATAATCAAGCCTCTTGCCAAGAGGTTTATTTGGAAGGGATTTTATGTCAGTCGCGATTTTAACCAGCCCCCTGGCCTCAGCTTATCTGGGCAGTTTTCAGATGTTCCCGCAAAGTGGACACATACAAGCACCCTTTCGTTATGCTCAAGGTCAGAGCGGACAACCGTGGGTTGTAGAAGCTATTTGTGATGAAAATTTTGGACTCCTCCTCAGCGATAATTGCACACGCTATGCAGAAGTCCGCCAGGGTCACGAAGCTCCTTGCTTATTCGTACCCGAACCTCTGGCAAGTACCGCCGGACAATGGTCTGTGGCTGGGGTCTCAAATTTAAGAAAAATCATTTTCTCAGGCCCCAACAACCTGACCATTGAAACAGCTTATTCACGCCAGCCACTCACACTCATACAAAAAGTCCCTGGATATAGCAGTCTCAACATGAGCGTCTCACGCCAACGAAAAGGGTTGCCAAATAACGAGCGCGGCGACATTGTTCCACATTATAGCCTGCGTTTTGAAGGTGCGGGCGTGGCCAGTGTGCGACGTTTTTTTAATTTAGACGTACAAGCCAGCTTAGGTGATATTTTTAGTCAGTGCGCCAGGGAACTGAATAAGGTCACACCGGCACTGCTCCCATCAATACTTCCCACAACTTTAGAAACAGAACACCTTTCTATAACTGCGGATATTAATCTCCAAAACGGAGCCGCTTTAGGCCTCACCACTTACTTTGATATCACGGTGGGAGAAGAAACCCTGATTATCACCTACGACCCCCGCGCCATTCAAGCACCGCTCTTACCAGGCTTACAACGTTTTTGGGACCTCGCTCTCGAAATACAAACAGCCGCCTCAAAGTTATCCCACAAAGCCCGCCAGCAAGAACAATATGACTACCAAAGCAACATCGCACCCCGTTACCAAGAAATTACTCTCAGCGATTTTCAAATAGATGACGATGGCAACATTGAAACCAGCAAAGACTTCGATGAACGCGTCATTCGCGCCCTCTCTCCCAGTCAACTCAGAGCCGAAGACATCGGTCCACTGCATTGATTCCCCAGGCTTGACGCCCCCTCTGATATCCCTTAAACCCTCGTGATGGCTTTTGAGACCGTCATCGGCTTGGAAATCCACGCCCAGCTGAAAACTGAGAGCAAGATCTTTTGCGCTTGCTCCACACAATTTGGCCAAGAGCCAAACCAGAATACCTGCGAGGTCTGCCTGGGGCTGCCGGGGACTCTCCCCGTGCTGAATAAACTCGCGGTGGAATATGCCGTTAAAGCCGGTTTGGCGACCCACTGTCAGATTGCCACCAAGAGCGTTTTTGCCCGAAAAAATTATTTTTATCCCGATCTCCCCAAAGGCTATCAGATCTCTCAATTAGAACGGCCGCTCTGCGAGCATGGTTATCAAGATATTGAAACCAGTCAGGGCACCAAGCGCGTTGGCATCACCCGCATTCATATGGAAGAAGATGCCGGCAAACTCCTCCATGAACATCCCCAAACGCGTGCCAGTGGTGCTAGTTGGGTGGACCTCAACCGCGCCGGCACGCCACTGGTTGAAATTGTCAGTGAGCCCGATATGCGTTCGGCCGAAGAAGCGGTGGCCTATCTCAAACAGATCCGCAACATCGTCCGCTATATCAACATCTGTGATGGCAACATGGAAGAAGGCAGCCTGCGCTGTGACGCCAATGTCTCGATCCGCCCCGTAGGTCAGAAAGAGTTTGGGACGCGGACGGAACTTAAAAATATCAATTCATTTAAAAATGTCGAAAAAGCCATTCTCTATGAAGTGGAACGGCAAAAGGATGTCATAGAATCGGGCGGGACAATTGTTCAAGAAACGCGGCTCTGGGATGCCGACAAGAACGTCAGCAAATCGATGCGCAGTAAGGAAGAGGCCAACGACTACCGCTATTTTCCGGACCCTGATTTATTGCCTTTAGTCATCTCACAGGAATCTATCGACAAGATTCAAGCCGCCCTACCGGAGTTGCAAGTGGCTAAAGCAAAACGCTTTGTCAGTGATTATGGTCTGAGTGACACTGATGCCAAAAACCTCACACAAAGTCAGGGCTTGGCGAATTTTTTTGAGAATGCGGCCAAAATTTATGGTGACGGCAAGCAAGTAAGCAATTGGTTATTGAGCGAGGTCTTGCGTGAGTTAAACACTGCAAACATTGAGATTGAAGACAGTCCACTCACTCCTGAGAACTTAGCGGCCTTACTCAAACTCGTGGATGAGGGTGTGATCAGCCGCAAGATTGCTAAAGAAATTTTTCCAAAGGTGTTTGCCGGCGAGGCCCCTCATGCCGTGGTCGAAAGCCAAGGACTCAAACAAGTTTCGGATACAGGCTCGCTAGAACCCATCATTGATCAGATTATTGCCGACAACCCAACCGAAGCGGAGCGCTTTCGTGGTGGAGATCAGAAACTAATGGGATTTTTTGTAGGGCAAGTGATGAAACAAACTCAAGGGCAGGCCAATCCGAAATTGGTTAATGAATTGATAAGGAAGAAATTAAGTTAAGGAATTTTCATGTCATTAAATTTTAACACCATCGAGTGGAAAGATAATCAGCTCTACCTGATTGATCAAAGAATTTTGCCACAGCGGGAAGAATACATTTCTTTCAATACCGTCAGCGAAGTGGCCTTTGCTATCAAGGACATGGTCGTGCGTGGGGCTCCGGCCATTGGCGTGACGGCTGCCTTTGGAATAGCTATCGCCGCACGTGATTCCGCAGCAACTGACTATGAAACTTTCAAACAAGACATTGGCAGTGCCTGTGAAGAACTCTTCGCGACCCGACCGACGGCCATTAATTTAAAATGGGGTTTGGATCGGATGAAAGCCGTCTGTGAAGCAAACCAAGAATTGCTTCTACCAGAACTAAAAGCGCGCTTGTTAAAAGAAGCCCAAGATATTCTCGATGAAGATATTGCCACCAACCGTCAGATTGGAGCTCATGGTGCTACGTTACTCGAAAGCAACCAAACCGTACTGACGCACTGTAATGCCGGAGCCTTGGCCACCGCCGGACACGGCACAGCATTAGGCGTGATCTATTCGGCCGTTGAAGCCGGCAAAAACATCAACGTCCTCGCCGATGAAACCCGCCCCTTCTTGCAAGGCGCACGGCTCACCGCTTGGGAACTCAACAAAAATGAAGTGCCTGTCAAAGTCATCACTGACAACATGGCCGGTCACTTAATGAAGTTGGGAAAGATTCAGGCTGTTGTCGTCGGCTCGGATCGTATTGCGGCCAATGGTGATGTAGCCAATAAAATTGGCACGTATAATGTCGCTATTTTAGCCAAAGCTCACAATATTCCTTTTTATGTGGCCGCTCCGGTTTCGACGATTGATCCTGAAACCGCCCATGGTGATGACATTCCCATTGAGGAACGCCCTCATGAAGAGGTAACAAATTTCTTTCAACAGGCCACAACGCCTAAAGGCGTCGCAGTCCATAACCCGGCCTTTGACGTCACGCCGAACAATTTAGTCTCGGCCATTATTACAGAACGTGGTATTATGCGGGCTCCTTACGGGGAAGCGATTGCGAAATTATTTAATTAGGAAAATGACATGGTAGAAAAACAGCAGAAAATTTGGATGGATGGCAAACTCATTAACTGGGAAGATGCCACCGTACACGTACTCACCCATACCTTACATTATGGTCTTGGCGTGTTTGAAGGCGTCCGTGCCTATGAGTTGGCCGATGGCGGCTCTGCTATTTTTCGTCATGTCGAACATGCCGAACGCCTGCTCCGCTCGTGCCATATTATGGGCATGACCTGTCCCTATTCAGCACAAGAGATTATGACCGCAACGACTGATTTACTAAAAGCTAATCACTTAAAACACGCTTACATCCGCCCACTCATTTTCTTAGGCGATGGCGCAATGGGTCTGCAGGCCCAAAACGATACCCGCACCACGATTATTGCGTGGCCTTGGGGCACCTATCTCGGTGAAGACGGCGTAAAAAACGGTATCCGCGCTAAAATTTCCAGCTACACCCGTCATCATGTGAACGTAACTTTATCTAAAGCTAAAACTTGCGGAAATTATGTGAATTCTATTCTCGCCAAACGCGAGGCTTTAGCTTGCGGTTATGAAGAAGCCCTTCTACTCGACCCTCAGGGTTTTGTGGTAGAAGGGACCGGTGAGAATATTTTCATTGCTCGCAATGGCAAAGTAAAAACACCCCCTTTATCTAATTCCGTTTTAGAAGGAATCACCCGTGATGCCATCATCACGATCCTCAAAGATAACGGGATTGAAGTCGAAGAAACCCTCTTCACCCGTGACGAAGTTTATACCGCGGATGAACTCTTCATGACCGGCACCGCCGCTGAAGTCACCCCGATCCGTGAGCTGGATGACCGCAGCATTGGCACGGGCAAACCGGGGCCCATCACCAAAAAAGTCCAGCAGGTCTTTTTTGATATTTTGGCTGGCAAAGAGCCTAAATATGCCGAGTGGTTGGATCGCTACGAAGTGTAGCCTCATTCATTTAGCTTACAATAGTGTGAACTAATGACTTCTCATATCCGAAGAGCCTTTGCGAATCTTCATTTAAATTCATTCATATATATGCGAATAATTGAATAATATCGAATGTTTATAGAAAACATTCGATAAATCAGCTACTTGGCACTGCTATTGCTCTATTAAGAGTCTGGGAGAACGGTTGCGTGGAGATTAGTTCACAGTGTGTGAAGGCCATGCCCGTTCCAAAGGAGCAATGGCATGACTTTATATTGCAGAGCAAATGACGGACAGTTTACGGCGCGCCCTCAAGGCCAAGAACCTGGCGATACTCAGTGTCGGGAGCAGCCCAACCCACCCACTATGACCCAACGGGTTGAAGTACGTCCTCAAGGACTACCCGTCGCTGACCAACATGATGCCCAAGCTATCGCTAACCCCGCTGTACGTCCCGTGAGCCAAAGTGTCAGTGCCAGCTTAAACGATGCTCCGCCTACCAGCGGTGGCAACCAAGGTGAAATCCGGGCACGCTTTCAACGAACTTTTCAACAATTTATGCGTTTACGTAGCACCGACCCTGAAGGGGCCCGTGCACTCATCCCACAATTACTTAACGATGCCCGCGCCATTACACCAAATGAACAAGAGAGCCATGCTTCAATTTATCTGGCTCTGCGTGATGTGTTCCGTTTCTATCGTGCGGCTCGCCTATTAAATCCCCAACGTGAAGAATTCTCACAAGGTGAAACAGCGTTATGTGGTGCCTTAACAACACTACGTGATAGTGCGCGTCAATCGCGCGATGCTGAAGGCACCAGCATCGACGATCGTCGTGTCCTCAGTTCCTTAAGCTGTCGCATCAGTCGTTTGATTGCTGATCGTGCTGATAGTCGTGAGGACGAAACTGCTTGGAATAGCTTTATCAATGGCATTGAAAATCCACAGACACGTCGCCAAGTTTTAATCACTTCACTCCGTGACAGCGTTTCACGACAGAGTCGCGCTGAAATGTACCGCGACTTAAGCAGCTTAGAAAACAGTCTGGAAAATAGTTCACCACTAGACCGCATCGGCGTTTATCTGGCAGTACGGCAAATTGTTTCTCATAGTGATTGGCAAGCGGCCCGTGAAATGCGCGGTGATGGTATTGCTGGCTTGCTGGGCAGTACAAGCGAAGACTCTGATGAGGTACAACACTGGGATGAACAACTGGGTAATGCCATTGCGACCGCCTATGACAACATTCAAAACTACACGAGTATGCAGGCACGTTTGGATGCCTATGCTTTATTGGGTCGTGCTTTAATCCCCTTACGAGTAGATGCCGGTCATTCTGGTGATGCCATCAGTGCACGTCACTATCGCCTCACCACCAATGTGCTCGATAGTTGGTATCAAACCGCCAGCATGAACACGATTTCAACCGAGGCGAATGTTTCAGCCCTCTTGCAACTCACTCATGTCGTCAGCAGCGTCCATCGCACGAATGATTTATTAGATACCTGGCGTCCCCGGATGCGCGACTTATATGCTAACTTATTACAAAACGCCGAAAGCGATAGCCCAAATAGCCTACGTTTCCGTGCGCTGGCTTATCATGTCTACCAACAAGTGACTGCCGACATCCCTAGCTTTGGTACTTATTTAACCTCTTCAGCTCTTGACCCCCAAGATTTAGAGAATTCTTTAAGAGAGACGGTCCATACCTTACAAGGACAAGTCGCTCAAAGCGAAGACCCACAACAACGTTTGGGTTTATTAGTTCAAATCGCCAACCTGCAAGGAATGTTTGCGGCCACTCACAGTGAAGATACTGCCGCTTACCAACAAAGTGTCCGTCGAGTTGAAGCGATGATTTCTGATGATAACATTCCCATGTCCGTACGCTTACGGGCCATCGAGGCGGCTGGACAACTGAATCAACGTGATACAGCCAGCCAACAGCACTTTGCTCGCTTGATTCAAGGCCGTATCGGTCAGTTAATAGAACAAGCGCGCTCAACAGAATCACTGGCGAATCGTTTAGCGATTCTCGGTGAGGCGCAAACTATCGGTGCGCAATTAGGGACTAGCACCCAGAGTACTGACATCAATACATTACAAAGCAGTGCTTTAAGCGCGGCCCGTGAGCAACTGAACAGTCATTTTGACGTTGAATTAGCCAGCCGCACGATTGAAAGCTATTTAGCGCGCGGTGACTTAAGCGATGCTGAAACTGTTGCCACCCAACTCAGAGAATTTGCAACCAGTCATGCTGCCAGAAGTTATCCCATTGCCGCTCAGGGACAAATGTTGCAACTGAGCAGTCACTTCTATCGTCAAATTATGTTGGCCCACGGTGGACCGAGTCACGAAGGCCAAGCAAATCTTGATTACTTACGCGTAAGCGGACTTTTTCATGACACCCTAAGACAAATGGAACGCATGGGCGATAGTTCAGAACAACCTGCTTTAGCCAGCTATGCCCGTTTTATCCGTGCAGCCAGTGGTGAAGATTGGGATACCGCCCAAACTCAATTAACGACCTTACTACAAAGTGCCCAACAGTCAGACGATCCCGCCACGCGTGCCTATGCCGTGGAAGCTCAGCAAGTGTGGATGGTACATCAACAAATGGCTCAATTGCAACAGAGTCACCAGAGCCAACAAGACGCCTCACAACGAACCCAACCAACTTTGGGTTGGCTCTATGGGCTGATTAATAATTATTATGACGAGCGTCTCCAGGTTGCGGAAGACGATAGTAGTGCACGCTATCCCATCCGCCACGAACGCGATCAAATGCGTCAACACTTGGCACGCATAGCGAGCTATATTGAAAGTGGTCAAGCCACCTCAACCCGTCAGGCTTTAGATCTACTCGGACAAGAAGATGAAACCGCCAGCCGTGCCTTACGTAGCGCGTTCAGCCGGATGTTTGACGGTGGCCAATTAGTTTTTGATTTAATCGACACCGAAACAATTCAAGACCCTGAGCGTCGTGCGATTCGTCGCCAAGAAATTGCCCAGCTCATGCAAAGTGATTCGCATGATCCGGCTCGCCCACAAACTATCGGTGGCACCTTCAGCTGGATCTTCCGCGGTGGCTTTGTCGAATCTTATGGTGATCAAGCCGCAACGGCCATTAGTCAATTTAACTTAAACCAAGGTGCTGAAGTTATTGGTTATAATCACCGTTCTCCCAGCCAAGCCCTCGCACGCGTTTTTTCTGGCGACGGCACACGCACGGACGTGAATTATTTATGGCACAGCATGCTCGGCAACGAAACGGTCTATGAGCAAGCCCAGTCGACAATCGATAGCAGCGTTACCAGCAGCGTCGTTCGTCAATCTGTTGATCAATTTTTCTCTTGGGAAGGCATGGCAGTTCTCGTGGCCTCTTGTCTGACTGCCGGAATGGCCGGTGGTTTTGCTTATGGTGCTACCTTAGCTCGTTTTGGCTACACTGTCCGTACAGCTCATTTAGCGAGCACGAGCATCCGTTTAGCCGCCGCAACTGCGCGCGTCGTGGCGGCAACCAGTGTGGCCTCCGTTAGTTCACCGTTGACACTCAATGGCGTTCGTTTAGCCCGTGGTCAGCAACTCCTCACTCAAGATGAATTTAACATGAATTTGTTATCAGGCGCCTTGTTTGGCTTTGGCGCCAGTGGCGGATCGGCTGCGGCTCGCATGCTATTAGGTGAAAGCTTCTTAATCGGTTTTGTTGGAGCCAGCATTGCCACTCCCGTCATTGGTGAATTGGCAATCAACTTTGGACTGATGCCCGATGATGGTTTGCATTTTGGTGCCCGTTGCTTACAGCATTTATTAGACAACCTCTTTGAAGAAACTGGACAAGGCTTGGGGGTAGGTGCCGCGCGTGGACTGAGAACCGCTCATCGCCGTCGCAGCCATCAAGCAACACCAGCAACTGTTGAGACCCGCCCCAGCCTCTGGCACCAGCTTCGTAACATCGGACGTCAGGCCGCTTTTGCCCCGCTTGGTTTGGTATTAGGCGTCGGTGGCATTGGTGGTTTTATCCCACCGTCGCGCGGACGTCGTTCTGGTACCGGTATCCCTCATGTCCCAGCAGGCGAAACCCGTTATGTTTCTTTTGATTCCGGTGAACCAAGATGGCGCAGCGAACCACCCACCAATGGTGGCGGTCAGAATTGGTATCGCCTCAGCCGCAGTGCTGATGGCCAGCGCATCCGCTTAGAAATTGGTGAGCAACCCATCCGTGTGAACATGCGTGGACGTGATATGAATGTTCATAATATGACACTGAATGCAGGTGGCGAGGGTCAAGCCCAAGCCCTTGTGATTCGCGGACGTGATGGTTCACTGCATCGCATTGAAGCTGATGTCAACGTCAGTGCCCGCAATATTGCCATGCGTGCGAGTGCAGAAGCCCTGGCTCGCCATAGCTACCCGGACAATCCGCAAGAACAAGCTCAAAGTGTGCGCCGCCTATTACAGCGTTGGGAACGCATTAATCGCAATAATGGCCCCGATGGCTGGCGCAGTGATGCCACGGAGATGGCCGTTCGGGTCGGCCTCAGAACTCCTCAAGGAGCCGGCGCTGAAGGAACACCCTTACACCTCAATCAACTTGAAAATGGACAGAGCACAAGTTTTGTCTTCAATGCTCAAGGGCAGCTTCGTCCCGGACATGCCGGTGAAGGGCATCAAATCCGTCGCTTAAGTGATGGCAGTTTAGAACTGACCGCCAGAACAGGTACTTTAGAATTAACTTATTTAGACAGCTCCCACGACGGACAATACATTGAACATCGCTTAGCACCGGGTGAAACTATCCGTATCGGCGGTGCCAGTAATCCAAGCGCTGTCAGTTTGCGCAGCCCCAATGGTCGCTATCATACACTATGGGGCACTCCAAGTGTCAGCCTTGATTTCAATGGGGTGCATGCTCAGGACCATGATGGCTTTACTATCGGTCGTTCCACCGACAGCGACATCATCATTGGCGAACAGGACGTCAGTCGCCAACACGCACGCTTGCGTATCAACGATGTGACTGTCGATGGACAAGCCCAGCGTCATCTTACTGTTGAAAGTATTGTCCCGGCTGAAGGGGCATCAACTCGTCAGTTAGGTCATGGCGTCTGGATCAATGAGAATGGTCAATGGAGACGTTTAAGCGCTGGTGAACGATATAATTTAAGCGCCGGATCTAATGATGCCTTTTTTATTGGTACGATTCGTTTTACGGGGCGCGATCACACTCCTGATTTGAGTCAAGGCTATCGCGTCCGCTTTATGGAAAATCCTGATGGGACGTTTAGCTTTACTTCGGCAGATACGACCTTAGCGCCAACACAACGACCCGCCGTGGAGGCGCAACCAATTATTGTCATTACTGATCCAACAACTGTTGTAGAACATCGCAGCGAAGCGGGCACCAATCCAGGCACACCGACAGCACTAGGACATACGACTGCGCCCAGACCTCAACCCATTCGCACCTGGCGTCCGAATCCTGAAGTTTTAGCTGCTTCGCAACGCCTATTTGGAACTTACACCTTAGAACGACTCACAGCCCTGCGTGATTTTACTCAAACCGAAATGTGCCGCCAGATTATGGGTGAAAGTGGAGCGCAACAACTTGCAGGCCAATTGGAATTCTTCATGGGTGAACGCAGAGGCCTCAGTGATCAAGTCAACGATCACCGGATGGGTTCTGGCGACATCGCTGCACTCAACGCTGGTGAACCCAATTTACTCAATGACTTAACCACTTATCGCGAGGCCTTAGATCGTGCTGTTAGACCTTTACGCCAAGCGATCGCTGAACAAACACGCGTCGCAGAAACCCCGCTCATTAGCACCATCGGTCAATGGAGCCAACAGCAAGGTCAAGCCTACGATAGAACACGCATTGGTTATCGCACCACATTTACCACTCCTGGTGACCTAGCTCACAGTATCGGCTCAGGAACAACCCGACCCACCGTGTCTGAACTGCACATTACAGTACCTCCAGAGGCCAGGCAGTCAGCACAAACAACCATTTTAAACCGCATGCGCGCTGATGGTATCCACGTTGTCGAACAAAGTGGTGGTGGTCGTTATCGACTTCAATTGCCCGATAGTTCTTTTGACGTCATGCTACATTTCTCCGACGGAACAAGCCAAGCCCAGCAATCAGCACAGCGTTTAGCACCCTTCTCTGAAGGCCAGCGCAACACCATCAATGACTGGTTGCAGCAACAAAGTTTCAGTGAGCATGGTTTGCACCTTGAACGACTGAGCGACGCCCAAATAGGTGATCTGGCAACTCATCTTCGCCGTGAAGGTTGGAGTTGGGATCAAGTGGATGCTTTAGGCAGAACAGAAAGTGGCCAGTCGATGCGCTTTCGTCAGCTGCGCGAAAGCATTGACCGCAGCCTGAATCTCACTGACTGGGTGGCAGAACGACGCCGTGAACTCGTCGGACGCATCTTGCAGCGCACACAACAAGAACATAGCTTGAACTTTGGAACCGATCAGGGACGTGTCCTGGAACAGCGACTACGCAGTAGCTTGGAGCAACAGGTACTCACCGACTCTAATATTTGGTTCTTAGATACCAATATTCTAGAACGCCGTGGTATGACACATGTCAGCAGTGAACTATAAAGTTTACGAAGCCTGTACGATAAAATCAGCAATGCGAGGAGACTGGCGCAGCAAGGGCCGCTCCAGCGAAGCATTCAGCATAATCCAGGCTGAGTAAAAAGATTTTTCCTCGGTCGCAGCAACAGCTTCAGCACGCTCCAGCATCTGCTGTAAACGCTCGTCCGCAGGAAATTTCTCACACCCTTCGCGCAGTACCCTCAAAGCACCCTGGAAACCGCCCGCCTCTAAAACGCGAATCAGCGCATAATCCGCGAAAATTTCGGGATTATTCTGCCAGTCAATCGCGTCGCTATAATACATTGCGCCTGGAGACGCATGCCACAAACTAAGTGTCGTTAAACCAATCCCAAACATCTCTTCAAGGGCATAGGCAACACCTGGCATCGGCAGAATCTGATTCGGCCACAGCGTCGCGACACTGGCGACCCCAATCCGCATCAGGAGTGCACAGATGGCTTCTTGTTGATCCGGCATGAGCTGCCCATGCGGCAACCAACCCCGTAACGAAAATACCATATTGATTAGATAACGATCCTCTTGAAAGAGTTGCAGCCCCTCTGCCTTGACGTCACGCTGATGCTGCTTTTTCAAATAAGATGCTGCCGTTTGATAAAGTTGTAAAACACGTTGCCGACTGGGCTCGGTTTCACCGCGCATGAGTGTAATTTCTCCGACAGCTGCAAGGGCCGAAAGCAAAGTAATTTTCTCGATGGCCGGTAGAACTGCATAGTCCTGTTCAACCGTCTTCCACAATGATGTGACCACAGTATCCAGTAAAAAATCGATATGCTCACCGCTGGCCGCTACCCGCAGCGGAGCCCGCGCTGAGCTGAGAACATTGAGCGAGGTACTCAACTGATTTGAGCTACATTGATCTGCTATCTGTTCAAACTGAGTAAAGCGTTGCTGCCAAGTGGCCGAACAGGTGTCCACCGGACGTGGCGTCACAGCATCCAGACTGCTGGCAAATAATGAACTTTGATAGGAAAAAGAAAAATGAAATCCGGTGATCATGCCCGTCGTAGCCCCTCTGTCTTAAGTACACGGCGAGCACTGAAATGCCAAGAGCCCGCCGACTTCTTCCCAGAACAACCAACAAGCTTAGCGGCGTCATTATCTACTATTGAAAAATTTTGTTGCGATTTTTTTGCGAAATTTGCGGGGAGGAAAGCCCGTTAAAGAGTCAATAATTTGACGAAGGTGCCAAGACCCCATCCTGGTGAAAGGAGGCCTCAGCTGATTTAATTTAGGGATTCCATTCCAATAATACGTTTCAAAGACTGCTTCCGCGTCTCGCCTTTCATGCGAATCGTGCGCACTTGGCTGCGATCTGGCGTCGGCAAATACATCTGCCCTTTCCAAGAAGCTATATCTTTTGGCAGCTTACGGTCCTTTAAATGAATGCCCCCACAGGAGAGTACCACCGGCTGATCCGGATCAAAACCACCCTCGCCCCGCATCAGTTCGCCGACAGTTTCTAATAATTCACGTGAGGTTAAATTCAATTTATCGTTCATGGAGTCTCCTAATGACTCCTAATAAAGCAAGCTTTATGCCAATGTTTGCAGGTTTTCGGATGATTTTCGAAATATTGAAAGAATGTAGGGGCGATCCTTGTGATCGCCCA
>JAJFLM010000005.1 GCA_021772655.1 Deltaproteobacteria bacterium
TGTTTTCTGCAATTGATTGTACAGGTCATGGAGTTCCAGGAGCAATGTTGTCAATTGTTGGAAACAATGAGATTGAAAACATAATTCATAAAGAGGGAGTTACTAACCCAGGAAATATTTTAGATAAACTTAATAATGCTGTAATTTCAAGGTTAAAAGTTCAAGGTAATAGTGAAATGAGAGATGGAATGGATGTAGCTTTTTGTGTACTTGACCAGAATACAAATATTCTAAATTTTGCTGGAGCAAATAACCCAGTATATATTGTTAGGGGTGACGAAGTAATTGTTCACAAAGGAACTAAAAATGCAATAGGTCAAGAATTTGATGGTGTATATGAGAATAAAGAGATTCAATTATATAAAGATGATTGTGTATATGTTTTTTCTGATGGATATGTTGACCAATTCGGTGGTAAAAATGATAAAAAACTTGGAAGCAAGGAGTTTAAAAACATTCTTTTACAATTGAAAGAATACGATATGGATACTCAGAGAGAATTTCTTAAAAAAACTATAAATAACTGGATGGGAGATACTGAGCAAATAGATGATATTTGCGTAATTGGAATGAAGGTTTAAAAAATAGTTTTGGAGGAATGATTTTTATTTTGTTAATTTGTACTTTAATTACAAACTAAAACAAAATAAATTATGTTAACAACAATCATTACATTTAGTATACTTGGAATATTTGCTTTATTGGCAATTTTTTCCTCAATCGTAACAACTTCTCAGAAAGAGGTTAAAATTATCGAGAGATTCGGTAAGTTCACAGGAATAAGACGTTCAGGTCTTACATTTAAAGTTCCTTTTATTGATAGAGTAGCATATAAGCAAAGTCTTCGTATTGATGAGCTTGGAGTTAATGTTGAAACTATTACCAAAGATAAAGTGTCAGTTCATATTAAAGTTGCAGTACAGTATTATGTAAAAGATAATGATGAATCAATTCAAAACGCTGTTTATGAACTTTCTGATTTTGAGCAACAAATTCAATCTTATATATTTAATGAAATTCGTGCTGAGGTTCCAAAGAAAGAGTTGGACCAAGTTTATGAAAATAAAGAAGACATTGAAAATGCTGTTAAAAATCAATTATCAGGTGCTCTTGAAAAATATGGATATGTAATTCAAAATGCTCTTGTAACTGACATTGACCCAGACAAAAATGTTAAGGAAGCAATGAATAAGATTAATGCTGCAAGTAGAGATAGAAAAGCAGCAGAGGAAGAAGGAGAAGCAGCAAAAATTCGTAAAGTTAAGGCTGCTGAAGCTGACGCTGAATCTAAAGCTCTTCAGGGTGAAGGTATAGCTAAGCAAAGAGATGCAATCATTAGAGGTTTTCAGGAATCAATTGGGGCATTCTCTAAGGATACTGGAATCAATCAAAAAGATGTAATGAGATTCGTTGAGATTACTCAATACTTTGATACAATGAGAGATATAGCAAAGGATAACAACAATGTAATCTTTATGCCACACTCTTCAACTGGTTCTGGAGTTATAGAAGAATATGCAGCAGCGTCAATCACTTCTGATAAGATTAACAATAATTCCAAAGATAATATAGAAGATGTTCAACCAGCTTAAGCTGAATTGATAATATTATATTTAAAAAATGCTATCAATTTTTTGGTAGCATTTTTTGTGAAACATTTTTTTATTTAAAACGTATAACACATATAACATTTGAATTATGAAAGACGACTTAGGGGATAGAATGAAAGATTATGAGGTAAGAACAAAGATGTTCCTACCAAGAAGAACTTATGCAATAATTAGACTTGATGGAAAGGCATTTCACACGTTTACTAAAGGTCTTAAAAGGCCTTTTGATGAAGATTTTGCATCTGACATGGATGAGACAGCAAGGTATCTTTGTGAGAACATTCAGGGTGCACAATTTGCTTACGTTCAATCTGATGAAATATCAATTTTAATTACAGATTTTAAAAAGATTACATCTAGCGCTTGGTTTGATAATCAGATTCAAAAGATGGCATCTATTTCTGCTTCTATGGCTTCTGCAATGTTTAATTATTTAAGATTGCAAAGATATTTTTGTGGAGATACTTTTAATATTGTACAAGAGAATGATAATACAATAGGTGAACACTTTAAGCCAGGAACTAATCTTGAGGATGTTAGAGATAATATTGCTTCATTCATTAATTATATGCCACTTAAACCAAAGTTTGCTGCATTTGATGCTAGAGTTTTTTCTATTGCAGACCCATTTGAGGTACATAATTGTTTTGTTTGGAGACAAAAAGATGCAACAAGAAATTCAATTTCTATGGCTGCACAATCTATGTATTCTCACAAAGAACTTCAAGGAAAGTCTAGCAATGAAATGCAAGATATGATGCATGAGAAAGATGTTAACTGGAATGATTATCCAGCTAGATTTAAAAGAGGTGGGTTTATTTGCAAAGAAAAATATATGTCTGGAGTTATTGGAGGAGAAGATGTTCCAGAAAATTTTAAACTTGGACCAACTGAAAGAAGTCGATGGGTGATTATGGACCCTCCAATTTTTACAAAAGAAAAAGAATTTACGTTTAGCAGGATTCCAGTTATTGCTGGAGAAAGCACAATGAATCTATTAGATATAGCAAGCTTGCCTGCATAATAAATATTATAATGAACGAAAAAGTAGAAATAGTAGGAAAAATAGTTGAGGACCCATATGGTTCTTGGGATGACTGTAGTCCAGGGTTATATATTCAAGGAGAAGATAGTTCTGAAGAATGTATTGCTGGAAGACATGGACACTCTTTTCTTGGAAAATATGAAGGTCAAAGAATTAGGCTTACAATTGAAGTGTTACCCAATCTTCCAGAGATTGATGAAGATGAGCCTACTGTTAATTTCACATTCAGTCAAATATCTGATAAAGGTGCTTGGGGGGAGTTTTGTGAATGGAAGGGAATAAACGAGTGGTGCATGAATGAGGGAAGAGCAGATGGTGGTGAAAAAGTTGAAATACCAATATCAAAAGCAAAAGAATTAGGATTAATTTAATATAAAAAACATGAAGAAATTATTATTTATTTTATCAGTAGTTGCGTTATTAACATCTTGTACCAGTGTAGGAGATGCTTCGGTAGAAAATACACTTGTAGTAGAGCAAGTTAAATCTAACGTTGAAGATAAACAGTGTACCAGTTGTTTACAAAATAAGTATACTTATAGAATTAAGTTAACGACTAATTCTGGAAATTTGTATTACTACACAAACTTCAAACATGAAGTTGGAGATACACTATTGTCTATATTTGAGTTTACAGACCATAGAGAAAAGTTAGTAAAGAACGAAAGACAAATTAATGATTCTCTGACAGAGGCTTATAATAAAGTTGCAAAGAAGAATGCAGAATTAACCTTATACAATGAACTCTTAATGGGAATCATTCAAGAAGATGCTAAAAAATAAATAATGAAAAAGTCATTGATTTTAATATCTGTTGGTGTATTTAACTTTCTTCATGGAATATTTCACATAATTCAATTTGTGCAATCAATGCTTTTAGTTGCCTATTCTACTGAAGGTCATAATCATGAAAGTTGGATTGAAAAAATAATGCACAGTCCTATTTTTGCTATGTTTTGGGCAATAGTAGGTATTGTAACATTAATTATAGGAATTAAAGATTTTATACATCACAGAAGATGTGAAAAACACAAACATTAGTATGAAGAAAATTGTAGTAGGAGGTAATTTTGGAGAAACTCCAAAAGAGTCATCAATAATTAAATCAATTGCCAATGAGTTTGATTGTGACTGTATTAATGGAGGTTCTTTTGAAGATATAAAGAATGTTGACCTATCAGGTTACAAACTTATAATATGGGCTCCTAATATTGAAAATTCATTTGAGAAAATATATCCGAAGAAAGATATTGGGAGTATTTTAATATGTTCTAAGGTTCTCAGAGAGAATAGAACTGAAATTGACGCAATATCAAGAATATTTCAAATGCATGGAAATGCTGTAATTGCAATCAACTCAAATAATAAACCTTTTACTTTTAAGCTTCTTGATGCACTTGGTAATGTTTGGATTGACACGATGAGTATAGAAACTCTTTGTGAAACAATTGATGAATTTGTTGAATGGACATCTAGCTCAGTTAGAAAAAGATGTACTCAGGTAAAAGATTTAGAACATGAATTTGGTGACATAGACTTTTCTCAATATGAAGAATTTATAGAATTAAATAAGCAAGTAGCTGATAAGTTTGAGGAGAACAAGGGTAGATATTTTGGTAATACATCAACAAGGTGTATGAAGATGTTTCCAACCACTAAAACTGATAGCACTCACATGATTGTAAGTAGAAGAAATTCAAGCAAGAAAAGACTTACCACAGACGACCTGGTGTTAACAAGATTTTCTGATGATGGAAGTATTGAATATTATGGAGATAATAAACCATCTGTTGATACACCAATTCAACTAAGTTTATATAAGATGTTTCCAGAGATTAATTATATGATTCATGGACATTCTTATATTCAAGGTGGAGAGTTTACAGAACATTATTTTCCTTGTGGAGATATGAGGGAAGTAGAACCATGTGCAGAGTTAATTAGTGAAAATGATAAAAATTATGGTGTTATTAATTTAAAAAACCATGGATTCCTTATATACACTGACTCTATAGAAAATCTTAAAAACATTGTTAATAAGATGGAGTTTTCTGAAAGAAAAATTGGGTTTGAAAAGGTTTGTTAATTACTTTAACAAATATACTTCTGAAGAAACACCAGTTGTATCTCCATCATAAAAATCTTTAATTATAGATTCATTTATATCATCTTTCAGAGATGTTGTTTTAACTGAATTTATTGTTTTACTAGAATAACATCCAGTTAGTAAAATTAGTAATAGTAGTAAGTATTTCATGCTTATATATAGTAATATTATAGCCTAACATCAATTATTGCAAGTTATCAAATCATTAATGTTTTGTAAACAATAATTTGATTCACATGATATTTTTTAATATATTTAATAAGGTAAACAACTATGTTTGCCTTTTTTACGTATAGAAGATATGAAGAAACTATTTTTAACAACAACACTTATATTTATTTCATTATTAGGATTTTCTCAAGACTATATAATTGAAAAAAACCCAAAAGTAGAACAGGTTTTTACAACAGAAGATATTGATTCCTTGGAGGTTAAAGTAAAGATTTTACAACACCAAACTGATACAGTTTATTATGATATGACTCAATGGGTAAGGGTAGTGATATTACCGAAAACAAAGAAATTAGTAGGAATAAAAGAAGAAAAAACACAATGAAGAATTTATTAGTTATATTATTTTTACTAGCATCAACATTAACTTTTGCACAACCAGCAAACGATAATTGTGGTGGTGCTCAATCAACAATTCCAGACGGAACTTGTTACAATGGAACACTTGTTAATGCTGTTGATAACTGGTCTGGAGAAGTAGGTTGTGCAACAGGTGGGGGGGCAAATAACCATATTGATGTATGGTATTCATTCGTTGCTACAGGAACTCAATTTGACATTACTGTTACTGATTTGACTATAGGCGCTAACCTTGAAGTTGTGCTTGTAACTGCTGCTACATTACCTTGTACAGGACCATTTACAGTTCATTATAGCGTTTGTGGTGCATCTCCATTATTAGGAAGTTATGGTGGATTAACAATTGGAACAACATACTATTATACAATTTCTAGTGAGGGAGGAAATGGTAATGGGCAAACAAACCCAGGAACATTTACAACATGTGTTGATAACACAACTCCAGCTGCATCAGGAAATCAAGATTGTGTTAACTCAACAGCGATATGCAATAATAACTCCTTTAATGGGAATAGTAATGGTTTAGGTGCTCAAGAGTTAACTGCTGGAAATTCTGGGTGTTTAGGTGTTGAACATCAATCTTCTTGGTATAATTTCACAATACAAACAAGTGGAACACTTCAAATGTTAATATCACCAACAAATGGTACAGATGATTATGATTTTGCTATTTGGGGACCAAATCCCAATTGTCCACCAACAGTATCTCCAATAAGATGTTCATACGCAGCTGGTGGAGGAAATACTGGAATGAATGGAACAGCTGTTGATTTAACTGAGGGTGTGTTTGGCAATAAATGGGTAGCACAAATGAATGTGTTAGCTGGAGAAACATATGTATTATTAATTGATAATTTCACAGCCTCTGGTTCACCATTTAATCTTAATTGGGGAGGAACAGCCTCTTTGGATTGTGCAGTACTTCCAATTGATTTAGAATCTTTTGAAGGGTACAATGAGGATGGTGTTAATAAGTTGTTTTGGGTTACAGCAACAGAAACTAATAATGATTACTTTATTATAGAAAGAAGTAGGGGAGGTAAGTTTTGGGAAGAAATAGGTAAAATTCAAGGGGGAGGTAATACAAGTGGACAAAATGTATACAAGTTAGATGATGACACTTATATAGATGGCGTTAATTATTATAGGTTAACTCAAGTTGATTTTAATGGAGCTTTTGAAACATTTGAAATTATAGCAATAAATTCAGGTCCTGAAGTCGTATGGCAAGAATTTAAAATTATAAATTTATTAGGACAAGAAGTTCCTTTAGATTATAGTGGAATTAGAGTTGTTTTATTTGAAGATGGAAGGAGAATTTTAGTCCCAGCTGGTATGAGAAACCCAAAAATTGCCAGATAATTATTAGTTCTTTTTTGAACATATTTATAATAAAATTAAGTTATGAAATATGTACTATATGAAGGAGGAAATGGTGACATGCTTTTTACTAGAGAAGAAATCGTAAATTCTAATAAAGAATCTATACTAGCTCCTTTCGAAAACAAAAATCCAACATGGACAGTTGAAGCGGATGATGATGCTTCTGCAGTAGCCTTAATGAATTCTTATTTTACAGCAAAGGCTGTGGATAAGTAAAAATTTTGAAACACTTTTACTTAAATAACGTATAAATATGATATGAAGAAGTTTTTAACAATACTGCTTATGCTATGCGTTTTTTCTATGAACGCCAAGACCACTCAAACTAGAGTGAGTTGGGGAAATATCTGGCAATCAATATTTTTAGGTAATGACCTGTCTTGGACAAATTCTGGAACTTGGGATAATGGAATACCAGCTGCAGGAGATATTGTTATCATAAGACTGCCAACAGATTTTAATGTTTCATCAGAAACTTTGTCAGACCTTGAAGTACGTTCAAAATTAGATATTGAAGCTGGAAATACATTGAGTGTAACAAATGAAGTTAGACTTGTAGGAAATCAAATAAATGTAAATGGAGAATTTATTATAGTAGGAGATGCTTCTAATTATGGAAGAGTTACTGTAGCCAGTGGTGGAAACATAAATGGAAATTTTACTTATGAAAAATGGGTTGATAGATGTAATGGGTGGTCATTATATGGAGGTCCATTTGATGCAACTCTTAATGAATATGCAGACAGTGCCACTGGACAAATGATTTATACAGGATTTCCAAATTCAGATTTTCCAACATTTGGAACGGGTAATGCATATTTGTGGGATGAAGACCACTTTGCAACAGGAGGGTGGATTCTTCCAGATGGAAATAACACAATAACTAGAGGAGTTGGATTTTGGTATTGGAACTCAGATACAGTTTTCAACAGTCCATTACCATCAATAAATCAACAATGGAAAGTAGCAACAAAAGGCTCAATAGATTTTAACACAACATTTAGTTTTCCAGTTCAATATACAAATTATGGAGATATAACTTCTGATGGATGGAATCTTATGGCAAACCCATATCCAGGAATAATGGATTGGGATGATGCAGGATTATCAAGAACGAATGTTGATGATGCTGTTTATGTGTTTAACACATGTAATCAATTATATGCATCTTATGTAGGTGGGGTTGGAACAAATGGGGGAACAAATCTTGTTGCACCATTTCAAGGATTCTATGTTAAGGCTAATGGTAGTTCTCCAGTTCTTTCAACAACAAGTTCTGTAATAGAAAACAGCAACAAAGATTTACTTAAGACAATAAATCCTCTTGAAAACATTTTGAGAATTCAACTTCATAGTGATGAAATTGTAGTTAGAGCAAATGACCTTGCTAACGAAGGATTTAATTCAAGTTTTGATGCTTATAAAAACCTTGGAGATAGTTCAACAATTTACTCAAGATTAGATACAACAGATTATTCAATTAATTCTGTGAATGATTCAACTGGTGAAATACCTCTTTATACAAAAGGAGGAGGTACTCTTTATTTTTCAGAAATAAACACATGGGAATCTCACTACAATCTTTATCTTGAAGATAAGACTCTTAATACAATGACAAGTTTAAATAGCGTTAATTCTTATACATTTACAGAATCTAACACTTTTACTTATATTAATAGATTTGTAATTCATTTGTTTTATGGAGTTATTACAGACGTTAAAGAGAATAATAATGATAATGGAGTTAGTGTATTATATTCTCAGGAAGACATTATTATAAAGTTAGATTATAATAAGGATGTAAATATAGAAATGTACAATATGCTTGGACAAAAAATAATGGTAGATAAAACTTTGTTTATAAAGGATGGATATAGAATGAAGAGTCCTGGACAAATATCTATATTAAGAATATTCAATGACGAAATTGATAAATCAGTTAAGGTTTTTTAATTGACTTTATTGTTGGTTTCTTTGGAGCCTTTGGTTTTTTTGGAGCCGAAGGCTTTTTTATAGAATCTGGTTTCTTTGGAGATGTAGGTTTTTTAACCTTTTTCTTTTTGTTTTCTTTTTCTATTATAGGAGCTAATCTATTTATTACTCTCATTTGATTTTCATCTTCTGGCCACGCAAGCCATCCAAATGTAAATGGAGCTCTTGAAATATTTGTAAGAAGATTATCTGCATACATTCTTTTTTTCTCCATCATTCTATTCTTATTGACATAATCATAGTGAGCATCTGTAACCATATCTTGATATACTCTAACAAGATTTTTTCTTGATGGGTTCTTTATTTTATACTTATACCCCTCAATTTCTTCATATTCAATGTTGCTATCTTTTTTCTTCTTAGCCATTAACCTTTATTGATTATAATTTCTATTATTGGAGTTCCCATAGGATGAGATATACAGTCATATAGAATTTCCTCAACTATTAATCCAACCATTTTACCTTCTTTATCTGATACAATTAATCTTGTACCCTTTCCAAGTCCAGCTAAAGCTTCTTTATTAGGAAGAACAAGTTCTGAATCAGTATAATTTGATTTTATAGATATTTCAACATCATCATAAATAGAAGTTTTCTGAACAACTGGTTTTACATCTTCAAGTTGTTTATTAATTTGAGAAAGTTTTTTATCGAGTTCTTTTTGGGCCTCAGCAATTTTCTTTTCTGTATCTCCAAGCTTACCTTTAATTCCAGATAATTCTTCTTGTGCCTTTTTCTTTGCTGCCTCTTCTAACGCAATTTCTTCTTGAGTTTTACTTGCTTCATTTTCAGCCTTTCTCTTTAAATGCATTTCAATTGTGAAATCTTTAAGAGACTTGTTTCCATTTGAATAATCTGTAATTAAACTGTGAATATATTCATCGGTTGTTTTTTCTTCATCATAGTGAGCATATGATTTATGATTATATTTCATCAAAACATTTTGAACAGCATCAAACTCATGTCTATGATATTTTTCTACCAATTGAGGAACATATTTGATAAAGTCTGGATTATAAGCTGTATATAAGTCTGTTAAGAGTTCTGAGAATCTTTCCTTTTTCATTTTCTAAATTTATAAATTGAGTGTTGAAAAAAAATAGTGATTTTTTTAAGTAAAATCAATGGTTATAAAAAATTATGAAACATTTATAATTGTAACTAAATAAATAAAAAACAACCAACAATGGCAGCGCATTTAAAACTACACCCGTTTACGGGCACCACAGACCACGATTTTACAGGATTAGTAACTGGACAAATCATAAAGTATAACGGAACCAATGTAGAGAGTTCAGATAATGTAACCTCTTTTAGTGCTACGACACTTGCGGGTGGAACAATCCTATCTGGAGCAACAGACCTTTATAGTATATTCGCAACTCAAGCTTCTGCTTTTGGAACTTTTGTACCGCTTACTGGTACATCAGCAAATATTAGTGGAGCTCTTGAATTTGATGATGACATTCCATTAAACTGGAATTCTGGTAGTGATTCTATTACATTTGATTCAGGTTCTGGTACGTTAGCTATAAATACCTCAGATGGAACTGATTTTGAGACTGGAGCAATATACTCTGCAGGGACAGACCTTTACAGTATATTCTTAACATCAAATGATGGTAATGATATTACAAGAGTTCAGCCAGGTACAAATATTAATACTGGTGGAACAGCAAATAATCCAACTGTAAATCTTGATAATAATATAACTCTTGGTTCAGTAAGTGCTACAACAATGTCTGCAGATACAATATTCTCAGGTTCAACAAATCTTTATGATATATTTTCTTCAACTGGTGGAAATTTATACTCTGCATCAACAGGAGCAAATTCTATTATTGCTAATAACGGCAGTGGAAACATAGCTTATGGAGG
>JAJFLM010000041.1 GCA_021772655.1 Deltaproteobacteria bacterium
GGCATGGATTGTGCCGAAGAAGTGACGATCCTTCAGCGAGAAGTCGGCCAGCGAGAAGGCGTCGTGGACCTCGACTTCGATGTTGTCAATGCGCGGATGTCGGTCGAGTACGAACCCGACATTATCACAACAGACCAAATAATCTCATTCGTAAACGCCACCGGCATGAAAGCCGTACCCTGGAAACATAGAACGGCTCCAGCCGTACAAAGCTTCTGGCAACGGCGTGGTCGGTTGATCATGACAGTCCTAAGTGGCGGTCTACTTGTTGCGGGTTTCGTCACCCACTGGCTGATCCACGGACGCTTCATGGATGCGCTGGCGGGCTCGGAGCAAGAGCTTCACACCATACCCGGAGCAACCATCGCTCTCTATATCGCGTCCGTGTTCATCGGTGGCTGGTTCGTATTTCCCAAGGCATTGTACTCCGCGCGACGACTAAGCCCGGATATGAATCTGTTGATGGTCATCGCGGTGGCCGGAGCAATGGTTATCGGTGAGTGGTTCGAGGCCGCGACCGTTGCTTTCTTGTTCGCCCTATCCTTGTTGCTGGAGCATTGGAGTGTCGAACGTGCCAGAAACGCCATCAAGTCGTTAATGGATCTATCGCCAACTACGGCCAGGTACGTTTGCCCTCATGATGGCGACATCATGGAAAAGCCTGTTGAAGAGGTGCCCGTGGGTGTAACCGTGATCGTGCGACCAGGCGAGAAGATCCCTCTCGATGGCGAAGTGACAAAAGGTGAAACCACGGTCAACCAGGCGGCGATCACGGGCGAATCGATGCCGGTATCAAAGTCGTCGGGCGACGAGGTATTCGCCGGTACGATCAATCAGGACGGAGCCATGGAGTTCCGTGCCACCAAAGCAGCAGGTGACACCACGCTCGCCCGCATCATCCATATGGTGGAGCAGGCCCAATCCCGGCGTGCCCCAAGCCAGCAGTGGGTGGACCGATTCGCTCGATGGTATACGCCCGCAATGATATTGCTGGCACTTGCCGTAGGGGCTCTGCCTCCGGCGGTCGGGTTGGGCACATGGGGCGAATGGGCTTATCGCGGTCTGGTCATACTAGTGATCGCCTGCCCCTGTGCATTGGTGATCTCAACACCTGTCAGCATCGTTTCCGCTTTAACGGCAGCTGCTCGCAACGGCGTACTAGTGAAAGGAGGCGTCTTTCTAGAAGCGGCGGGACACCTGCGCGTTCTGGCAGTGGATAAGACAGGGACGCTGACACATGGGCAACCGGAGGTGCAGAAAATCGTCCCCCTTAACGACCACACCCCCCACGAGTTACTCGAAAGGGCTGCCGCTCTAGAAGTACATAGCGAGCACCCTTTGGCCCGCGCTATCCTGCGAGCTGCTGGTGCCGAGGGGATTGAGCCCACGCCCGCCGTAAGTTTCCAAGCCATCCGCGGCAAGGGTGGCCAGGGGCAGATTGGCGACCGTTCATTCTGGATAGGCAGTCGTCGCATGATGCATGATCAAGGCCAGGATACACCTGAAATCCACCAAGCCGCCGTTGTGTTAGAAGACTCTGGCCACTCCGTTGTTATCGTGGGCAACGATCAGCACGTTTGCGGTCTGATCAGCATCTCAGATAGCGTTCGTGAAGATGCCTTAATAGCGGTTCATCAACTGCATGCCAATGGTATCCACAAGGTGATCATGCTCACCGGCGACAACGAAGGCACGGCCAGAGCGGTGGCGGAGGTTACGGGCGTAGACGAGTACCACTCCCAGTTGCTACCCGAAGATAAGGTCAAAGCTGTGGAGTCATTGCTGGCTGAGTACGGTCAAGTGGCGATGATTGGCGACGGTATCAACGACGCCCCCGCCCTGGCAACGGCGACACTCGGAATTGCTATGGGTGGCATGGGCACCGACGCAGCAATCGAGACCGCAGACATCGCCTTGATGTCCGATGATCTGACGAAGGTTGCCTGGTTGATCAGCCACGCTCGCCGCACACTGGTGAATATCAAGACCAATATCGCCTTTGCGCTGGGCCTGAAGATGCTATTCATCGTATTAGCTATCTTCGGCCTGACTTCACTCTGGATGGCCATCTTGGCGGATACTGGTGCGACACTGCTCGTGGTATTCAACGGTTTACGGTTGCTTCGGGATTGATTTGGATCTGCCGCATACAGAGAAACGAAATATGTCAGTTTACGTTTGCTGTAATTACCCGATTCTTTTTAAATGTGTATTTAATCTAGCTGGATGAACCGAAAACCCCGATTCAACGTCTTAATCCAAGTATTAGTATGATCAATATAAGAGTCCCTTTCCTTATTAATGGAGCCACGTGATGTATCACCGCAAACCTAGAACTCACCGTATTGTCTGGTTCGCCCTACTGTCGATGATGCTTGCAGTATCGTCGGCGAGCGCAAAATTTACGCTGATCTCCGGACCTAGCCCCGACGATCCCGCGGGTGTCAGCATCTACCAACTCGATAACGGCCTGACCGTCTACATGACGGAGAATCACCAGGAGCCGAGGTTCTATGCCGAGATCGTCGTCCGGGCCGGGCACAAGAACGACCCGGCGAGCAACACCGGCCTGGCGCACTATCTTGAGCATCTGCTGTTCAAGGGCACCGCCCACCTTGGCACAACCGACTACGAGAAAGAACAACCGCATATCAAGAACACCTACGACCTCTACGAACAGCGATTCAACGAGACTGATCCCACGAAACGCGATGCGATATACGAGCAGATCAATGCCGAGACCCAGGCGATGGCGGCGTACGCGGTCCCTAACGAGATGAGCAGCGTGTACAAGACGCTGGGGGCGAGGGGGCTGAACGCGCATACCTGGTTCGAGGAGACGGTCTACATGGTCGATCTGCCGTCCAACCAGCTTAAGCAGTGGGCGGCTATCGAATCGGACCGTTTCGTCGATCCGGTGTTCCGACTGTTCGTGACCGAACTGGAGGTTGTCTACGAAGAGAAGAA
>JAJFLM010000401.1 GCA_021772655.1 Deltaproteobacteria bacterium
GACGTGCGTAACCTTGCTGAAAAACTCGTCGATGCGCCAAAGCACTGGGAGCGTGACATGGTGGGCAAGGCGATGTATCGGCTGGAGGAATTTGATGCCTGGTTTGCAGCCCTTCCCGACGAGTCGCCGCTGAAGGACGGACATGAAGTTCGACTGCGGATCACCGCATTTCGCAACCAGCCTAACGAACAGAATCGCCGCAAACTCGAGCAATTGGTCGAACGTCGCGAAAAACGACTTCGGCAGCAGCAGCTCAACGGCGACGTCGGCAAGTATTGGCACGATCACGTGCAGCAAGTCGGCTGGACGCGGGAAGCAAAACGTGTGCTGGTCAGTTTTGAATGACAGAGATTTCGTGACGTCCGGTTAGCACGCGACTTGGCCATCGTAATACGTTATGCGAGTTATGGCGCTGCCGTGAACATGATGTACAATCCCAAGAGAAGGGCGACGACCGTGATGAAGTCATTCTGATTGATGGCCGGGGCGGTACTCATTTCGACCTTGCCCCTCGGTTGCGGAAACGGCGACTCAACGACACCCTTGGCAACTCGCCTCGAATCGGCGTTGGAGCAGGCCATCGACTGCGGGGCGTGTGGTACGGAGGCGATGGGCGATTTCTGCGAGGGAGTTATTCTCCCAGTAATACAACCGCAGTGCCGCGCTTTGCCGGTCGGAAATCATGATCAGCACCCGCTCGATTTGCTGGCGGTTTTCGCGGCGCAACAAGTGGTCCAGCGGTGTGCAGTTTTGCGGGTCATGTATCTTGGCGGCTACATCTTCGGCCATGGGACAGAACCGCCGGGTGTGACGGAGGCGTTTTTTATGGGCGTTGCGACCAACGTTGAGCACGATCCGAAACAGCCAGGTCGTGAACTTGGCTTGTGGGCGATAGGTTTGCCGATGGGTGAACACTCGCAGAAACACGTCCTGCGTGAGGTCCTCGGCATCCTGATGGTGCCAGACAATGCCCAACAGTTGCCGATACACCCGTTTATGGTGGCGGTCCACCAGGGCGTTGAATGCATCCGGGTCGTCCTGTCTGACGCGGAGCATCAATTGCACGTCGGGGTCCGTTCGTGGGTCTAGCGTGCAAGGTACGGCGGTGCTGTACATAATTGCTCCTGAATTCGGCGTGTCTTCCAGCGGATTAGGCGTGCAGCATGGCGTCCGCCAGGAATTCGGCATCGAGGTCGAACAGCCAGTCCAGGTCGTCACTCTCGTCTCCACCACCACCGAGTTCCTCATACACGGCGTCGAATTCATTGAGCGTGTTGTTTATCACTGCCGGTTCGTCGGATTTCTGCGGTGCAAAATACATGCGGCGAGCGATTTCCTCGGCCAGAGCCTGTTCGTCGTCAGCCAATAGGGATGTGCTCACCGATTCCGTTTGCAGCGTGGGGGAAGCATTGAATTGCTGGCTGAGTTCGCTTGTTTGCAACCCGGCATGGAATCCTCCGCCGCTGGTATAGGTCACTTCCACTTGAGCGCTGAATAATTGGAATGTGTCCCCGTTGGAACCGGATTCGATCTGGATGATCAGGCCGAAGTTTGCGGTATTGAGTTCGGCCGCCGTCCAGGTCGTGCCCCACAGTTCGCTGGGTCCACCGATCGTGACCGTGCCGGTTGACCAACTGCCGGAGACGACATTAGTGCTGCCCGCCGCAATGGTGCCGTCTTTGCTCAATGACACCCCGTGACCGCCATCCGGCTCGTCAGATCCTGTGGTCAGCAGGGTGACTTCGATGCCGGCAATCGTGGCACCTACGGGAATATTGAAACCGAATTTCGTCAACCGCAGGGGATCGCTGACTTCGTTACGATCGACAACGACACTGGTCATGCTACCGGGCGTATCGCCAACGGCGTTCTGGGGAGCTTGCCAGGGGTAGTCGCCGTTGGTGGTTGTGGCGCTGCTGGCAAAGGCGGATGCAGTTCCTTCGGTCGGTTGCCCCTGCAATTCCAGACCGAATTCGACATTAAACACACCCAGGTCATTGAAATTCATCGCCCCGTCGCCGGTGATGTCGGCCGTGGGGTCCCAGCCGGGGCTTTGCGAATCGAGACCGAAGTTTACGTTAAACACACCCAGATCGCCGAAGTTGACACTGCCGTCGTAGGTGAGGTCGCTGGCGAAGGTGGAGGTGCCTTGCAGAGAGATTTGCATCGATGGCGCGTTGGCCGCATTGCTGAGAATGACCAGTCCGGCCGGCATCAGAAAATCGTGCCCCTGGTGATTGGCGTTCGTGGGCAGTGTGGGCGTAAAATTCAGATTCACCCGCTGCGTCGCCCCGGGGGCGAGCACGATATCATCGGCCGAACTGCTGGTAAGCGTAACGTCGGTGGTCACGTCGGGCGCGTTAATCTGGATCTCAAACAGTGTCAGCGGCGCTTCGCCGCTGTTGGTGATGTCAATGTAGTGCGCCCCGTCGGCAAAACCGGGCCGCACATAAAAACTGTCCACCGCCCCGCTGCGGTATTGCGACAGCGGCGTGGAGAAACGGAGTTGGGCGTCGCCGTCGGCGCCGGAGTTGTCAGTCACGGTGATCGCCGCCGGACCAGGCGGGGCGTCGTCATTTTCAATCGTGCCGGTGCCCTGACCGTTGCCGATTGTGGCATCGCCCGTCACGGCGGTGAGGTTGACGAAGAAGTTCTCGTCGTTTTCCGGGGTGCTGTCGCCGTTGACACTGATCGTGATTGGCAGACTGGTGATACCTGGATCAAAGACCAGCGTGCCGCTGTCGGCCGTGTAATCTTCTCCCGCGATGGCCGTGCCATTGGCGGTCGTCCAATCGACCATAAGTTGGGTTGAGGTGTCTCCCGTGCGAGTGACGGCGAACTCAAAGTCGCTGCTGTCGGCATCGCCTTCCGGCTGGCTGATGTTGTTGATGGAGACGGTGTTCGTAGAGTCCGCTATCCAGATAAACGCTTCGTCTCCGTTGGCAGATTCGCTTTGCCCGACAATCACACTGCCGTCGCCAGAGACTGCACGCGCTATACTGAAGTCACCGCCGCCGGGAAGCTTTCCGATCACGACTATGCCAGTTTCCTCCGTCCAGCGAAATGCTCCGTCAGGCTCGCCAGCCGGAGCACCCCAGCGCCCGACAATTACCGAACCATCATCTGACACATCGCGAGCTTCACTGGACGATCGGGTATTGGGTTGGTTATCGATGCTGACTAGGCCCGTTTCCACTGTCCAGCGAAACGCTTCCGTATCGGATGATCCGTCGACGTTAGCTAACCTTCCCCTCCCAACCACGACGGCCCCGTCAGCAGAAACGCCAAGAGCGGCGCTATTAAACAATCCTCCCGGAAAATCGCCCAGGCCGACCAGACCACTCTCTGAAGTCCAGCGGAAAGCCTCGTTGCCTATTTGTCCATCGCTCGTTCCCACAATCACCGTCCCATCAGCGGACACAGCGCTGGCTGAACTCTCATTCCTTCCTCCAGGAAATTCTCCGAGATCAACCATGCCAGTTTCGGCCGTCCATCGAAATGCGTGCGAACCATTTGTGTCCGCGGTATCGCTGTTTCCGACAACGACAGTGCCGTCCGCCGAGACGGCTTGTGCCTCGCTTGAAAAGTCACCTCCCGGTAAATCACCCAGCCCGACCATGCCGGTTTCAGCAGTCCAGATAAAGGCCTCGCGTCCGTTGGCCGAATCACTATAGCCGACAATCACAGAGCCGTCGGCCGAAACGCCTTGGGCCACACTTCGAAATTCGCCGCCGGCGAGATCCCCTAAGCCGACCATCCCTGTCTCCGCCGTCCAACGAAAAGCCTCATTGCCATTGGCCCCTTCGCTGACTCCCACAACGACGGTCCCGTCGGCGGAGACATCGTAGGCATTGCTATAAAAAGCCCCACCCGGCAGATCTCCCAAACCAATCATGGTTCCAGTGAGCAGAGTGCGGTCTTCGAGAGATTCGAGGGCCAAGTGCCGCGAAAACCAGTCGGTGTGAGCCTGACGATGGGTATTGCGTTTGATCACGATAGAATGAGTCAGAAAGGACATGGTGTTGGCCTCAAAGAGATTGGGAGCAGATCAAATTGTCAGATTGAGTACTCAAGATTTTGCGGTGCCCATCGTGCTCTGTCCCCGCATGAACTGCATCAATTCAACTGCTGCTGCGACAATGACGCTTACACGCCTTGCTTGCTTCTCCGTCGGCGGCAGTGATATCCCAGCAAGCAGACCGCACCCATCGCCAGCAGGGCCAAGCTGCCCGGTTCCGGGACGACGTTGTTGGTCTCCTCCGTGACGGGCGTCATCCGGAAGGACGTGACCTCGCCACCACGAACAAAGCTCAGCCCTGTGACGAAAGCCGCGGGGTCGTTGGGATCCAGCCCTTCAGCCGCGTTGATGCCACGTATCCCAAATTCGGTCACCCCTTCCGGAAACAGGGATGTGAAGTCGAATAGTTGGCCAGCTGCCAACGCGTAGCGATTGTCCCCCACAATGAGGTCGAACAGCGAGTCACCACCTGGAAGTGCGTCGGGAACCAGCACGGAGGCAAAGGGAGTGCCATCGGTCGTATAGTCGTAGCCGGTGGCAATCTCCGGATCGTAGTATCCGACGTCGTCGGATGAAATCGTGTCGAACACGAAACCATCGAGTTCATGCACGGTCGGCATTACGGGAAAGAGCGGGTTGGATCCCGGCAAACCATTTATGCCCCACTGCAAAATCGCCCCGGATCTTCCATTTGCCGTTCTTCCTCGCAGCACGCCTCGCATGGCCTGCGTAACACCAGCACTGAGCACATACTCCCCCGGATCGAGCGAATATAAAGTGTAAGGAAATTGGCCATGTCCATAGCTGTCAACAGATTGAATGAATTCGCCCCCGCCGAGTTGTAAGGTTTGAAGCGGATAAGCGGCATTAGCGCTGTTAAAGACGGTCCTCGTTCCTATCTCGTTGCCGTCGGAGTCACGTAAGATTTGCACGACGTTCAGGCCCGTGGCGGTAATGAGCGTGCTACGGTCTGACAAGCCGTCAAGGACATGGTTGATCAAATGGAAATGGAGGCCTACCCTCGAATCCACCTCGAATCTGGCTGAGTAAGCTGCGCCGCTGCGCAGTGTATGGAGGCGGCTGTCGCTAACTGGGACGGTGCGGGTGAGTAAGATGCCGGTCGACGATCCAAAGAAATTGCTGCTCGTGGGGTTGGTTTCTGAGGTGACCAACGCACTGCGCGTGACGGCTCCCCCAAAGGCGTTCACAGTCCCCACGTCCGTGGGGACGAAGTCGAACGCCGGAATGTTCTCGCTATCCGAGACCGAATCCACAACAGTAAGAGGATCCCGATAGATTATTTCCGAAAACGTGCTGACCGAACCGGAAATGAATCCGGCGTGGACCTGCTGGTTTGACAGACCTGTAGTCGGAAAGCAGATAAAGATTGCGACGAGTGCGACAAGACGGGGGCATACGGTCACCATCGTTTTAGTACCCTTCATTACGTGTTGTTTACTGTCGATGGTGTTTCCAACGCGAGGCCAGAAGGAGAAAATTCGAATCCAACTACCCATTTCCAAGTCGACCCACCCTGAGAGCAATGCTCGATCTTCAAGCGATTCAAACGATGCTGGATGCGTTTTAGTTGCGATTCGTGATCGTGATCCGTTCTGGTAACTACGATAAGTTGATGTCTTTGCCATGTCAGATGATCTCCGTTGTTGATGAATTGGATAGAGGCTGAAACTATTAAGTGGTCTGCGACTTGCTAGGCAGAAAGTATTTAAGTGGTGTGCTCGGTTAATCTGTGCTAAAATACGTTAAAGACGACCGCCCCGTGCGCGCGCAACGAGCGCACGACGGCGAGGTTCCCGGCCGGTGAGGGCTATGCTTGCAGGCGTGATCTCACCGGCCGTTCTACTTACTCAATCTCTGGTAGCCCTAACGAGGACTGCTCCCCGTTTTGGCATCATCAATGTTTGTTCTCCAAATACC
>JAJFLM010000402.1 GCA_021772655.1 Deltaproteobacteria bacterium
AGCGGCAATCAGGTAAACCTCGCCGTGGGTGCTAATTACCATTTCAATTCTGGATTCGCCAAAGGCCACCGAATTGCTGCAGAAATCGCCGCCCCGATTCACCAGAACCTCGATGGACCGCAGCTAAAAACCGACTGGAGCGCCACCGTCGGCTGGCAGAAGATATTTTAGGAGATGCCAACAACCCTATTTAGCTAAACGCAGTAGCCCTACTGGCAGATTGACGAGCCGTGCCGCGCATCGACTGCTGCTAGCATGGTGCAATGAGCTGGCCCGCCACTAAGCTATCCGCCGCAAGGCAAAATTTACGCCGACTGGTGTCGATTAGATACGTCGCCCTTGCCGGACAAATCACCGCACTCGTGCTGTTTACTCAGGTTTACCCACTGGGGTTACCGGCGCAGGCGCTCGCTGGGCTTATTGCTCTATTCGCAGCCATCACACTATTTGCCCATTGGCGAATTCACCACCTTGGTCCGGTATCGACAAGGGAATTCAGCGGCCATCTGCTTCTGGATGTACTGGCATTAACTGCTCTGCTTTATTTCAGCGGAGGGGCTTCCAACCCATTCGTCTCCTACTATCTGGTGCTGATCGTCATCGCTGGTATTGTTCTGCCAAGGGGGCTGATGTGGTTAATTACCGGCGTGGCGGTCGCCGCCTATTCACTACTGTTTTTCAATTACTTGCCCCTGGCAGCGGTCGCGCCCCACTCTCCTGCGGGCGCTAATCTACACATTTTGGGCATGTGGTTTAATTTTTTCATCAGCGCGGTGCTGATCGGCTACTTTGTAGTACGCATGGCAGAAGCCCTACGCCAACAGGAAGCGAAGCTCGACAGCCAGCGTCAGGAACTGATGGAGAATGAACAACTGCTGGCCATTGCAACCGTCGCTGCTGGGGCGGCCCATGAACTCGGCACACCACTAAACACCACCAAACTGCTGGTCGATGAATTATTGACAGACCCGGACAGCAACTCTGCGCTCAAGGAAGACTTGCAGACTATCAATAATCAAATTGAGATTTGTCGCCACACCCTACGCGGTCTTACCGGCCTGGCCAGCGACGTTGCCAGCCCGGTCGAACCCGTGGCGGTCAAACAATATGTGGATGAACTGCTAAACACCTGGCAGCTGCTGCGCCCCGAAATCAACCCCGTTATTGACATCAGCGCCCCGCCAGAAAACGTCGGCGGTTGCTTCCATCCGGTGATCCGCCAGGCACTGTTTAATTTACTAAATAATGCCGCTGACGCTAGCCCGGATGAGGTCAGTATTAGCATCCACTGGGATCATCAAACGCTAGATATCGCTATTCGCGACCACGGGCCAGGACTGAGCGCAGAACAGGTAGAAAACATCGGTCGGCCGATGCCGAGCAACAAATCAGGCGGCCTGGGTCTGGGCCTGTATCTGACCAACAATAGTCTGAATCGCCATGGTGGCCACGTGGTACTTGCCAATGCCGACGGCGGCGGGCTAACTACCCGCGTAACACTCAGTTTAAACAGTCCAGACGATGAACCCTGAACATCACCCTCACCATTACCTGGTCATCGACGACAACGAGGTGTTTGCCACCACCCTCGCCAAAACGCTGACCAGAACCCGCAACAGCGCCGTTGATCAGCCTGTGAACCGGGTGACATGCTGCCAGACTGCCGACCAGGCACTCCAACAGAATCGTCTGTTACTACCGGATCGAGTTGTCCTCGATTTAAAACTTAAACACAGCTCAGGACTGGCGCTCATTACCACGTTAAAGCTCGATAACCCGACAGTCACTATTGTCGTGCTCACTGGTTACTCAAGTATTACCACGGCGGTGGAAGCGATCAAACTGGGTGCTCATCAATACCTTTGCAAACCCGCCAGCGTGGCGGAAATAACCCACGCCTTCGACCACCCGGATGAAGGCGAAAATGTTGCCCTGGCTGACCGGCCACCCTCGGTCAACCGCCTGCAGTGGGAACACATTCAGAAGGTACTCCAACAACACGATGGCAACATCTCTGCCACCGCGCGAGCGCTGGGAATGCACCGGCGTACTTTGCAGCGTAAATTGATTAAAAAGCCGACTCACTCGTGACTTAACGTCCCACCCAATGCCCCTACTCACTCGACCTTAGAATCACCTCATACGACCAGGCGGCCACAGATTTATATTGATTGCCAGATCGGCCGCGACGACTGAATTGTCAGGCGGTTTGTTGTTAATAAAGCTAGCGTGGTCAACCGCTACCAGCCAGCACTTCCTCGGTATGTTCCCCTAGTAGGGGTGGTGGCCGGGTGACGACCCCGGGCGTAGCAGAGAATTTCACCGGTATGCCAGAAAGTTGCAGCGGCCCCAGGGTCGGGTGGTTAGCAGAGACCACCAGGCCTTTTTTCAGGCTTTCAGGGTCGGTAAAAACATCGGCAGTAGATCTTATTCTGGCAGCAATATTGTCGGCGGCGATGAGCCACTTCATCAGCTCATCGCTATCGTGGCTGAGAAAGATGCCGCTGACGATCAGGTTGAGCTCCTCGCTGTGGGTGAGTCGGTCATCTTTAGTGATAAAACGGACATCATCGGCGAGTTCTTCGCGCTGCAGTGCGCGGCAAAAATTACGGAAAAACTTGTCGTTATACGCAGCTACATGAATATAGCGACCGTCGCGACATTTATAGGCGTCAAACGGCTGATAGAAGAGACTGCTGTTACCAATGCGTTCCTGCACGTAATCACAGACGGCGTACTGACCATTCTGGGCCGGCATCAGGTGGACCAGTCCCGCCTCAAGTGAAACGCTGACGTGTTGACCGATGCCCTGGGTCTGGCGCACCCAGAGGGCCACCATCGCCGCATAGGCCACCAGGTTGGCGGCAGTGGCATCGGCAATCGGTACACCGACCTTTAACGGCTCACCGCTGGCCTCGCCGGTGATATTCATAATCCCGCTGCTGGCCTGGGCGGAGGGGTCTATACCAGGACGGCCAGCGTCCTCACCCTCCT
>JAJFLM010000403.1 GCA_021772655.1 Deltaproteobacteria bacterium
TAACATGATTTTGAATAATCAGAGCACTCATCGAAGGGGTTAAACTCTCATGGCGGTTTTCACCCTTGACTTGGTTTTCAATAAAGTATTCGGATTTAGTCATTTTACCAATGTCATGAAAATAGGAAGCCACTCGTGCAAACAAACCATTGGCTCCAATAGATTGACAGGCGGCCTCAGACAAGGTTCCGACGAGATGGCTGTGATGATAAGTACCAGGAGCACGCACAATCAATTCACGTAACAAGGGGTGATTCAAACTACTCATCTCTAATAATTTAATATCTGTCACATAACCAAAAGCCGCTTCGGCCAAACCTGAAAAAGCTTGCGTAATTAAAGCAGCTAATAGACCTGATAAAAAGGCTAAGCCAAAACTCCACAATAAAGATTCGGCATTTAACACCACCATAATATCAGTCGAACGAATCAATTCAAAAGTCACCGCTAATCCTGCTAAGAACAGCCCGCTGATAAAACCTGCTTTCCATAAAGCGCCTCGTGAATCCGCTCGCGTTAAGGCTGCCGAACCTACAATGCCTCCTAATAAATAATAAGCAACATAGGTAATCTCCATGTCAGGCGACAGACCTAAAATAATCGACAGGGCTACTGAAAAAATCAGGGCCTCTTGAGCATTACGCACCAAACGCGCCACCATCGCCCCGCCAGCAATGGGTATAGCGTAAAATAAGGCATTCGTCGGTATATCAAAGGGCACTGTATTTTGAATGCCCTCAGCAATGCTTAAGGCAATACGAAAAACACTTACCATCACAATCAAACCTAAACTAAGAAATATCAAGTCACGTTGATGCGGATGAAAGCGGTACAGAAAGCGCGCCGCAAAAACATACAAAGCTAATAAGAAGGATCCAATAAATAAGAAAGTCCCTAAAAAATGCCACACAAAGTTGCGTTTTGCCTTGGCTTCGCGAATCCCTTCAATAATGGAAATATCACGTGGCGTAAAACGATCACCGCGTCGAATGACCGACTCACCCGCTTGAACTCTAATGAGCACCGGCTCAATATCTGCCACCGCCGTCAACAAGCGTTCTTCGGTTTCCTGCTTATCTAAAATAGCGGTTGGGATGATAAAGGTATGGGCCAACAATAAGATAGCATCCGCAGCCTCAGGGTCGAGCTTAGCCTTACGATTCAACTTCAACTCAGCACTCACCGTTTCAGCGGACCGAACGGCGCTTAAACGCTTCCCTTTCAAAACTCTGCCCTCAATATCATGAGGCGAGGTCAGCAATAAAATACCATTTTCTTGATAAGGTTTAATGAGCTCATCTGATTCAACAATAATTTGATTCAATGAATTTTTGAGCGCCAATTGAAGCGTCCGTTCTAGTTCCTCAGAAAAGTTCGCTTTAACCAAGGCCTCAAAGTCACGCACTGAAACAGAAACCCCCAGAGCATCCGTAAAGATGGTTCTCAGTTCTTCTACCTGTTGAGGAAAAAGTTCTTCCCCTTCAATCGCAGGATTTGCTTTAAGTACGGCGTAGCGCTCACGTACTTTTTCAAAAGATGATTTAATCTTTGCCTGTACTTCGCTGGCGTAGGTACCATCATAAATGAATACCGGCAGCACCTTTTCTTGAGCTTTGGCTTCTAATTCTTGAGTCGCTTGCTTATCTACAACAATATAAGCCTGATCAGATCTAATATCACGATAAGCAATACTTCCCGCTTGAATATTAGACGGCAAAGATTCCCATTGAATTGTGAGTATCGAAGTGAGAGTGCCTATCACTAACAAAAATAAGACCCAACCCAGAAAAGTTGAGTGTCTGAAATTATTCCAACTCACCCAATCAGACTTACGAAAATCAAAAATCAATTCTTTTACCGAGCGCTCTGGCCCAACCCGTTTTTGCATTCCCTACAACCCCTTGTTACAATGGCTTATCATAAGCCTGAATGATGCGGGCCACTAACTCATGACGCACAACATCTTGCTGATCAAAATACTGAAAACCAATGCCTTGAACCTCTTTTAAACGACGTTCAGCATCACGCAAACCTGATTCTGTACCCTTAGGTAAATCTGTTTGCGTCACATCACCTGAAACAACAGCCCGAGACCCTGTACCAATACGAGTCAAAACCATTTTCATCTGTTGAATCGTACAATTTTGAGCTTCATCTAAAATAACAAACGAATTACTGAGCGTTCGTCCTCGCATAAATGCTAATGGAGCGACTTCGATCACACCGGTCTCTATATAATTCATTACCTTTTCATGCTCAACCATATCGTAAAGGGCATCATATAATGGTCGTAAATAGGGATCGACCTTTTCCGTCATGTCACCCGGTAAAAAACCTAATTTCTCACCAGCTTCGACAGCGGGCCGCGATAAAACAATACGACTCACACGTTTGGTTAATAGCAAATGAACGGCCATAGCTACCGCAAGATAAGTTTTACCGGTACCCGCCGGCCCAATACCAAAAACCAAATCCTGCTGCCGCATCGCCTCTAAATAAGAGCGTTGGTTTTGACTGCGCGGCATAATATTCTTTTTGCGCGCCGGAATATGGATGGACTTATTATAAACTTCGGTTAAACCCGCGTCTTGATTGGCCGATAAAATCTTAATCGCGCGGTCCACATCTTCGTGATAAACCGGCATACCAGTCTTCAACATGCCATAAAGCTGCTCTAATACCTTATGGGCTAATTCCGCAGGGTGTTTATCCCCTGAAATTTGCAAAACCCCACCACGTTCATTGATAGTCACATGTAACTTATCTTCTATAAAACGGAGGTTGTTATGTTGAGGCCCAAACAATTGCTGGGCAAGTTGATGATCATCACATTGAAAGCGATACGCTTCAACACTGTGTAGTTTAGGAGGGTTCATGTTTTACCGTGGTGGCATCCCGCCCTGTTGTGGGGGCGCTGGACGCTCACTAAAAATCGACACATAGTACTCACGACGGGCTGCTTTATCCGTAAAATCAATCATATAAAGCCCCGAGCGTTGGTCGATTGTCATCTCCTTTCGTTCCAGAGGCAATGTTAACGAGGCCCCTAATAAATAACCTATATAAGCCAACTGTGCTGGCTCACCCTGCCCTTTGCGTTCTACGGTCCAATCTTTGATCCAACGCCCAAAGGCACGGTCATCTTCTAAACCTTCTGGAGCGATGATAATGGCTCCGCGGGCGTCTGGTACATTTATCGTCACTAAGCCCTCTTCCACTTGCGAATCACGAACCGCCAACTTCACATCGTGGATCAAAGGCATGACATCAACGCCTTCAGTGACGTTCACCCAATATGATTTCTGAAATAGCATAGTTTAACAAGAGTCAATCCTAAAAGGTGAAGAAAATCAAGGGAATAGGCAGGCAGTTTTAAAGGCTCATTGACTCTTGTAAGGGCGTATTGCAATACGCCCCTACTATGAGCGAATCCTTTAAAAAATTAGTCGAAGTCATGAGCCAGTTACGAGCCCCGGGCGGATGCCCTTGGGATGCTGAACAAACTAATGAATCGATCATTCCCTATCTCATCGAAGAATCTCATGAAGCCAAGGAAGCCTTAGCGCAAGGTGACTGGGATGAATTCAAAGAAGAACTGGGTGATGTGCTCTGCCAAGTGATTTTTCATTCATTGATTGCGGAAGAAGCTCAGCGTTTTAACTTAAGTGATGTTTGCGATGTACTGCGTGAAAAATTAGTCCGTCGTCACCCCCATGTCTTTGCCGAAGTTTCAGTAGATGGTAGTGATGAGGTACTCAATAATTGGGAAAAGATTAAGCAGCAAGAAAAAGCTGAGAAGGCTAAAAAATCAGGCAAACATGAATCCATTCTTTCAGGAGTGCCCACTTCTTTGCCCGCGTTACTACGCTCTTATCGATTAGGTTCTAAAGCCGCTCGGGTTGGCTTTGAATTTCCATCCTTAGCGGATGCGATGGCGAAGGTCGCAGAAGAATTTGCTGAGCTTAAAGAAGAATTACAACAAGCCCCTGAAAAAAGAGAGCAGCAGAGATTATCTGAGGAATTTGGTGATCTATTATTCTCACTAGTGAATGTTGCGCGGCAATTAAAAGTCAATCCTGAAGAGGCCCTACTTTCTACCTCACGTAAGTTTCAAAAACGCTTTACTTATATTGAAGAGAAACTCTCGCAGCAAAACAAAGGCTTTGAAGAGAGCTCTCTCGAAGAGATGGATGCGTTATGGGATGAGGCTAAGAAAAAAAACCGAAGCTAAACCTTAACAGCTCTATTCCCTAAAGTATTGCACGATACTTTGCTTATCGACTCTTGCCATCACTAAGTCCCACCTAATTGACGCACCGTATCATAAGCGGTGTATTTGTTTTAGAGGAATCTCGCTTGGAGCCCTTCTTCCGTTCAGGTATAGTAATGCTTATTACCTAAAATGAACGGTCAATTGAGGAGGAATTATGCAATCTCGCATTTCAACACCCATTATCGTATGCACCTTTGTTTTCGGCTTCGCACTAGGAGCTGTAGCATTAAGTTCACAAAGCGCCCGCGCCTATTTCTGGAACAACCAAGTCAATCAACTTGATAAGGTAGCCTCAGTCACCAATTGGGCGGGTTATACATTTCGTGATAACCAGGGCCTAAAAGCAGACTTCACCGCCTGGGCACGCAAAGCCGATTTCAAAGAAATGAAATTTCGCAGCGACTTAGACTATCAAATTGCTTTCGATAACTTTCTTTATGCAAAAATTAAAGCGATTGAGGCAAAACTGAATGGTAACATCGAGAAGAGTAATAGCAGCACTTTTAAACTCTATAAGCGCTAATTGAACGTATTTAGTATAATCGCCATCTCCAGTCTGGCCTATGTCTGTTTTTTGGCTTGGCTGGAGACAGCGCGTCCCTTTAGGGCTCCAACAGAATCACGATCTCGTCATATCTGTCGGCACTTCTTCATAAAAATAGTGAATCAAGTGATTGCAGGAGTCCAGGTCGCCCTAACTCTAGGTCTTGCCTACTGGGTTCAAGAACATACATCATTGGGATTAAGATACTGGATTGATTGGCCTGATTGGCTAGAATTTATTATTGTAATCTTATTAATGGACCTCGTGGTCTACGGTACTCATGTCTTACACCACCGCATCCCCTTATTATGGAAATTCCATCGCGCCCATCATAGCGATCATTTTGTTGATGCTTCCACAGCCTTTCGGTTTCACCCAGGTGAAGTCATCACAACCACCTTCTTACAAACAATTGCCTTTGGAACCCTCGGTATTGGCGTCAGCCATGCCATCACTTACTTTATATTAATCCACCTCATTACCCCGTTTCACCACAGTAATATTCGCATAAGCGAAACAGTCGACCGTTTCTTACGCTGTGTAATAGTGAGCCCACTCATGCATCGCGTTCATCATTCTGACATAAGAACTGAGCATGACCATAACTACAGCAATGTATTTTCTTGTTGGGACTTTCTCTTTAGAACTTACCTAAAACGCGACAATAAGACTTTGACATACGGCGTCAATGAACTTCCGGAACAGCGCTGGCAAAAGCTCCCAGGGATCTATGCCACGCCGATAGCTGAATTTTTAAAACCCTCACCATAATATACAGCACAACTTTCTTACGATATAATCGATGAAGGGCTTATGCTTATGCCGACATATCTCTCATCACCACTGTTGCTAGCATCTCAGAATACCACCATTCAGTCACTGAACCCCCTCGTCTCCAATGAAAATAAATCAAGACAAGAGGCACTCATAGCACAGGGTTTTGTAAGCATTGGTCAAATGACAGAATCTCACTTGGACTTAACAACCATAGATCGTCAAGCCGTACAACATCGCATCGACGAACGACAACGAGATAACATCACGATCTCAACATATTCAGCTTTGATGGCAACACCTGACATTGATGAAAAGCTTTTCGATCTGGTTGCGAGAGTCGTAGCTGATGCACCTTTTGCGGGAGAAAAAACTCAACTGGATGCCAGCACCTTTAAATCCCGTGTCATTGATAACCCTGCATTTCCTGACGAAGGTTTCTTTCTGGCCACTCATAATGATGCGCTTATTGGCATGAGCAGTTTACTAATAAGAGGTGGTTTTTTATACAGCCACTTAACAGGAGTTCAAGATATATTTAGAGGTCACGGCATTGCTACAATACTTAAATGGCACACCATCGCCTATGGAATCGACCACGGTTATGATGTCTTACGCACATTAAATGACACACAAAACCAAGCGATACTTCGCTTAAACGAACGTCTTGGTTTTCAACCACATAGTATCTGGACACGTTACGCGCGACCTAGTTGATTTGATGACAGAAAAGCTTTTAGACGTCTTCACCAGGCCCGGGCTCACTATCGCTTTCAAAAACGCCTGGACCGAATAAGTTCGCTAGACCTAACTCATCACCAGTCATAACACGCATCTCTACTCCACTGCTGCCTTCAAAGAAACCCATGCGACTTAATTCTTGAGCGAACCCATCATTACCCTCTTCCATAAAGACCGCAGCACCTCCACGCAACATCATGCCAGCCTGCATTTCTGTCCCACCCTGCCCGCCTGTAAAAAAATTCAATAGGCTACCAAACAATCCCCCAAGAGATGGCATGGGACCCATCTTTTCACGCATTTCACTACGTAAGGCTGCAGCACTTTCCATAGGCTCTGCGACTAACTCTGGATCAATAGCTGCAACAGCTTTTAATGATCTTTCAGCACTCACAATATATCGATACGCTACATGGAGATCGTGTTCCAAAAATGCTCGTGCCTGTTCAATAGAATCTAATGCTTCCGCAACTGATATTTCTTCTGGGCTTTCACCTGGTGCAAATTCTTCTCTCCAGGAGAGATGTTTCTCACGCAATCTTTCTTCAGCCCGCGCTAATAACTGATCAAGATAAGGCGGAATACTTTCAAGCCCTCGCTCAAGCATATTTTTTATATCCGCAAGGTCAGAAAGAGTTTCCAATAGGCGATGATAATGCTCTTCTGAAAAACGTGCTCCTGCAGGATTCAACATCAAATCAATTTGTGGATGTAATGAAAAGAAGATTTCTAGTGATTGACTAATAACAGAGAGAGCTCGATCACCTGCTGTAGAAAGGAAAATTCTGTCTTCATCTGGCAGACTCAAACCATGATATAGACTGAGCGAAGTAGCTATATTA
>JAJFLM010000404.1 GCA_021772655.1 Deltaproteobacteria bacterium
CGTACAGGTGCTAAGATGGCTGGTCCTATTCCTTTGCCGACACGAATTGAGCGTTATACAGTCTTGCGTTCCCCTCACGTTGATAAGAAATCGCGTGAGCAGTTCGAGATGAGAACTCATAAACGGTTGATTGATATTGTGGAAACCAACCAAGCCATGATCGATGCACTGATGAAATTAGAATTATCAGCGGGTGTCGACGTGGAAATTAAGATGATTTAGAGGATCAAATGGCACGTAGTGGTTTGCTAGGCAAAAAATTAGGTATGACTCAAATTTATAATGAGTCTGGTCAATGTATTCCGGTAACTGTTTTGCAGGTTGGCCCTTGTACGGTTGTGCAAAAAAAGACAGCTGAATCAGATGGATACTCTGCCGTGCAGATTGGGTTTGGTGAAATTCCAGAGCGTAAGGTTAATAAGCCTAAGACCGGTCACTTTGCGAAGGCATCAGTGAAGCCTTACCGCCACTTAAAAGAAATAACTGTTATTGATGACGCTACTTATTCAGTAGGTCAGCAATTAGGAATTTCTTTAGTTGAAGTTGGAGATAAAGTTGATGTGATAGGTATTTCTAAAGGTAAAGGCTTCCAGGGTGTTGTAAAGCGCCATGGCTTTGCCGGTGGTCCTAAGTCTCATGGTTCTCATTTCCACCGTGTTCCTGGTTCTATTGGACAATGTACTTCACCTGGTGAGGTTCATAAGGGCCAAAAAATGCCTGGTCGCATGGGTGGCGATCAAGTGACGGTTCGCAATTTAAAAATTGTTGGTGTCCGTGCTGAAGAAAATTTATTGCTCGCACGTGGTGCGGTTCCAGGGCCCAATGATGGTTTAATTTTCATTCGTCTCAATGATGAATTGTTTGAAGGGCGCATTAAGGAACAGTCTGTTGCGGCTTCACAAGCAGAAGAAGTTGTTGCTGAAGCTGTAGAAGATAAAGTTGATGCGGCTCCAGCAGATGCTGAAGCCCCTTCTAACGAAGGTGGAGAAGAGTAATGGCAAGTTTAGATCTTTATAGTCAGGATAAGAAAAAGCTTTCAGCTGTTAATTTAGGTGATGGTTGGTCGGGCCCTATTATGAAGGGTGCGGTTTATGAAACAGCTTTATGGCATTTAGCGTGCCGCCGTGCAGGTACAGCTTCTACTAAACATCGTTCTGAAGTAAAGGGTAGTGGTCGTAAAATCTATCGTCAAAAAGGTACCGGTAATGCACGTCATGCTGATCGACAAGCCCCTATTTTTGTGGGTGGTGGTATTGCGGGTGGCCCAAAACCTCGTGATTGGTCTTATGTCATTCCTAAAAAGGAGCGTCGTCAAGCCATCCGTTCTGTATTAATTCACAAGCTTAGAGGTGAGCGCTTACGTGTTATTGATAAGCTCGAGTTTGCTGAGATTAAAACGAAGGCAGTAAAAAAGTTTTTTGAACAATGGGAGCAAAAAAGTGGTCTGCTTGTACTTGACCAAGCCGATGCAAAGATCATTAAGTCAGTACGGAATTTAAATGGCTATAAGGTCTGTGCGGCAAGCTCTATCAATGTAGCTGATTTATTAAAATATGATGCTGTTTTTATGACACAAGCAGCTTTAAATAAGATTGAAGACCAATGGCTGAAATAAAAATAGAAGATGTAATTCGTCGCCCACTGATTACTGAGAAAAGTGCTACGGCTCAGCAGGACTTAAATGCGCATACCTTTGAAGTAGATCGTGGTGCTACTAAGGCTGAAATCAAGAAAGCCGTAGAACAGCTTTTTCAAGTTAAAGTAAGTTCTGTTCGTACGATGATTATGCCGCGAAAGTGGAAGCGTTATGGCCGTAATGTTGGGCGTACATCGCCATGGAAAAAAGCAATTATAACTTTGGCTGAAGGCCAATCAATTGAAGTATTGAATGCACCCTAAGGATTTTGAGGCAGTAGAATGGCGTTAAAGAAATTTAAACCGTATACGGATTCTCGGCGTAATATGACAGTTGTCGATTACTCTGTGTTGAGTAAGGTGAAACCTGAAAAAAGCTTGATTACCAAGCTTAATAAAAAGGGTGGCCGTAATTCTAATGGTCGTATCACTGTGGGTCAACGTTCGGGTGGGCATAAAAGGCGTTATCGCATTATTGATTTTCGTCGGGATAAGGTCGGCGTGCCAGGTCGCATTAAGACTATTGAATATGATCCCAATCGCAGCGCATTTATTGCATTGGTTGCCTACCGTGATGGTGAAAAGCGTTATATTCTAGCGCCTAAAGGTGTTGCCGTTGGCGATGATGTGTTGGCGAGTGAAGAAGCAGAAATTCGCCCAGGTAATACATTGTCATTAAAGGCCATTCCAGTGGGTACTCAGATCCATAATCTTGAAATTCATTTTGGTCGGGGTGGTCAGTTGGTCCGTAGTGCTGGTGGTGTGGCTCAGTTAGTTGCTTGTGAAGATGCCTGGGCTCAAATCAGATTGCCCTCCGGTGAAGTTCGTAAGATTGATGCTCGCTGTCGTGCAACGATAGGCCAATTATCAAATACAGATCATGAAAATGTAAAAATTGGTAAAGCCGGTAGAAATCGTTGGTTAGGTCGCTACCCTCGTGTGCGTGGTATGGTAAAGAATCCAGTCGATCACCCTCATGGTGGTGGTGAAGGTCGTTCCAAGAGTGGTAAGCACCCAGTGACACCTTCGGGTATCCCAACCAAGGGTTATAAAACACGTAAGAATAAGTCGACAGATAAGTATATCATTCGTGACCGGAGGAGGAAGTAATCATGCCGCGTTCATTGAAAAAAGGACCTTTTATTGATGATCATTTATTAAAAAAAGTGACTAAGGCTCAAGAAGAGCAGTCGCGTAAGGTAATCAAGACATGGTCACGACGTTCAACGGTGACTCCTGATTTTGTCGGTCTTACACTTGCTATTCATAATGGTAAGAAATTTGTACCCGTTTTAGTAACGGAAAATATGGTGGGTCATAAGTTGGGTGAATTTGCACCAACCAGGACCTTTAAAGGTCATCAAAAATAAGTAGTGAGTGGACTGATGGAAGTAAAAGCTAAATTAAGCTATTTGAGAATTGGGCCAAGAAAAGTTCGTTTGGTAGCCGATATTGTTAGAGGTTGGTCCGTGCAAGAAGCTATGGACCATCTTAAATATATGCCGCGGGCTGCTGCTCGGCCTTTATTTAAACTGATTAGCTCTGCAGTGAGCAATGCCGATCAACGCGGAAGTGTTGATGTGGATAATCTTTATGTGAAAACAATTTGTGTCGATCAAGGGCCCACTTTAAAGCGCTGGCGTCCACGTGCCCGTGGCCGCGCAGACCGTATTTTAAAGCGGACTTCTCACATCACAGTTGTATTGGACGAAAAGTAGGACATTATGGGTCAGAAAACACATCCAATTGGATTTCGCGTTGGTATTACAAGAAAGTCGCAATCTCGTTGGTACTCTAAAGCAAATTACGCAAATTTTATTCATGAAGATATTTTTGTACGCGACTATGTCAAAAAGAAACTTTATCACGCAGGTATTAGCTGGATTGGTATTGATCGTACGGGTGACTCTATCCGTGTGAATATTCATACAGCACGTCCCGGTTTAGTTATTGGTAAAAAAGGGACAGGGATCGATGCCTTAAGAGAAGATTTGAAAAGAAAACTTTCTCGCGAAGTGACAATTAATATTCAAGAAGTGCGTAAGCCTGAATTGGATGCACAGTTGGTGGCTGAAAGTATCGCACTGCAGTTAGAACGACGCATTGCTTTTCGTCGCGCTATGAAAAAGGCTGTTGGCTCAGCACGTAAGTTTGGTTCTGAAGGCATTAAGGTTATGTGCGCTGGCCGCTTAGGTGGTGCTGAAATTGCTCGTACGGAATGGTACCGTGAAGGTCGCGTTCCATTGCATACGCTTCGTTCGAATGTCGATTATGGCTTTGCAGAAGCAATGACAACCTATGGTAAAATTGGTGTTAAAACCTGGATTTATCAAGGTGAGTTCGCTGAGACTTCTAGTGAAGAAGGAAAGAATAAAGGGTAATAGTCATGTTAATGCCAGCACGGACAAAATTTCGTAAGCGTCATAAAGGTCGTATATGGGGGCGCGCAACGCGTGGGACAAATTTAAGTTTTGGTGATTATGGTTTGCAAGCGACAACACGTGGCTTGTTGACCTCTCGACAGATTGAAGCGGCTCGTATTGCAATGACACGTAAAATTAAACGTGGTGGTAAGATTTGGATTAGAATTTTCCCTGATAAGCCGATTACAAAAAAACCGGCTGAGACTCGAATGGGTAAAGGTAAAGGTTCTGTGGAAGGTTGGTGCGCTGTGATCAAGCCAGGGCGCATGCTTTATGAAATGGAAGGGGTTAGTGAGGAAGTTGCCCGCGAGGCTCTCGAATTGGCAGCCCACAAGCTCCCGATTAAAACCCAAGTGATTGTACGGAGTAAGCATCGTGACGCCTAAAGAATTACGCGCAAAGAAAGAAGCTGACTTAAATAGTTTGGTTGAGAAATGGCGCGCCGAACTTGCAGTATTAAAGATTCAAGCTTCAGTGGGACAGTGCCAAAAGTCCTCACGTATTACTGAGTTAAAACGTGATGTGGCACGTGTTAAGACTATTTTAAATGAAAGGAAGCCCGATGGCGGCGGAAGCAGTGAATAACGAAACCGCAAATGAATCCCCTAAGAAACGCTACCGTAAAGTTCGTGTTGGTGTTGTGACGGGTGATAAAATGGATAAGACGGTTGTTGTTGAGATTGAGCGCAGAACACTGCATAAGCAATTTCGCAAAGCATTACGCGTACAGAAAAAAGTCAAAGCTCACGATGAGAATAATGACTATCGCGTAGGTGATCGTGTTGAAATTATTGAAACGCGACCTTTATCTAAGGATAAATGCTGGCGTGTTCAAAAGCTATTAGACAGGGTTACTGAAGAGGGTGCTACGTCATGATCCAAACGCAAACAGTATGTGAGTCGGCAGATAATTCAGGGGCACGCCGTTTGATGTGTATTCGAGTTCTTGGTGGAACGCGTCGTCGCTATGCCAGCATCGGAGATATTATCGTTGTATCAGTTAAAGAAGCATTGCCTAATTCGAAGGTGAAAAAAGGTGACGTTAAAAAGGCTGTGATTGTGCGTACAGCCAAAGAAATCCGTCGCCCTGATGGTAGCTACATTAAATTTGATAAGAATGCGGTAGTTTTAATTAATGATGCGAAAGAGCCGATTGGCACACGTATTTTTGGACCAGTGGCCCGTGAATTACGAGCTAAGAATTTTATGAAGATTGTTTCGCTTGCTCCGGAGGTACTCTAAAATGATCCGCAGTGGAGATACAGTAGTTGTCATCGCCGGTAAGGATAAGGGTAAGGTTGGTAAAGTCTTACGTGTTATTCGTGAAAGAGATCGTGCGATCGTCGAAAAGGTTAATTTAATTAAGCGGCATATGCGTCCTACTCCAGAAATGCGTCAGGGTGGGATTGTTGAAAAAGAGGCATCTATTCATGTCTCTAACTTAATGCCTTATTGTGAAAAGACTAAAAAAGGTTCACGCGTGCGCCACGAAATTGACAAAAAAGGTAAGAAGCAGCGCGTACTAGTGACCTCAGGACAGAAGATTTAGATCATGAGCTACGCAAATTTTTATAAAGAAACATGTATCCCTCAGCTTAAAGAAGAGTTTGGGTATAAGAATCCCATGCAGATTCCTCGGCTTCAGAAAATTGTTATTTCTAGTTGCCGTAAAGAGGCTGTGCAGGATGTGAAGGTGCTTGACCGAGTGACGGAAGAGATTGGTCTTATTGCTGGCCAAAAACCCATTATTCGTCGGGCGCGGAAATCAATTGCTGCTTTTAAACTGCGTGAAGGCATGCCGATAGCATGTTCTGTTACTTTGCGCGGACAGCGTATGTATGAATTTTTAAATAGGCTCGTTAATGTTGCCTTGCCACGTACACGTGACTTTAGGGGGATTTCTCCTAAGGGTTTTGATGGCAATGGTAATTTTACCTTGGGGATTAAAGAGCAAATTATTTTTCCAGAGATACCTTACGATAAAGTAGATCAGGTCCGCGGTATGAATATTACAGTAGTGACATCGGCAAAGACTGATGGCGAAGGCAGGGCTTTGCTCAAAGGTATGGGCATGCCTTTTCGGGAACGGTAGAAATTATGGCGAAGAAATCATTAATAGCTAAAGCAAAGCGTACTCCTAAATTTAAAGTACGTGAATATAATAGATGCCCTTTATGTGGGCGCCCTAGAGCGTTTATTCGTAAATTCCAAATGTGTCGCTTATGTTTTCGTAAGCGTGCACTTCAGGGAGAATTCCCTGGCGTGATGAAGGCTAGTTGGTAAGGAGTGATTGACTATGACTATGACTGATCCCATTGCTGATTTGCTGACTCGGATTCGTAACGCACAACAAGCGCGTCACGAAACAACAGCTATTCCGTACTCGAAGTTAAAAGAAAGTATTTTAAAAGTAGTGGCCGCTGAAGGCTATACTGCTGGTTATGAAGTTATAGGTGAAGGTGTTCGTAAGCAGCTTGTGGTTGCTTTAAAGTACACCGGGGTAAGGCAACCCGTCATTACTGGTTTAAAACGAGTCAGTAGTCCTGGCCGTCGGGTCTATCGTAGATCTGATGATTTAGCTGACTTAAAGCCAGGTATGGGGATTGCGATTTTATCAACACCTCAAGGAATAATGACTGATCGTCAAGCTAAGGATTCTATAGTTGGCGGAGAGGTTATCTGCCAAATTTGGTAGGTAAAGGATAAGTTTATGTCTCGAATAGGTAATGCACCCATAGTTATCCCTGATAAGGTCAGTGCTAATGTTAAAGCTGATTCTATTGAAGTAAAGGGCCCTAACGGAACTTTAAACACGGGTCTTTTGGCCGGTGTTGCTGTTGAAGTTAAAGATGGACAAATTGTGGTTTCTCGGACTGTTGATAGTCCTGAAACTAGAAGCCAGCATGGACTTGTCCGCAGCTTGATCAATAATATGGTTCAAGGAGTTTTAGAAGGATTTAGTAAGACACTGGAAATTAATGGGGTTGGTTATCGTGCTGAATTAAAAGGTAAAGAGCTGATTCTAAGCCTAGGTTTTTCACATCCAGTTAATTTTACTATTCCTGATGGCATTGAGGTTAAAGTAAACAAGCAAACAGAATTAATTATTTCTGGCATTGACCGCCAATTGGTCGGTGAGACTTCAGCACGTATTCGTCGCTTACGTCCACCAGAGCCTTATAAAGGTAAGGGTATTAAATACTCTGATGAAGTGATTAAGCGTAAGGCTGGTAAGTCAGCTGCTTAGTAGTGGTTTAAGGAGATTATTATGAGTCAGAGAAATGAAGGGCGAAAAAGGCGCCATCGCAGCATCCGTAAGAAAATTTCAGGTACTGCAGCGCGGCCAAGAATGTGTGTTTTTAAAAGCCTTAATCATTTAACCGTGCAGTTGGTTGATGACGTGGCAGGGCGTACTTTAGTAGGTGCTTCAACATCTTCGGCTGAATTAAAAACTCAGGTAAAGCGCGGCAACCGCGAAGGCGCTGCTGTTTTGGGTAAGTTAATTGCTGAAAAGGCAAAGGCAAAAAGTATAGAAGCAGTTGTCTTTGATCGAGGCGGTTATATTTATCATGGACGAATTAAGGCTCTAGCTGACGCAGCACGCGAAGCTGGTTTGCAATTTTAATTAAAGAGATAAAGTAGAGACGTATGGCAAAGCCACAAAAAGAAAAAAAAGAATTTGAAGAAAAGATTGTTCACATTAGCCGCGTTGCAAAAGTGGTAAAAGGTGGACGGCGCTTTAGTTTCTCAGCACTTGTAGTTGTGGGAGATGCGAAGGGTCGTGTAGGCATTGGCTTAGGAAAAGCCAAAGAGGTGCCTGAAGCTATCCGTAAAGCGATTGATCGCGCGCAAAAAAGCCTTATTTCGGTACCCTTATTTGAAAAGAGGACTTTGCCTCATGAGATTATTGGGACCTTTGGAGCGGCTAAAGTTGTTATGCGTCCCGCTTCTCCTGGTACAGGTGTGATTGCTGGCGGTGCTGTTCGCGCCGTTTTAGAATCAGCTGGTGTGCATGATGTTTTGACAAAGGTAATTGGTACAAACAACCCACACAACGTGGTGAAAGCAACAATACAGGGCTTGAATGCACTGCAAAGTGCTCAAGAATACGAACAACGTTTGAAGGGTATTGTTGCTTCAAGTCAGCCAGAAGCTGCAAATGCATAAAGGTTAGTAACGATGGATATTAGAGATTTTGCACCAGCAAAGAGTCCGCGTAAAAAAGCAAGGCGCTTAGGGCGCGGTAATGGCTCTGGATGGGGTGGTACAGCAGGGCGTGGTCATAAAGGTCAAAAAGCCCGTTCAGGTGGTACAGTGGCACGCGGTTTTGAAGGTGGTCAAATGCCACTGATGCGTCGTATCCCTAAATGGGGCTTCACAAATATTTTTAAGAAAAAATATGTGATCTGCAATATAGAGCGCCTTAACTCGTTTGCCGATGGCGATGTCGTAGATCAAGAGAGCTTGCAGGCAAAAGGCTTAATTCGAAAGTCTAAAGACCCGCTTAAAGTTCTGGGGGACGGAGAGCTGAAAGTAAAGCTAACCGTAAAAGCGAAACTATTTACACGCTCAGCTGAAGAAAAAATTAAAGCAGCTGGCGGTCAAGCTGAAGTAATTTAGCGTCGTGGGTGGTATTGCTAATATAGCTAAGTTGCCCGAGTTACGTCGTCGTATTCTCTTTACGATCGCGTTACTTGGTATTTATCGCGTTGGTGTTTTTATCCCAACGCCGGGAGTCAATGCGGACGCTCTCCAACGAATTATTGGTGGAGGTACGATCTTTGAAATTTTCAATATGTTTTCTGGTGGCGCTTTAGATCAATTCTCAGTGTTAGCGTTGGGAATTATGCCCTATATTAGTGCGTCAATTATTTTGCAATTATTGACGGTGGTTGTCCCTTCTTTGGAACGCCTTAAAAAAGAAGGTGAATCAGGGCATCATAAAATCACACAGTACACACGTTATGGAACAGTGCTGCTCGCTTTAGTTCAAGGCTTTGGTATTAGCATGGGTTTAGAGAGCCAAGGAGTGCTTTTACCAGGTGCGGGTGGCGTTAGTTTTTATGTTTCTACGGTTATTACCTTAACAGCAGGGACGTGTTTCTTGATGTGGCTCGGTGAACAGATCACAGAGCGTGGTATTGGTAACGGAATCAGCCTGATTATCTTTGCAGGTATTGTTGCTGCGGTACCTGCAGGCTTTCGCGATGCTTGGACAACAAAGGATCAATTTGGTGGGCTCTTTGGTTTTCTCCTGCTAGTTGGTTTTATTGTGCTGGTTATTGGCGTTATCATCTTTTTTGAGCGGGCACATCGTAAAATACCTATCCAGTACGCCAAAAAAGTAGTGGGTAGAAAGCTATATGGTGGGATGCAAAGCCATTTGCCGCTAAAGATTAATATGGCGGGGGTTATCCCACCGATTTTTGCATCATCTCTGATGTTATTTCCGGCCACGATTGCGCAATTCGTTCAGACAGAACGATTACAAAACCTTGCCGGTATGCTCAGCTTTGGCTGGTTGCATTTGGGCTTATATGTCACGTTGATTATTTTCTTCACGTTCTTTTATACAGCCGTGACATTTAATCCTACTGATGTTGCAGAAAATGTGCGAAAGCAGGGTGGCTTTATTCCAGGAATTCGACCTGGCCAAGCCACGGCAAATTTTATCGATAGAATTTTATCAAGGTTAACCCTAGGTGGGGCGCTTTATTTAGCTTTAGTTTGCGTATTGCCAGAAATATTGATCAGCCAGTTTGGTATCCCCGTTTCGTTAGCTTCTACTTTTGGTGGTACTGCGCTACTGATTATTGTGGGGGTTGCTATGGATACACTCTCTCAAATGGAGACTCATTTAATGAGTCGCCAATATGAAGGATTGATGGGCTCTAAAGGAGGACGCTTTAGAGGAAGGAAGAGCTAATGCGTCTCATCTTGCTGGGGCCTCCAGGTGCTGGAAAAGGGACTCAAGCTGAAAAGCTTGTTGACCGACTCAGCATCATTCAAATTTCAACGGGCGATATGCTGAGGCAGGCTCGTAGAGATCAAACGGAGGCTGGCAAGTTAGCAGAAGATTATATGAAATCAGGTGTTTTAGTCCCTGATGAGATTGTGGTTAACATTGTAAGAGACCGATTGAATCAAGAAGATTGTCGGCCTGGATATATTTTAGATGGTTTCCCTCGTTCGGTTGAGCAAGCTCAAGCGTTGGATGAAACGTTGAAGGATAGAGGGGAACAAATGGATGCAGTGATTAGTTTGACTGTTCCTGACGAAGAATTGGTGATGCGCTTGTTAGCACGTCAGCGCGAAGACGATAACGAAACAGTTATCCGTAAACGTTTAAATGTTTATACGCAACAAACAGAGCCCTTGATCGATTATTATCGGTCTAGTGGTATTATTAAAGAAATTGATGGCTTAGGTGACATCAATGAGGTCTTTGACAGAATTATAAGTGCTCTTCCACAAAGTGGAAATGCTTCACAGGCTCAGACGGGATAACTTATGGTTATACTAAAGTCAGGGGCCGAAATTAAAAAAATGGCTGTGGCCGGTGCTGTAGTAGGAACCGTCCATAGAGAGATTGTGGAGCAAATTAAGCCTGGCGTGACAACGGCTGAACTTGATCAGTTTGCTGAAAAGCTGATTCGTAAGCAAGGTGGCACTCCAGCGTTTAAGGGTTATCGTGGGTTTAAAGGAACCCTGTGCATTTCAGTTAATGATGAAGTCGTGCATGGTATTCCTGGAGATCGCGTCTTAGAAGAAGGCGATATTGTTAGTTTAGATTGCGGTGCGATTGTTGATGGTTATTTTGGAGATGCGGCTCGGACTTTTCCTGTAGGCAAGATATCGGCTCAAGCGCAAAAGCTTATTGATGTAACATCACAAAGCTTGAATGACGGTATTGAGCAAATGTTAGTGGGTAATCGACTGCATGATATTTCTGCAGCAGTACAAAACTGTGCTGAGAAAGCCGGTTTTACGGTCGTTAAAGACTTTGTAGGACATGGGATTGGCCGAGATTTACATGAAGAGCCGCCAGTGCCCAATTATGGTAAGAAAAATACAGGGATGAAATTAGAACCTGGTTTAGTCTTAGCAATAGAGCCGATGATCAATGAGGGAACCGACCAAGTAAGATTATTAGATGATGGTTGGACAGCAGTCACATTAGATGGACAGCTCTCAGCTCATTTTGAAGATACGATAGCTATTACGGAAGAAGGACCAAAAATTCTGACAAGGGTTTAAGGAGCAAGTTATGAAAGTACGCTCATCAGTAAAAAAGATTTGTGCAAAGTGTAAAGTGATCCGCAGACGTGGTGTTGTGCGTGTCATTTGCACTAACCCAAAGCATAAACAGAAACAGGGGTAAGGTATGGCACGCATAGCTGGTATTGATATTCCCGCGAGAAAGCGCATTGAAATTGGGTTAACGTATATTTTTGGAATCGGGCGGGTTACTGCTAAAGATATCTTAGTGAAGGCTCAGATTGATGGTGGGAAACGTGCTCAAGATTTAACCGATGCAGAAGTGGCTAAAATTCGCGAGGTTCTTGAAGCAGGTTATAAAGTTGAAGGTGATCTTCGTCGCGAGATTTCAATGGATATTAAACGTCTGATTGATTTAAGCGCTTATCGAGGGATTCGCCATCGTTCTAAGTTGCCGGTACGCGGCCAAAGAACGCACACAAATGCACGTACTCGAAAAGGTAAAAGTAAGATTGCTGTTGCTGGTAAGAAGAAAGCTCCTACCTCATAATTTTTTAGGAAAGGTTTCGCATGGCTAAGAATGAAGAAACAATGTCGACAGAGCCCCAAGCCCCCAAGGCTAAGGCTCCTAAGACCCGAAAGAAGAAAGGCCGTAAGAATATTGCGACTGGAGTTGCTCATATTAAGGCAACTTTCAATAACACGGTAATTACAATTACGGATACTGCAGGTAATGCTGTGTCATGGTGTACTTCAGGTGCAAAAGGGTTTAGAGGTTCTCGTAAAGGCACTCCTTTTGCTGCGCAAGTAGCTGCAGAAGAAGCCGCGAAAAAAGCTATGGACCATGGGATGCGTAGTGTGTCTGTGATGGTTAAGGGTCCTGGCGCGGGACGTGAGTCTGCATTGAGAGCTTTAGGCAGTGCGGGATTAAAAATTACTTATATTCGTGACGTGACACCGATTCCACATAATGGATGTCGGCCACCGAAACGACGTCGGGTTTAGTTGGAGAGAGTATGGCTCGTTATACAGATTCAGTATGTCGCTTATGTCGTCGAGAAGGGTTAAAACTCTATCTCAAAGGAAATCGTTGTTACACTGATAAGTGTGCTATCGAACGCCGTCAGTATGCCCCAGGGCAACATGGACAAAGACGTCGTTCAAAGCTTTCCGAGTACGGTTTGCAGCTTCGTGAAAAACAAAAAATTAAACGTATTTACGGTTTATTAGAGCGTCAATTTCGCGGTTATTTTCGTAAGGCAGACCGTATGAAGGGTATTACAGGTGAAAACCTATTAATCTTCTTAGAACGCCGTTTAGATAATATCGTTTATCGCATGGGTTTTAGTGAGTCGCGCCAAGAAGCACGTCAATTGGTACGCCACGGACACTTTGAAGTGAATGGTAAGAAGGTTAGTATACCTTCTTTTCAAGTGCAGCAAGGTGATAAGATTGTAGTAAGAGGAAAGTCACAGAAACTGCAGCGTATTGGCGAGTCTCTGGAGTCAGTTGATCGGCGCGGCATTCCTTTATGGTTAGAAGTAGATAAAAAACAATATTCAGGTCTTGTAAAAGCATATCCATCACGTGAAGAGCTGACTATGCCTATGCAAGAACAGTTAGTTGTTGAATTATATTCACGTTAGTTCGTTCATTTTTTAATTGGAGGATCCACCATGTATCGTAACTGGAGAAACCTCATCAAGCCTCGCGGCTTAGAGTTTGATCAAGATAGTAGTTCA
>JAJFLM010000405.1 GCA_021772655.1 Deltaproteobacteria bacterium
CCTTAGTGGTGGTGTCTAAAGTAAAACAATTGATCAAAGAGCAGTCCGGATTCAGTACCAGCCAATGTGCGGTTGATGCCCTGACGCGCAAGGTGATCAAAGAATGTTTGAAAGCCATCGACCACGCGACCGAAGCCGAACGCAAGACGGTGATGGGTCGGGATATTGAATAGTCTGGCCGAGACCCACTTCATGAGTCTCACAGTCTCAAAATAGGACGTGTTATTTACATTATCCATTTAGCCATCTGAAATCATTGAAGATTTTTTTGGCCTCCATTTTGCTCTCTTAAGAGTACTATTAAATACTAGCATTATTAAATAATTATAATATAATTATGAGAGATTTTGGACATATTCAGTTCAAGTGGGATACTAAGAAGAGTCGCACTAATCTGGCAAAGCACGGGGTTTCGTTTCGTGAGGCGGAATCAGTTTTCTTAGATTCTGCGGCGCGATTGATTTTCGATCCAGATCATTCGGCTACTGAAGATCGCTATATTCTACTGGGCCTGAGTGCCACCCTTCGTGTGTTGGTAGTTTGTCATTGTTACCATGAAGCGGATGACGTGATTCGAATTATTTCTGCACGCAGTGCTACAAAGCAAGAGCGTGACATGTATCAGGAGTTGCTAGTATGAGAAAACAGTACGATTTTAAGAAATCTAAGAAGAACCCTTATGCTAAACAGTTGAAGCAGCAGATTACGATTCGTTTAGATGAAGGGGTGGTGAATTATTTTAAAGATTTAGCGACTGAAACCGGCATTCCTTATCAGAACTTGATTAATCTTTATTTGAGAGATTGTGTGAGTGAAGGGCGGCGTCCGAATATTCAGTGGCGAGATTAAATGACTTAAGATTTCTTTTTAGCTGATGGAATTTGTTCTGACTTCTCCAAAAAGAAACTCTCTTCCGCACTCGGAAAATCATGCCCCCGCACATCTTTAGCATACTGATTCACCGCATCACGAATCGTGCCTTCCAGCTCGGCATAACGTCGTAAGAATTTCGGTTTAAAGCGTGAGTCCATGCCCAATAAATCTTGGATGACTAAGACCTGTCCATCACAATGGGCACCGCAGCCGATACCAATGGTGGGGATCTGTAAACTCTCAGAGATTTGTTGCGCGACTTCAGCAGGCATGCCTTCCATCACCAAACAGCAAGCCCCCGCATCTTCAATGGCTAAGGCTTCATCTTTCAAACGCTTGGCTTCGGTCTTAGTCTTCCCCTGAATCTTATAACCGCCCATCGCATGCACCGATTGTGGTTGCAGCCCGATGTGTCCAAACACCGGAATACCAATGCTGACAATCTTTTTAATGGTCGGCAAAATCTCTTCGCCGCCTTCTAACTTCACCGCTTGGGCCTGACCTTCTTTGAGCAAACGGCCGGCATTGTAGACCGCATGATCGACCGAGGCTTGGTAGGATAAGAAGGGCATGTCCACGACCAAAAGCGGATGCGGGGCGCCGCGGGCGACACTTTTGCTGTGATAGATCATATCATCTACCGTCACGGGCAAAGTGCTGTCCTGGCCTTGCATCACCATGCCCAAGGAATCCCCCACTAAAATACAATCGATATCGCAGGCATCCATGATGCGGGCGAAACTATAATCATAGCAGGTCACCATGGTGATGGGTTCGCCGGCGCCTTTGCGTTGTCTTAAATGCGGTATGGTAAATGCGGCTTGTTTCATGGTTTGTTAACTACCCTAAGGCCACGTAATGGCGGGGGCCTCGTTTACGGTTCATAATTTCATCAAACAAACGTTGGTAATGACTGCCGTTATTCACGAAATCAATTTGCGAGCAATTTACTACCAATAGGGGAGTTTCATTATAGTCGAAAAAATAGCTTTTGTAAGCTTCGAGCACTTCGTCCAGATAATCGATCTTGAGCTTCTTTTCGTAGACCGCTTTGCGCTTTTTGACGTGTTTTTTAAGCAGGCCGACATCCGATTCTAAATAAACTAATAAATCAGGCGTGGGGAGCCCACTGACAAGCTCGGTGTAGAGTTGTTTATAGAGCTGCAATTCGTCAGGTGATAAATTGAGTTCCGCAAACACCAAGTCCTTGGCAAAGGAATAGTCACTGATCACCGGTTGTTCTTGCGCTCCCTGAGCAAAGAGCTGTTTTTGCTGCCCATGCCGCGCCAATAAAAACGCCAGCTGAGTGGAGAGGGCATAGCGCTCGCGGTCTTCATAAAATTTACTTAAAAAGGGGTTGTCGCCGGGTTCTTCCAAGATCAATTGGGCCGATAAATCATGGGCCAGTTGTCGGGCAAGACTGGTCTTGCCCGCCCCGATAGGACCTTCGATCGCGATGTAGCGTAAGTCGCTCATGGCTTTAAGGGGTAACAGAACGGCCAGGGCTTGTCATCGTGTTTGCAGGCTACATCCCCTCTCTATTGCATTTCCTGGCGGAATCTGTTTGACTACCTGCCTTATTGAATGCCTACGAGGAATAGCTAAATGATTGAAAATACAGAACAATTAAAGGAAACCTGGTTTAAGCAAATTGATGTTTTTGAGCAAGCCGTCAAAGATTTCTTAAGCCAGAAGATCAGTGATGGCCAATTTCAACGCCTGCGTCTGCAACATGGGGTTTATGGTCAACGCCAGGATGGGGTCCAGATGATTCGGATCAAGATCCCTTCCGGCGGGATGAGTGCCGAGCAGTTTGAGTGCATCGCTGGTGTCTGTGAAAAATATTCCAAGGGGATTGCCCATATTACGACGCGCCAAGATATTCAGATTCATTTTGTGAAAGTCACCGATACACCGGCGCTGATGCGTGATCTGGGGAATGTTGGGATCACCACCCGGGAAGCCTGCGGCAACACCGTCCGCAATGTGACGGCCTGTCCTTATGCCGGAGTTTCTGCCAGTGAGCCTTTTGACGTGACGCCGTATGCCAATGCGTATGCCCTCCATTTTTTATGGAACCCCATCTGCCAGAATTTCGGTCGTAAATTTAAAGTGGCTTTCGAAGGTTGTGATCATGATCACGCCCGTTTGTACATCCATGACTTAGGCTTTTGGGCCCGCATCAAAGATGGCAAAAAAGGTTTTAAAGTCGTCATTGGTGGTGGCCTAGGGGCTACGCCATTTCCGGCGCATGAATGGACAGAGTTTATGCCAGTGGAAGAGATCATTCCTTTTTCAGAGGCCGTGATGCGGGTGTTTGACCGTTATGGCGAACGCAAGATTCGTTCTAAAGCACGTATGAAGTTTGTCATCAAAAAGTTTGGTTGGGATAAATTTAAAGAACTCGTTGAAGCTGAACGTGCGAATCTAAAAGTGGATCCGCAATGGAATAATTATTTGAAGGGTATTCAAGATGCGGGTGAAACCGGTGAACATGAACCAGCGGCTCCTGGTGGCGCGAGCAGTGATGAGTATGAATACTGGAAAAAAACCAGCGTGAGCCCTCAACGCCAAGCCGGTTATTCCATCGTGGATATGCGCCTGCCTTTAGGGGACATGACGCCGGATCAAATGCGTCGTTTGGCGGCATTGACGCGGACCTTTTCCAATGGGCATCTGCGCGTGACCATCGAGCAAGATATGGTGCTGCGTTGGATCCGTGATGAAGACCTACCGTCTTTGTATCAAGAGCTTAAAGCGATCAACATGCATCATGCAGATGCTGATACGGTTTATGATGTGTTGGCGTGCCCGGGCACGGATACCTGTCGTTTAGGGATTTCTGGTTCGCGGCCCTTGGCCACGGTCTTAGAAGAACGCTTAAAAGCGGCTAATGGTATTGTTTCAGAATTGGCCAAAGATATTCATATTAAAATTTCAGGTTGCCCTAACTCCTGTGGCCAACATCATTTAGGCCAAATTGGTTATCATGGGGCGGCACTGCCTCAAAAGGGGCATATTGCGCCAGCTTTCCAGCTCCACTTAGGTGGGGGAGTCAGTGAAAAAGGCACAACGATTGGGCAAATCATTATGAAGATTCCGTCCAAGCAAGTACCCGATGCGACTGTGAAATTGATTGAGCATTATGCAGCTGAGCGCCAAGACGGCGAGACTTTTAACGAGTACTATGCGCGTTTTGGGAAGCCGGCGACGAAAGAATTGTTGCAGTCTTATGCGGAAGTGCCTGCCTTTGCGGATGATCCGTCATTTTATAATGATTGGGCCGACGAAAAAGAGTTTGGTTTGCAGCAAGGTGTGGTCGGTGAGTGTGCCGGTTCGCCGGTGGCTGATGTGGCTCCGACCTTGGCTGAAGCGGTCCCTGTCTTAGAGCAGGCCCGTGCTTTATTAACGCATGGCGAACATGAAGCCGCTAGTGCGAAGGCCTATGAAGCCTTAGCAAAAACGGTGGATGCGGTGCTTTACACCAAGATGGTGCAAACTTTTGTGCCGGCAGAAAGTATCCAGCAATTTGATAATCACTTTGTGCGTACCGGTGAATTTCCTGAGTTGGATAGTTTCCGTTATGAAGTGGATGCTTGGCGTGCTGACGCTTCCGCTGACAATGCCCAAGCTTTAGTAGCGAAGGCTGAGCAAGTGATGCAGTTGTGCCGCGCTAAAGGTGTGGGTGAGTCGTAATACTTTTATCATTTAGGGGCGGCCCTGTGGTCGCCCCATTTCTCTGAAGATCAATGGATTGCGTTCTAAGAATTGATCGGCTTCTCGATACGAGACTGTATCTAAGTCAAGATTCATTGCCGAAGCGCTGACGTAAGATTCGGGTAGTCCGGCATCACTGCGATAGCGGGCCAATACCCGTGGGATAAAGTTACTGATGGCCGTGCCACGTTTTCCCCATGAAGAATTTCGTTTGAGAAAGAGAATGCGTGCTATCAAGAAGGCTAAGCCCACTTTGCGAATGCCACTGTTTGATTGATCCGCCTTAAAAGCGGATTCACCGCGGAGTGAAGCTTCATCTTTGTAGCGGTGAATACCATTGACACTAGCAGCTAAAGGCTCTCCATCCAGTCCGCGCATGACTAAAATGAGATTTGTGTCTGGATTGTATGAAGTCCGATTCAAGACACTCAAAATGTCTTTACCAATGGATCCTGCCACATGTTTGGCCTGTTGCGGTGAGATACGTTCAATAATCACTGGGCATGGTTTGCCTTGGCGCTGGAGTTCAAAACGCAAGGGGGTAAACTGCGGGTTCCATTGTGGTTGAAAAGTAAGTTCTGTAGCAATCGTGATGGGTTCTGTAGGAGGTTCCGGTTTGCGACGGGCATCTAAAGTTGCCTGGCTGACAACTTCAATACTACGGAGGGGCGTGCCCGCTGAGGTGATAATACTTTCTTCAACGACGCGACCTAGTACGTAAGTGGCAGCGCTTGAAAGAATTTGCTGAGGCAAGGCTGTAATTTGATTCAGAAAATAACGCGCACTGCGGCGACACAGGACTAATTCAATAGCTCCGGCTTTTTCACTGCCGGCAAAATCAGCTGTGGCTTCAGCAACGCTTTCATCCAGCATAGTGGCTTCCCGCGAAAGAACTTGGTCTATCAGAAAGTAAGCGCGAAAATGGCGACGGCGTTGGGGTTCTGATTTGATATAAACAACGACAGGTGGTGCTGGATTTTCATGCCAATTCAATAAAGCGGGGTAAGGCAAGGTGCTCGGCAAATCAATGACATGACCTCTGCTTTCATCAGCTTGAATAAAATAGCTGTAATTTCCAGTTGTTTGAACTTGTTTCGAGAGTTCTGTTTGAGCTAAGCGATTCCAATGCATACCGTCACGGCCACCGTGACGGAGATGACGGCAATAGAGCTGACTTAGAGTTCCTAGTATTTGGAAGCGGTCGGGTACTGTGGCAGTTTCATACGAACCTAATAATTGGCTTTCACGTGTGGCTATTTCTGCGGTGCTCCCTTGCAGAAATCCCAGCGTTGCTGAGGCGAGCACGGTTTGTTGGAGCGCCAGTCCGTTTGCTGTTGAGAAGCCCATAAACATAAGGGCCTTCTCGCAGTTTTATTAAAAAAGTTGTGGGAACAAAAAAGGCGACCTGATCAGGTCGCCTTTTTATGTATACTTAAGTCAACTCTAGATGATTTCAATCTTATCAATCCCGCCGTAAGCGTCAGTCCAGGGTTTTGCCCCTTGCTCTAAGACCTTATTCAAGGCTTGAATGTTTTGCACGCCACGGTCTTCTAACCACGCGGTCAAAGCGGGGCCGCCATCTTTACCGAAGATGGGGATGCCTTCTTTCCAGGTGGCACGACCACAGAGCACGCCGTTGTAAGCCACACCGGCTTCACTCGCGAGCTCTAAGCTTTCACGAAACTCCGCATCACTCACACCTGCTGACAGATAGATAAATGGCAGCTTAGTGGTTTGAGCGGTGGCCCGATAATGACCTAAGGCCTTTTGCATGCTGTAGGCGGCTTGACCGCCGAAAGCGCGGCTGCCTTCGATGCATTGAACATTCACGGGAATTTCTACCTTTAAAACATCTACGTGATATTGCGGCTTGGAATATTCTTCCATGCTCTTGGCCACGATTTCAGGTTTTTGCTTGGCATAGTTGACGTCGGTTTTAGGATCTTCGCCATTCAAACCATAACCGACAAACTCTAAGAAGAAAGGCATATCGTGGGCATGACATTCTTCGCCAACTTTCTGGGTGAACTCATGTTTTTGTGCATTGATGCCTGCCTCTTCATCCGGATGATAATAAATCAGTAATTTGACAGCATCCGCGCCGGCTTCCACAGCTTTGGCGACACTCCAGTCGTCTAACAAGCGGGGCATTTTACCAGGAATCGCATTGTCATAACCGGTTTGCTCATAGGCTAATAGTAGGCCGGCATTAGCGCTGCGTTGCTTGGCGGCTTCTAAGCCAAACTCAGGATCTAAGAGGATTGCACTGGAATGAGGTGTTAGTACCTTGGTTACAGCCGTTTTAAATTCACTCATGACTTCACTGGTAATGTCACTGGCTGCTAGACCGCGTTCCTTGGCGATCGATTTTTGCAAAGAACCGCGTTGGTCCATGGCTGCTGCTGAGATGTAGCCTTTTTCATGGCTGACATTTTGCATGCGATCAAATTTGATTTTCTTCATTTGTGTCATTTTAGCTTATGCCTCCGTAATCTAATTAAATCTTCTTAGGACAATGCGGCTTTAATCCGCTGCACGCCTGCTTCAATATTTTCCATCGATGTGGCATAGGACAGACGCATAAAGCCTTCGGCGCCAAAACCAATACCGGGGACCACTGCCACTTTGGCTTGATCCAATAAGTAATCAGCTACATCACTAGAGTTCTCTATTCCGCGGCCTTGAAATGTTTGGCCAAACAAACCTGAGATATTGGGGAAGACATAAAACGCGCCCACCGGAGTGGAACAGGTGATGCCTTCTATTTCATTGAGTTGTGCGACGATGACGTCACGGCGTCTTTTAAACTCCGCGACCCAATCGTTTAAGAATTCTTGGGGGCCATCAAAGGCAGCGACCGAAGCCCATTGGGTGGCGGTGGCAATGTTGGTGGTGACCTGACCTTGTAATTTGGCACAAGCACGCATGATGTCTTGGGGGCCGACGGCATAACCCATGCGCCAGCCGGTCATAGAATAGCATTTGCTAGCACCATTAACGATCACAGTGCGTTCTTGCATGCCCGGTACTTGCGCGATGCTAAAGAACTCATAATCATCATAGATAATCTTTTCATAGATCTCATCTGAGATACATAAAATGTCGTGTTGTTTAATCACCTCAGCCAGTGCGGTTAATTCTGCTTTAGAATAAGCCGAGCCGGTGGGGTTGGAAGGTGAATTGATAATCACCGCCTTGGTTTTGCTGGTGATGGCGGCTTTAAGTTGTTCGGGAGTGATTTTAAAATCATTGGCATCGCTGGTTTCGATGATGACAGACTTGCCGTCATTGAGTTCCACTTGCGCGGGATAACTCACCCAATAAGGGGCCGGGATAATCACTTCGTCCCCTGGGTTCAATAACACTTGTGCTAAGTTATACAGAGAATGTTTACCGCCACAAGAGACGACGACTTCGGCGGGTGTATATGTCAGGCCTTGATCACGTTGACACTTATTAATAATAGCTTTTTTAAGTTCAGGAATTCCGTCGGCGGCGGTGTATTTGGTTTTGCCCGCTTTCAAGGCCTCAACGGCCGCGGCTTTGACATGTTCAGGGGTGTCAAAATCAGGTTCGCCGGCACCAAAACCGATCACATCAATGCCATCGGCCTTCATTTGCTTGGCTTTGGTGGTAATAGCAATAGTGGGAGAGGGTTGGACGCGACCAATCCGGTCGCTGAGCAGGTGTTTCATAGGGTATCCTTATTTCATTTTATTTTTCAGATGTTGTTCAATCTGTGGGTCCAGCATTTCATGGCAAGCACCGCCATACCGGACAATCTCTTTGATCAAGGTGGAGCTCAAATGAGAGTACTTTGATTCTGTCATCATAAAAATAGTATCGATGTCTGGGGCCAAGTGACGGTTGGCATGGGCCATTTGAAACTCATATTCATAGTCACTGACCGTACGCAGACCCCGTAAAATAGCATGGGCTTTCCGTTGTTTGGCATAGTCGACCAAGAGACAATCCGTGAAGCTATCCACGATGACCCGGTCATTATCGGCAAACATGTCGCGTAATTGTTCGAGCCGTTCTTCTACGCTGAAGATAGTTTTCTTGGAAGAATTGACCGCCACGGCGACAATCAAGTGTTCAAAGAGCTCTAAACCGCGCTCAATGATATTGGTATGCCCCTTGGTAATCGGGTCAAAACTGCCGGGATATATGGCCACGCCGCTGTTCATAGCTTCGTTTGTCTACGATACCGGTTGGCAGGCCGCAAGGGCTTTCTTTATTCTATGACGACCCTAGAAAATCCTTAAAATTAGGGAGTTTGCGTGGCTTGCAAGAAACTAATCAGGGTTTGGCCATAGGTCCGGGTGTCGGTGAGTTGGAGATCCTCAGTATTTTCGATAAGTTCCCGCGGCGAATGCTCCACCACGACGAGGGC
>JAJFLM010000406.1 GCA_021772655.1 Deltaproteobacteria bacterium
TAGATCCAACCCAACTGTCATAATCTTCGTCATGGACGCCTCCTCGTTCTGGATTGTTCAACACGCTCCAGTATGGCTCATCGCGAAGCCGTGAGGGGCGTCCATACCATCAGACTAAATTGGCTTGAGGCTGGTATCGTCGCCCCGTAGCGTCGTCGGATGCACAATCCCTTTCGTTATTTCAACAGTTCGCCGGAGGTGATCCGCCTCACGGTAATGATGTACGTGCGATATCCGCTGTCGCTACGTCAGGTCGAGGATCTGCTGCATGAACGTGGCATCGACATTTGCCACGAGACGGCGGGATCGGAGGGCAGGGTGCTGTCAGTCTAATGCGAACCAGTCGCCGAATTCCCGCATGATGCGAGCTTCATGCCGCCAATTGGCACCACTCGGCCAGTGCGGCGGAGCGGTTCTGCTTGAAGATGTCGCGGCAGTTTAGGTGACGGTCGAGATTGGAATGGTTGTGGATCGAGGCGTGAACGGAGGCGAATTTCTGTAGGGTCTTGATGTCCCTGAATTTGGCCATCGCTCCTTCCCTCCTTCGGAACGGCTGGTGGGAGTTTTCTGCTCGGTTATTGAGCCAACGTCCGCATTGCTGACGCTCCATGTTGCCAATCACCTTCATCGCGGCACCGTAGGATCGAAGACGGTCCGTCACAATCGACAACGGCCGGCCGTAGCGTTTCAATGCACGCTTCAGAAATAATAGGGCGGCATTGCGATCCCGGCGTTTCGTCGCGAAAACTTCGAGCACCTCGCCTTCGTGATCAACGGCCCGCCAGGGCGGTGTCAGAGCAAACTCGGTTGAGGCCGGCGTCGTCGCCCACTAGCGTCAGCGGATGAAGAATCCGTTTCGCTATTTCAACAGTTCACCCGAGATCATCCGGCTCACGGTGATGATGTACATCCGGTATCCGCTCTCGCTGCGTCAGGTCGAGGACCTGCTATTTGAGCGCGGCATCGACATCTGCCATGAGACGGTGCGGTTCTGGTGGAACAGGTTCGGTCCGATATTCGCCGCGGAGATCCGGAAGCGGCGCGTTCTTCGTCGGTCTTATTCGCAGTGGCGATGGCATCTGGATGAAGTGTTTGTCCGGATCAACGGGGAGATGCAATACCTCTGGCGCGCTGTGGATTACGAGGGGGAGGTGCTCGAAGTTTTCGCGACGAAACGGCGGGATCGCAAGGCTGCGCTTAGTTTTATTAAGCGAACGATGAAACGCTACGGTCGGCCAGGGACCATCGTGACGGACCGGCTTCGCTCCTACGCCGCCGCAATGAAAGTTATTGGAATTGTGGAACGTCAGGAGTGCGGTCGGTGCCTCAATAACCGAGCAGAAAACTCCCACCAGCCGTTCCGAAGGAGGGAGGGAGCGATGGCCAAATTCAGGGACATCAAGACCCTACAGAAATTCGCCTCTATTCACGCCTCGATCCACAACCATTTCAATCTCGACCGTCACCTAAACCGCCGCGACATCTTCAAGCAGAACCGCTCCGCTGCACTTGCCGAGTGGCGTCAACTCGCCGCATGAAGCTGGCGTTCCCCGCCAATTCGGAGACTGGTTCGCATTAGACTGACAGCACCTTTGGGCTGGCTTGCCTTAGCCAGCGTCCCGTTGTTTGCGCTTCTTGTATAGCTCTAGCGCCCGCTGCACCATCGGCCGGCGCCGGCCCTCGGGCCGGTCGAGGGAATAGTCGGGGTCTTTCTCGCCCTGGCTGCGCAGCAAGAAGAAGGCGTGAGCGGCGTTAATATGTTGATAGAAGCCTTGAGCGTCCTGGCAGGCATTGACCATGGCCTTGGTCATTCGCATCTGGAATGGATCGTTCAGGGCAACCTCGCTCGCGTATTGCATCACCTCAGCCTCCAGCTGGTCGCGCGGCACCACGCGGTTTACCAGCCCGTACTGCAGGGCCTCTGCAGAATCGATCATCCGGCCCTCGAACAGGATCTCCTTCACTTTGCGCGGATGGATGTCCCACGGCGGAGTGAAGTATTGGAAGCCGCCGCCCAGGAACATCGCGTCCTCCGCGGCGAAGATCAAATCCATGGCGGAGGCGACCATCCAGCCGCCGAAAATGCAGTAGCCCTGGACGGCTGCGATGGTTGGCTTTTGCACGTCCCGCCAGCGCAGGGTCTTGTCGACGAACTGTTCGCGAGTGTGATTAAAGCGCCCCCGCACGCCCTCCTGGATCAGGTACTCAGTCTCCCGGTACTCATTTTCCTCCGATGTGCCCAAGTCATGGCCGGTACAGAAATGCTTCCCGGCACCAAATAGCGTGATCACTCGAATATCGACGTTGAAGCCGGCGACCTTGATGGCGTCGTCAATCTCCTCCAACATTATCGTGCTCTGGGCGTTGCCGACCTCGGGCCGATTGAGGGTGATCTTGGCGACGTGCCCGTCCACCTCGTAAAGGATATGCTGATAACTCATTTCGTTTCGCCTTTCCGTTGGCCGCTCTATCATTTTGCAGGCGTTACGCCGGTGATCCCAGCCGCCTTGAGACGCGAATAGTCCTCCCCGCTCATGCCCAACAGCCGAGCAAAGACTTCGGCTGAGTGCGCCCCCTTTACCGGTGCCGCCGCACGAACCCGGCCCGGAGTCACCGACATGCGGCAAGGCAGAGCGGGCTGCAGCCAGATGCCCGCCTCGGGATGATCGGTTTCCTGGACGGCACCCCGGTGCTGGAACACGGGGTCATTAGCAGCCTCCAAACTGTTAAGTACCGGGGCCGCGATCACGCCCGCCGCCGAGAGCGTGGCAGCCAATTGATCTCTGTCGAGCCCTTCGGTCGCAGAAGCGATTGCCGCATCGAACGAATTTTCGTTAGCCTTGCGGGCCTCCCGGTTAGGAAAGCACATCTTCAGATCCAATAGTCCAAGTGTATCGCAGAGCGCTTGCCACTGGCCGTCTGACTCCGCCGCGATGGCGATCCACAGTTCCTCGCCCTTGGTTGGGTAGACGCCGTGGGGTGCGAAGAAGGCATGCCGATTGCCCATCGGTTTGGGCACCCGCCCAATCATCGCGTACTCCAGCCAACGGTCGCCGAGAAAGGTTAGGTTGGCTTCCTGCATCGAGACGTCAATACGCTGGCCTTCGTTGGTTCGCTCCCGTTGATAGAGGGCCAAAACGAGCGAGGCGAAGCCGTACAGGCCCGCAACGGCATCCGGGTACATCTGGCCGGAGTTCAAAGGTACGTCGCCCTCATAGCCCAGCACGCCCGACATACCCGAGGTGGGTTCCACCGTGCCGCCAATTGCCGGTAGCGGAGACCAGGGTCCTGAGTGCCCATAACCCGAGATCGAGCAATAGATGATATCCGGCTTGACGATCTTGAGTTCCTCGTAATCCAGGCGAAGCTTGCCCATTACCCGCGGCGAAAAGTTCTCGGCGACGAAATCCGCACGCCGGACTAGTTCCTTGAACAGACGGCGGCCCTCTTCGGTGTCGAGTTCGAGCGTCACCGATTGCTTGTTGAGGTTGACTGAATTGAACCGGGCCTCGCAGTTCCAGGAATGCTTGGCGGACGGCCTGTCCTTGAGGCCGGTGGCAAGGGGCACAGCGAAGCCGCCGCCGCGCCAGGAATCAAACCGGGAGCGCGCCTCGACCTGAATCACCTCGGCCCCCAGCAAGGACATCAACTCGGTGGTAAAGGTGCCAGACCAGGCCTGGGTCAGCACGACCCCGCGGTAGCCCGTTAGCGGTCCGTCCGACGCGTCAGGCACCAATGGGGCCGCGACCGGAGAGGACGCCTCGGCCCATTCATTTTTAACCGCGTCAGTATCCGTGCCAGGCGTGGGCACGCCCCGTCGCATTCTAAAGGGCGTCGCAGCCGCCTTGAACGGCGCGCCGGCAAATCGAATGCCGCCCACCTCTGCAAAAAACGACCGGTCGGCTAAATGTTTGTTATTGGCCAGTTCCACCATCGTAAACACCGGACCGGCGACGACAGGGATACGGGACAAGGCGTCGAATAAGTCCGCCTTGGTCCACTCGGACATCGCCGCCTCCAGACGGTCTAGCCAAAGATGCTTGTGAGCATTGCGGCTGACCGTCCCTTGCAGCCGCTCGTCGTCGGCTAGGTCCTCCAGGCCCAGCAGCTTGGCCGCACCCCGCCAGAAATGGGGACGCGTGACGGTCAAGGCGAAGTAGCCGTCCTTCACCGGGACAGGGCCCGAGATCACATCGCTGTTCGTCTTGCGTGTCGCGGGTGCCGCGTTGTAGAGGCTTCGCAGGATACCTGGGGCATAGGTGACCACTGAGACGTCATCCGTCGCCACATCAATCTGCTGTCCTAAGCCACCGCGATGGCGGTACAGCAGCGCAGCTACTGCCGCAGCAAAAGCCACCGTTCCCGCCTGATATGAGGCCTGGTAGCCGCTTTGCCGCAAAGGGGGCCGATCGACGAGCCCGGTCCCCGATGCCCAGCCCGAGCGGGCCGAGGCAGTCAGGTCGTTGCCAGGCCAATGGGCGCGATCGCCTGTCAGGCCATGGGGCGTGATCACCACGTGGATGGCCCGCGTATTGGCAGCCGCCAGTTCATCAAGCCACCGGCGTTTATCGGTCCCGGCCGACGCGTCGTCGATGACGACATCCACCGCCGGAATCAAATTAGGCACGGCCTCCGGCGATACCGAGCGCTTGTTGGCCAGCACAGCGGCGGCCGGAATCGAAGCACCGTCCGGGTCGAAGGGACCGATCACCCGCAACGGATGCGGATCGCGGCAGGCAACGTCGGCGCCGAAATCGGCGAACAGCCGGCCGGCCCACGCGGCTGCGAAGCCCGTGGAGAGATCCAAAACCTTCAGGCCATCCAGTGCACTTACTATTGAAACGTCCTTCCTTTGATGCCGTTATCCTAGGGAGGGCATTGTCACGTTAATTGGACGCGGCCGCAAAGGACCTTGCCAATGCTCTATCAGCTTGCCGCGCTGGCACTATCCCATACATTGAACGCGTCGGTTCGAAATCGCTTGAAGGTGGATCTGCTGAGTAAATGACGCTGGACGTAGAAGGTGTTGTAGAACGAAGCGTGGATATTCAGGAAGCGTTGGGCCGAGCCCGGTGATTTGAAACGCTGCTGTTTCCGCTCTCTCCGTCGCACTGGCTGATGTGAGTTTTCAGCACGGCACTGTCAGAGCAAATCGGCTTGAGGCTGGTGCGGTCGGCCCTCGCCGCGACGTCTTCAAGCGGAACCGCTCGGCGGCCCTGGCCGAATGGCGTCAATTGGCGGCATAAAACTCGCATCATGCGGCACTTCGGAGACTGGTTCGCATTAGACTGACATCACCGCTGCCGCCGTTACAGCAATGCTTGGCATCTGAAATCCTCCGTTCAACCGGAAAGTCGTGCTAAACCGGCCTGTCGCCTTCGAGCAGAAGCCGGTGGAGCACGCGATGCTCCGCCGGATCGTAGTCGTGATAGGCTTGGTGCATAGCCTGCCTGTTATCCCAGATCAACATATCGCCCTTCCGCCATTTGTGACGGTAGGCGAACTCGGGTTTGATGCCTTTTTCGAGGATATTCACGAGCAGTTCGCGCGTCTCTTCGGGTGTGAAGCCGGTGACATAGTCCGTCTTGACAGTATGGAACCAAAGCGCCTTGCGGCCGTTCTCAGGATGCGTGCGCACCAACGGATGGAAAACCGGCTCGGACTTCTATCCGTTGG
>JAJFLM010000407.1 GCA_021772655.1 Deltaproteobacteria bacterium
CCGCGAGGTAGTCGTACGCCAGGTCTGTATAGCCCAGCTCGGCGGCGATCACCGCCTGGGCCGCAGCGGACAAGGACGAATCCCGCACAGTGATCCGCTCGTAATAGGCGAAGTTGCGCTCCTTTTGATCCCGGTCGTCGAAGTAGTCGTGTCTTAGGTGCATGGCCAGCACCAGATCCGCCTGCTTGACCACCTGCTTGCGGTACAGCTCGAAGTACGGGTAGTTGAGCAACAGGGGGTAATGCGCCGCTACCGTGTTGGCGAAATCCCACACCTCGTAGTGCGTGAAGCCGTCGTTCTGCGGGTGCACCTGCAGCGTCTCGTCGTAGGGCACGTACATCGCCTCGGCGGCCGCCCTCCAGCTGGATGGCTCGTCCGGCTGCACCTCAAGGGCCCGGGCCTGATCCATCTGGCGCTCGACCGCGTCGGCCGCGGCCCGCAGGTTGTGCTGTGCCATCAGGTTTGTGTAGACGTTGTTGTCGGCAAGGGCTGCATATTCGTCGGGGCCGGTGATTCCGTCGATACGGAAGCTGCCCTCACGGTCGAAGTGGCCGAGCCCGGCCCACAGCCGAGCGGTCTCCACCAGCAACTCAACGCCGAATTCTCGCTCAAAGCGCTCGTCCTGGGTGGCGTTGATGTACCTGGTGACCGCGTAGGCGATGTCGGCGTTGATGTGGAAGGCGGCGGTCCCGGCGGGCCAGTAGCCCGAGCATTCCTCCCCGGCGATAGTCCTCCACGGGAATGCGGCGCCCTTGAGGCCCAGGTCCAGGGCCCGGCGCCGGGCGGCGTCCAGGGTGCTGTGCCGCCATCTCAGCACGTCGCCCGCGGCGTCGGGAAGGGTGTGAATGAGGACCGGCAGGACGAAGATGTCGGTGTCCCAGAAGGTATGGCCTTCATACCCGATCCCGGTCAGGCCTTTGGCACCGATCGGCCGCCGCTCGGCCCGGGCGCCGGCCTGCAGCACGTGGAAAAGCCCCAGACGGACCGCCTGCTGGATCTCGGGGTCCCCCTCGATCTCGATGTCGGCGTTCTCCCAGTAGTCCTCAAGGAAGGTCTTCTGCTCTTTGATCAGGCCTTCCCACCCGGCGTGCTTGGCTGCGGTGAGGGCGGCGGTCACCTGATCGAACAGGGCCTGCCGGGAGCGGACCCCGGACCAGCCGTAGGCGACGAACTTCACAATGCGGATCTTTTCGCCCGGCTGAAGCGTGCTGGTGAAAGTCACCCGGGCGATGTCTTTGGAGACATCCGTATGTACCGCGGTCGATTCAGGCCCGTCCCAGATGTGATCCATGGCGGCCGCCACCCGCAGCTCGCTGCGGTTGGTGTGGTGGACCAGCGCCGCGCCGGAGTCCCACTCGGAGAACTGTTCCGACTCCAAAGGAGAATCTAGGATCTGGGAGACCCGGGGGTCTTTGCGGGTCTGGGGAAGTGGTTCGTTGGCAACCAGCTCAGATTGGATAACCACCCGGGCGGGGCCGCCGACGGCCTCGACCTCGTACAGAATGGCCGCCACCGCCCGCTGGGTGAGGGAGACCATCCGGGTCGAGGTAATGCGGGCCCGTTGTCCGGCGGGAGAGATCCAGTCGACCTCCCGGTGCAGGGTCCCGCCCCGCAGGTCGAGGACGCGTTCATGTTTTTCCAGCTCCCCGTACCGGACGTCGAACGGTTCATCGTCCAGCAGCAGCCGGATTATTTTTCCGTTGGTGACGTTGATGATCGACTGGCCCGACTCCGGGTCCCCGTACCCGGGCTCGGCGCTGGGCAGGGGGCGCTGCTCGTAGAAAGAGTTCAGGTAGGTTCCGGGGAGGCCGTAGGGTTCGCCCTCGTCAAGGTTGCCCCGCCAACCGAGGTGCCCGTTGGCCAGGGCGAACAGGGACTCCGTCTCCGCCAGGTTCGGCAGATCCAGGCACTCCTCTCTAACGTGCCAGGGCTCCAGTTGAAAGGTGGGCTTTGCCTTCAACTGTTCTCCGGATCGGCCAACAGCTCTGCCAGGTCCTGCACCACAACGTCTGCTCCCGCCGACAGCAAGGCATCGGCCTGCCCCGCGCGGTCGACGCCGACCACGAATCCGAATCCCCCCTCGCGGCCGGCAATGACCCCCGCCAGGGCATCCTCGAAAACGGCGGCGGCTTCCGGCTCGACACCCAGGGCCCGGGCGGCATACAGGAAGGTGTCCGGGAGGGGTTTGCCCGCAAGACCCTCCGCCAAAGCGACATTACCGTCCACGATGGCTTCGAAGCGGCCGGCCAGCCCCGCGGCGGTGAGCACCGACGGGGTGTTGGTGCTGGCCGATACGACGGCTCGTTTGAGGCCGGCCTCCTCAACTGCTTCAAGGTAGGTCACCGACCCCTCAAAAGGCTGGACACCCCGGTCCTGCATGATCTCAAGCACCAGGTCGTTCTTGCGGTTGCCCAAACCCTGGATGGTGAGGGAACCGGGGGAGTCCTCCGGCTCACCTTCGGGGAGCTCGATGTCCCGGGAGGACAGGAAGGACCGAACTCCCTCGGCCCGGGGCTTGCCGTCTACATACTGCAGATAGTCCGGCATCTCGAACAACTGGGGGACCTGGGTCTTGATCTCCGCCTGGACTCGCAGGTACTCGTCGAACATCTGCTTCCAGGCCTGGAAATGAAGGGATGCGGTGGAGGTCAGAACTCCGTCCAGGTCGAACAGACATGCTGAGATTCCTTCAGGCAGACCTAGGCGGCCCAAATCAAGCTCCCTTCCGCGTCTTGTCCATCAGAAGCGTAGCCCTAATCGCAGAATGGGAAACAGGGCATCTTGATCTTCTCGGCGGGACTCGCATCTCCGGACTGGGGTTTGTTGCCTCCCGAAGGTCCCGGCGGCGGCCCGCTTTGACCGTTGGCCAGGATGTCGGCGGCCCGGTTGCCGGGTGCCGAGTCCGCCGGAGGCGGCGGCACAGAGTTCTGCTCATCGACCACTGTCGGCTGGTCGGCGCTGGCCAGCGTTGCCGACGGTACGCTGATCCTGGGAGTCACAATCTGCCCGCCGAGCTTCGGGCGATGGAACGAGGTTCCCTTGGTGTCCTCCAGCGCCTCGGACATGAACTTTCGCCAGATGGTTGCCGGGTAGGACCCGCCGGTGATCTGCTGGCCGCGAACCCGCTGCATCTCCGGGATATGCCCATCGGGGTTGGGCGCAAAGCCCATCCACACGATGGCGGTCAATTCGGGCGTATACCCGGCGAACCAGGCGTTCTGGAAGTTCTGGGTGGTTCCGGTCTTGCCGGCTGCCGGCCGCCCGATCTTGGCGCCGGTCCCAGTTCCGGACCTGATGTTGCGTTCGAGAACGTAGTTGACCGAGTCGGCCACGTTGGCGTCCAGCACCCGCTCCCGGTTGGGCTCACGCTCGAACATCACCTCGCCGTCGCGCCGGGTGATCTTGGTGACCACCAGGGTGTCGGGCCGCTCGCCGCGCTGGGCGAAGGTGGTGTAGGCCCGGGCCATCTCCATCGGGGTGACTTCGGTGGTGCCCAG
>JAJFLM010000408.1 GCA_021772655.1 Deltaproteobacteria bacterium
ATCCGATGATCCGTCGGAGTGTCCATTGGCTGAAGGCCATTCAAGGCTCAGATGGTGGCTGGGGAGAATCATGCCGAGGCTATGATGTGGGTCACTTTGTAAGCTTGGACCATGGCGTTCCCTCACAAACGGCTTGGGCCCTACTCTCATTAATCTCAGCAGGCGAAATTATGAGCCCTGAAGTCACCCGTGGCATTCAATTTTTAGTCGATCAACAAAATGAACAGGGATCTTGGAATGAACCGGAACATACGGGCACAGGTTTCCCACAACATTTTTATCTAAGATATCACGGCTACCGCCATTTCTTCCCCCTATTAGCACTGGGAACCTACCAATCAGCAATTAAGGAATTAGCATGAGTCAAGTTGCACTTGTGACCGGAGGCATCAAAGGCACCGGTCGCGAAATCGTTAAGCAATTTTTAGACCGTGGCGTTCATGTGGTCGTTAACTATCGCAAAGACAAAGCCAGCGCCGATAAGTTTTTAGCAGAATTTGCAGGGCAGCCTGTGCATGCCTTGCAAGCCGACTTGGGTGACCAAGAACAAGTCGCCAACTTATTTAAATATATTAAAGAAGAGTTTGGACATTTGGATTATTATATCGCCAATGCCGCAGCAACAGCGTTTAAGCCCTTGCTGGACATTAAACCTCACCACGTTGAAAAAACTTTTGCGATTACTGTCACCGCCTTTATCCTGGGATGTCAACATGCGGCTCAATTAATGGAAGGACGTAAAGGCCGTATTGTCGCTATTTCTGGTTATGATACCCATACCTATCTACCACGCCATGGCGTCTTGGGTGCTGCTAAATCAGCCTTAGAAACTCTCGTCAAATACTTCGCGGTCGACCTAGCCCCTAAAGGTATCAACGTGAATGCGATCAATCCTGGGTTTATCGCTTCGACGTCCACACAAATTTATTTAGGTGAGCTCTATGATCAAATCAAAGCAGCGAATGAGAAAATTACTCCGGTAGGTCGAGTAACTGACGGTAAAGAATTAGCCGATGTGGTGATGTTTTTGTGCTCGGATCAAGCTGACTGGATCGTGGGACAGACAATCCGCACAGACGGCGGGCTGTCGCATATTCAACCGCTCGCTCAACCAGATAAATAAGTTATTTTTTCTTACGCGTGACGCGGGATTTGGTGACTTTGACGCCCTTGCCCAAACTCTCAATATTGATAGTCGCGCTCACATCAATTTTTAAACCGGCTAAAGCTTTTTGCAATTCTTCATGAACATTGATTTTCCCGAGAAAATTCTTGATCTCGCTACTAATCACATCCACTAAATCAGATTTGCGTTTCTTGGCCTGGCTCACCAAATATTTTTTAGCTTCACCAGGAAGTTTGATGTCCCCCACGAATTCACGAACGCTTTCCTCAGTCAGAAACGCCATTCCTAAACCTGTTTCGATAATCTTCTTTAAGGTATCCTTATTAGAAGCCATGATTATGCCAAACTCTCAGCGCGATCTTTGAATGATTTCATCAAACTCGGCAAATTTTTACCTACCAACATCTCGGTAATCTTTTTGGGGACAAACATACCGAAGTCAACTTCAATGTCATATTGGGCCTCGGTAATACCTTTTTTTGACTCTTTCAATGTCCAAGAGCCGGAACATGTCTTAAACAAATCCCCTTCTAATAAATCCCAGACAATCTTCTTATTGGAAGTGAGTTTATAATCTAAAGTGTATTGAATCTTCTTAATCACTTTGATTTCAAATTCAACTTGAGCCGTCTTGGCGGTTTGCTTAATGACTTCAACCCGACGCGTTTCTGAAAGGAATTCAGGATAGCTGTCGAAATCAGTAAAGACTTCATAAACGGTTTTAGCAGGTGCTTCGATAGTAACGGATGTATTGGCTCCTGGCACTAGACTCTCCTCCCAACAAATGAATGTTAGTTTCGTATCTTGTAATTGTTATCCACGCGCATAATGCGGCTTTTTATCAAAATGATGACTTGCCGTTATGTAACGTACTGTTTCTGTTGCGGAACGCATGACTAATGAATTGGTTTCCGCACCGCCTCCAAAAAAGCGCACTCCCTTTAAAAAGTCACCTGTCGTCACTCCCGTGGCCGCAAACATCACATCACCTTTCGCCAAATCATGTAATTCAAAAATCTTATTGATATCCGTGATGCCCATCTTTTTGGCGCGTTCAATTTCTTCATCATTACGAAATCTTAAGCGACCTTGCATGTCACCACCGACACAACGTAGCGCAGCAGCGGCCAACACACCTTCAGGAGCACCCCCGGTACCAAATAGGATATCAATACCCGTTTCTTCCCAACAAGTCGCAATGGCCGCAGCCACATCACCATCGGGAATCAGACGAATTCGAGCCCCACTATCGCGTACTTCACGAATCAATTCTTCATGGCGTGAACGATCAAGAATAATCGCTGTCAAATCAGCGACGTCACATTTTTTGGCTTTGGCCAATTCTTTTAAATTGGCTGTTGGTGATAGATCTAAACTGACGACCCCTTTACCCACAGCACCCACAGCGATTTTTTCCATATAGGTATCCGGAGCGTGTAAGAAATTTCCGTGATCCGCAATGGCAATGACGGCTAAGGCATTAGGTGCACCATGGGCTGTTAAGGTCGTGCCTTCTAAGGGATCTAAGGCAATATCTACTTTAGGAGCACCTTTACCCGTGCCAACCTTCTCACCGATATACAACATGGGGGCTTCATCACGTTCTCCTTCGCCGATAACAACAGTGCCATCAATATGCATCGCATTGAGAGCATCACGCATACCATTCACGGCCACTTGATCCGCCGCATGATTATCCCCTCGCCCCATCAAACGAGCGGCTGCTAAAGCAGCTGCTTCGGTTGCACGAACGACTTCCAATGCCATATTACGATCCATAAGACTCCTTCTAATGAGCTCTGGGTGTAACAAGCACCTAGGAAGGTTTCAATGGAATTTTAGGTGAAGACGCGTTTTTTAGGGTTAGAGCTTGATAACGCTAAGCACTTGCTTCGCATCCGCTGGCAGGGTCTGCGGCTGCGGTGAGTTGGCAATCGCGTTATCTGGATCTTTGAGGCCATGGCCCGTTAAGGTACAGACAACGCGGTCACCTGCTTTGAAGAAGCCTTGCTGGGCAAGTTTAACCACACCTGCCACACTGGCGGCTGAGGCCGGTTCCGCAAAATAACCTGCATAACGTGCGAGCAACTGATAAGACGCCAAAATCTCTGTATCCGTCACAGCATCAATCAGACCACCGGAATCATCGCGCACTTTAAGAGCTGACTCCCAATTGGCAGGGTTTCCAATACGAATCGCCGAAGCGACCGTCTCAGGATTTTTCACAATCTCCCCTTTGACAATGGGTGAGGCGCCTTCCGCTTGAAAACCTAGCATCTGCGGTTTGCAAGTGGATTTACCCTGTGCAAAATAGGTCTCATAGCCTTGCCAATAGGCCGTGATATTTCCCGCATTTCCGACAGGTAAGGCATGGTATTGCGGAGCCTCAGCAAAATAATCGCAAATTTCAAAGGCCGCCGTCTGTTGCCCCATTAAACGATTTGGATTCACCGAATTAACCAATTCACAGTGGCTTTCATTGGCCAATACGCGCACGATCTCTAAGGCTTGGTCAAAGTTACCTTCAATTTGAATCACTTGAGCCCCATGCATTAAGGCCTGACTTAATTTACCTAAAGCAATCTTACCGGCAGGGATAATCACGACAACTTTTAAACCCGCGCGCGCGCCATAAGCAGCGGCAGCAGCCGAAGTATTTCCTGTCGAAGCACAGGCAATCGCTTGGGCGCCCTTTTCTACGGCTTTAGAAACCGCATAAGTCATGCCACGATCTTTAAAAGAACCCGTTGGATTCAGACCTTCAAATTTTAAATAGAGATCTAAACCTGGGAAAATTTGTTCCGCTAACTGAGGTGCCGGCAATAAAGGGGTATTACCTTCATGCAAAGTCACAATATGCTCTTCCGCAATGGGGAGAGCGTCACGATAGCGTCTGATAATTCCTTGGTAAGCACTGCCTGACATAATGAGGACTAACCTTTCTCAACACGAACTAACACTGGCTTAGCCAATACAGTTTCTAGAGCTTCAATTTTTTGTAATGCTGATTGCATATTTTGTTCACGGGCTTCATGAGTCATCACCACAATTGGCACTTCAGCACCTTCGTCGCGTTCTGGCTGGTAAACCGAAGTGATACTAATATCATGATCCCCCAGCAAACCAGCAATCTGGGCTAAGGCGCCCGGACAATCACGTACCGCAAAACGTAAATAATATTCACCTTCCCACTCGGATATGGGGCGAACATCCGCGGGATGCAAACGTTGCGCAATATCTAATAAACTGGGCTCCTCTAAACGCGCGGCTATCATCGCCACGTCGCTCACCACGGCAGAAGCCGTCGGTAGGCTACCCGCGCCCGCGCCATAAAACATCGATTCACCTACCGCATCGCCTACGACGTGGATCGCATTCATGGCCCCATGCACTTGTGTCAACAAATGGCCATGTGGCAACATCGTTGGGTGAACTCGGGCCTCAACGCCCTGTTTGGTTTCCTGAGCTATGGCTAATAACTTAATGCTGTAGCCTAAGCTATCAGCAAAATCGATATCTAGAGAACTAATATTACGGATGCCTTCTGTATAAATTTCCTTAAAGGGTACCTGACAGCCGTAACAAAGCGTGATCAAAATCGCTAATTTGTGAGCGGCATCAATACCGTCAATATCAAAAGTTGGGTCGGCTTCAGCATAACCGGCCTCTTGAGCTGCCTTCAATACGTCAGCAAACTCAAGGCCATGCTCTGTCATCTCAGAAAGAATGTAGTTAGCTGTCCCATTAATGATGCCTGAAACCCGTTCAATGCGATTGGCAATCAAACCTTCGGAGAGCCCTTTTAAAATAGGAATCCCACCCGCCACACTGGCTTCAAAACCCACATGGCGTTTTTTCTCAGCGGCCATCTCAAAGATAGGCCCCCCAGCTTCCGCTAAGAGCGCTTTATTAGCTGTCACGATGTGCTTACCATTATTCAAAGCCTGTAAGAGCAAAGCCCCAGCCGGCTCAATCCCACCCATGACTTCAATCACAATTTTAATGGCATCATCTTCAAGAATCTCACGAGGGTCCGTCGTCAATACACCCTCGGCTAACGTCACATCACGTGACTGCTTTAGGTCACGCACCAACACTTTTTTAATGACCAGTTTTTTGCCTAAACGCTCCCATAAAGGTGAGCTTTCATCGCTTAATAGTTTGACAACACCTTGACCGACGACACCACAACCTAACAAGGCCACTTCAATACTTTGCATAACTTAACCTATAACCTTCTTAATGCCTTTAACAGCTTGGCGAATCCGCTTCTCATTTTCAACTAAAGCAAAGCGGACATAACCTTCACCATATTCGCCAAAACCCAGTCCCCCAGAAACCGCTACCTTAGCTTCTTTAAGCAATTTCTTGGAAAAAGGAATCGATTTCTTATTGCGCACCTGATCAGGGATTTTTGCCCATACAAACATAGTGGCCTGTGGCTTTTCTACTTCCCAACCAATGCGATTGAGACCATCACACAGCACATCACGACGTTTACGATAAATTTCTACCGTATCCGCCACACATTGCTGCGGGCCATCTAGCGCAACCGTCGCTGCAATCTGCACGGGTGCAAACATCCCATAATCTAAATAACTCTTAATCTTACGCAAAGATTCAACCATCCCTGCATTACCACAACAAAAACCAACCCGCCAACCCGGCATACTATAACCTTTAGATAAAGAATAAAATTCTACGGCTAACTTCTTCGCACCTGGTACTTGAAGAATAGACGGGGCTTTATACCCATCAAAAACTAAATCAGCATAAGCCAAATCATGAATGATCTTTAGTTTATGCTCACGTGCAAAAGCCACGAGCTTCTTCAAAAAAGCTAAGTCCACTACTTGCGTGGTGGGATTTGCTGGAAAATTAAGAATCAACACCTTCGCTTTAGGCCACATAGTTTTAGTAGCACGCTTAAGTTCTGCTAAGAAATGATCGGGTTCAATAATGGGAATCGTCCGTAAGTCAGCCCCCGCAATAATCACCGAATAAGAATGAATCGGATAGGCAGGACTCGGCACCATCACCACATCACCCGGCTGCGTGAGCGCTAAGATTAAATGAGATAGGCCTTCTTTTGCACCAATGGTCGCAATCGCCTCGCGCTCAGGGTCAATATTGACGTTGTAATTGCGTTTATACCAACTGGAGATCGCTTGTCTAAGCTTGGGGATGCCACGTGATACTGAATAGCGATGGTTCTTGTGCTTACGTGCTGCATCGATAACTTTTTCAACAATATGCTTTGGAGTGGGGAGATCTGGGTTTCCCATACCTAAATTAATAATATCATCTCCATCACGACGCGCTTTCATCATTAAAGCGGTGACTTCGCCTAATATATAGGGAGGTAATCTATCGACTCTCGAACTACTCATAATCCTTGCCCGACTTCTCAACTTTCAACATTTGTTCCGCATGATAGGAACTTCTCACAAAAGGCCCGCTGGCCACCGAATCAAAGCCGAGATCATAAGCGATTTGTTCATATTCAGCAAATTGTTCTGGCGGGATAAACTCAATGACTGGCAAATTTCGCTGGGCAGGACGCAAATATTGGCCGATGGTCACAATCTGGCAGTCTACCCCCCTTAAATCCCTTAAAGCCTGGATCACTTCTTCCCTTTGTTCGCCTAAGCCTAACATCAAACCGGACTTGCTGACCTGTTGGGGATTGCGACTTTTGATGTAAGCTAAAAAATCTAAAGTTTGCCGATAATTAGCATTATGCCGTACCTGAGCAGTGAGGCGTTCGACCGTTTCTAAATTATGGTTAAAAACATCTGGAGCGGCGGCGATCACTTCATCAATCGCTTCCGTAATCATAGCAAAGTCAGTAGTCAGGATCTCAATTTTAGTATCCGAACAACGTGCACGCACCGCTTCAATGCACTCCACAAAATGATGCGCCCCCCTATCCGGCAGATCATCGCGGGCCACGCAAGTCAGCACTAAATGCTTTAACTGTAAGAGTTCTGTCATCTCGGCCACATGATGAGGTTCTGTGGGATCTACTGGCAGTGGTTTTCCCGCCGTTACATCGCAAAATCCGCAGTGTCGAGTACAGATATCACCTAAAATCATTAAGGTGGCCGTCCCCGCGGTCCAGCATTCGCCGATATTTGGGCATGAGGCCTCTTCACAGACAGTATGCAGACCACGGTCACGCAGTCGTACCTTCATATCATGAATCGGCGCACTGGGTCCGAGTTTTTTCTTCAGCCACTGCGGCAAACGCTGATGACGGCGTCGCTCGCGGTGAGCCACCACTGGTAATTTATCCATTACTTTAAACCTTACGGGAAAGCCCTTAATTTATAAGGAAATCATACACTTAGATTAGTCGTCTCACAAGCGGAATCTAGCGAGCCGCCCTACCTTTGTCAATTCTCTGACGAGCCCTCTCTGTATACGTAAATAACTCTATGGTTAAAAAAAATTCGCAACTTGTGGAGACGACTGGCGAAATAGCGTTTGGGTAATTTGGGTAGTCTTATTTTTGGTCATCATTCTATTTTATAGGGGTCACACATGCTTCCAGTCTCGTCTCAAGTCGCGGTACAGAATTCTGCATTGCTCGCAGCAACTATCAGTCCTGCCAATAACGCCTTAGTCAGTTCACTGTTCGAAAGCACTTCGTTCAGCACACAGGTCCCAGCACCTGGTATTTTGGCCTTAGCAGAAGATCCGTCACAAGGTTTTGCTCCTTTTCAAACAGCGCGTGGCACTGAAGTTATGTTTGTTAATGACCCAGCCATACTCGCTGAACATTTCGGCGACAGCATGCAACACCACTGGGATAACAGCTTAGGTGCAATCGTCTTCCGTAACCAAGAAGTCGGTAACTTTGGCGCGGTGGTCTTACATGGCCTCATGAAAAACCAGTGGAGTGAACTTGCTCGACAAAACGACCGCGAGTGGGTGTGGCAAGCTTTAGGTGGCTGCATGGCTTTTGATAATGGCCAATGCCAACGTATTTTTGGTGCTGAAGCCCATGCCGATGCCGCTATTATTGGCGCTTTAGAAACCGTACTCGGTAAAGCGATGGCGATGACACCAAAGTGGCGCGTCATTGATACTTCCTTAACACAAACCGACCACCCTCTTACTACGGACTTAGGAGGCGCCAAGTCAGTCCATCTGCATGGACCAAGTCTTGACGACAAACGCGCATCGATTAGTGTCTTAGCTGAAGTTGTTCAGATTATCGGGGCCTATATCGCTGGTGCCGACCAACATATGGGCTATGACTACATCAATAATATCAATTGGAGTAATGAATTAGGTCAGCTCATCCCGGTTAACTTCATGGGAGCCAGTACGGTGCATGAGGGCTATAAAGGGATGGATAATCCGAGTCCGTGGACGGCTCGCGGTACTTATGCTGGATTGACTGCGGCTCGAGATCACTTGCTAGAAGGCCAAACCGCTCCGATATTCTTTCAAGGCTTTGGTGGTGTTGGTCAGGTTATCGTCGCCGATGCCGTTGCTGATGGCCATCCCATTGCAGGGATTCACGATGTCAGTATCTTTGCACTCAAGGCAGCCCGTCAAGCCTACCCTAAGGCTCCACTCTTTCTTGATGTTGGAGGCTTAGATGATGCTGCAATGGCTGAAGCCTCAGCTGTTGCAAAAGAATATAACTTCACTCTCGTTGACGGTTTAGTCGATGCCATGAAGTACGCAGAGGAAGCACGCATCTTATCACCAAATGCCTCCGCACACCCTATTGATAGAGATGTTGCGGTCTATCTCGCAAATGAAAGCAACATTAAGATTGTTGTCGGTGCTGCCAACAACATGTTGGGGCTTGTCCAAGGGTCTCAAGATTGGATTGCCTGGTATCTCCAACAAAATAGTATCTTTGTCTCTAATGATTCCTCGACAAACCGCATGGGAGCTTTATCGGTCACGGTTAATAAAATTGACCTCGGCGAAGGCAGCTTGCGTGCGCAAGTTGCTCGCGTGGGTGTCGACCGTAACAATGAAATCTTTCAGGCTTTCCTTAAAGGGGTTCCACCACAATTATGGACGGATCAACAAGCGATGGAATCATGGAATGAGCTAGTACGGCGTGGATTAGCAATTGGCGGCGTCTTCCCGATCATCCCACTGGCACCACCATCAGATGAAGATGTTAAGAAAGCTTTAGGCATTAAAGATTAAGCTCAACTAGCCGACATCAGCCAAAGCCAGCTTTTCTTGCCAGCGTTGTTTGATAATCGCGAAAAAGGCCTGATGTTCTTGCAATGCAGGGTCCTCTTCAATCAGTCGAAAGGCAGCTTGGCGCGCTTCGGCTAAAATGGGCACATCGCGTACTAAATTAGCAAAACGCAAATCTGGCAAACCACTTTGACGTGTCCCCAGAAATTCACCAGGACCACGAATCTTAAGGTCCTCTTCCGCAATTTCAAAGCCATCTTGCGTCGCGGTCATCACAGCCAAGCGTTGCTTCGATTCTTCTGTCTGCCGCCCTGACGCCATTAACAAACAATAAGATTCTTTTTCTCCGCGCCCAATCCGTCCGCGCAATTGATGTAGCTGCGACAAACCGAAACGCTCAGGATGTTCGATGACCATGCAAGTCGCATTTGGAATATCAATCCCCACTTCAACAACCGTTGTAGAAACAAGCAAATGCGTTTCACCGTTTTTAAAAGTTCGCATCACATCCTCTTTTTCATCAGACGACATGCGGCCATGGAGTAAGCCCACTTGAAAATCTGGGAAAATATCATCTTGTAAATGCTGCGCCATTTCCGTAGCGGCTTTTAAATCGGTTTTTTCAGTTTCTTCAACCAAGGGATAAATAATAAAAACCTGTTCTCCCCGTTCCATCAAGCGGCGCAAACTGCGATAGAGCTGCTGCCGCTTACTTTCACGCAAGACCTTGGTTTGAATCGGTTGACGCCCCGGAGGCAATTCATCAATCACCGAAACATCCAACTCACCGTAAACTGTCATGGCTAAAGTTCGCGGAATAGGGGTAGCTGTCATCACTAAAACATGAGGCTGCCCCTCGTCGCAAGCCTTAGCCCGCAAGGCTTTACGCTGCATCACCCCAAAACGATGCTGCTCATCAATCACCACTAAACCTAAGCGTTTAAAGCCCACACTCTCACTCAGCAAGGCATGGGTTCCCACTACCAAAGGAATCCGCCCTTCTTTTAAACATAAGCGCAGCCACTTCTTTTCTTTATCCCGCAAGCTAGCGGTTAACAAACCGACCTTACTCGCGTCGGAACCTAGGAATGTCCTAAAGTTTTTAAAATGTTGTTCTGCTAAGATTTCGGTCGGCGCCATCACGGCCACTTGATAACCCTCGGCGATGGCCGCTCGAGCGGCTAAAATCGACACAATGGTTTTACCACT
>JAJFLM010000409.1 GCA_021772655.1 Deltaproteobacteria bacterium
CGGCCGTTTTATCCGGCGTAAAAGATATTCGCGAAGCTGTCTCGCGCGCACAAAGAGCTTGGAAGTATGAACAAAAAAAAGCCATCCTTTTTGTAGATGAAATTCATCGTTTCAATAAAGCTCAACAAGACGCCCTCCTACCTCATGTTGAAGCCGGAACCATTACTTTAATTGGCGCCACCACCGAAAACCCTTCTTTCGAAGTCATCGGGCCATTACTCTCACGTAGTCGTGTTTTCGTTTTACAACCTTTAGGCCATACGCAACTGAGCGTCGTCTTACTACGTGGCATGGATCATCTTAAAGTTACCTGCGACCCTGCTGCCGAAAAACTTTTATTAGATTATGCCGACGGAGATGCTCGTCGTTTACTCAATACTTTGGAAGTTGCCGCCCATTTAAGTCAAAGCGGCACGATTGACCTTGAGACTATGGCTGCCGCCGCGCAACAAAAAACCTTACTCTATGACAAAGGCGGCGAAGAACATTACAACCTCATCAGCGCCTTCATTAAAAGTATGCGCGCTTCAGATCCAGATGCCACCGTTTATTATCTGGCCCGCATGTATGAAGCCGGGGAAGACCCGCGTTTTCTCGCACGACGCATGGTGATTTTTGCTGGCGAGGATGTCAGTTTAGCAGACCCACAAGCCTTGCAAGTCGCCGTCGCAGCGTTTCAAGGCTACGATATTGTCGGACGGGCTGAAGGCTGGATCCTCCTCAGTGAAGCCGCTATCTATTTGGCAAAAGCACCGAAGAGTAATGAGACCTATGTCGCTTATAAAAATGCTAAAGCCGCCATTCGTGAGAGCGGCCCCCTGCCGGTCCCCCTACATTTACGCAACGCACCCACCCAGCTCATGAAAGATTTAAAATACGGCGCAAATTACAACTACCCACACGACAAACCTGAAGCCGCACAAAAACAGGATTATTTGCCAGAAGATTTAGCGGATCTGCGCTTTTATCATCAAAAAAATTAGCTACTTAGAAAAATATCTTCGCCTTGCGAAAATCCGCTAACACAGTGGCCTTTTTTCCTCCCTATCGACACAACTTTAATCCATAACAGCCGACTATCAGGACTAATAATTATCCTGACTTTTCGGCTATGATTTCGACATTTAACACGACACTTTTCAGCGCTCACCTGAGTAGCGCCGTCCTCCTCGCAGGCTCTAGCCCCAGCGTGCCGGAATTAATGCGCGGACTCAACAGCGAAGACTTATTGAACCGTTACCAAAGTGCCGCAACACTGCGTGATATCAAGGCGCCTGAATTAGCTGAAGTGCAACATCTAGCCAGCCAACAGATCATGCGTTGGACTCGTGGTGCCACCACTGAAACTCCTGACGCCCTATTAGCAGCCCTTCAAGATATTCCAGCAGATCTTCCAAGTTCTGCAGCCGAAACGCCCACCCACATAACTCCTGAAATTTCAAAACAAGCCGTCGCTCTTTTTCATGAGAATCCTACCTTCAATGAAACACTGCAGGATAAACATCAACAAGCACAGCTCGAGGCTATCAGAAAGATTCTCCTTAGCACTGACAAACCAGATATCCGACAACCCAAGGCAGCTTTATTGACCTTCAGATATGGCGACAACTTAGCCACAACAGAAACAACTCAATGGCTCAGCCTCTCAGAAGCTATCTTTGGACGAGCCATTCCCATCCAAGAACTACAACAGCTATTTCATTTAGATATCCAAAGACATCATACCCGTGCAGTAGAAATCACTGTCAATGAAGCAGGCATTCATATCACCGGACATTTTGAAAATACAGATGCCGTATTTATCGGATCCTTTTCCATGACCCTCCCCACAAAACCAAAAGCTGCGGATAGCTGGGTATGCACAATTAATCATATCCATATGACCCCAGGCTATCAAACCAGCATTCACACCCTAGACCATGATAGTGCGGGCGCCGAACGTCACTTCATTCAAAAATTAGCTTCATGGTTAGCGTCGTTTGGTGTGGATTATATCTATGCGAACATGATGACCCCATCAGATCGCTGGCTACTAACACAGGGCTTTGATTTTGCCGACACAACGGTCAGACAGTTGACTGTAATACGTTTCTCAGAATATTTGCGACAACAAGGTCAAACACTCACACCAGACCAACAGCAGGCATTGCTGTCTATAGATAGCTTAGGGGAACTCCACCATTTCACCAATGATGGAATTCCATGGGGCGAACAATTTTTTGAACATTTACTAGCAATGGAACAACCCTTATACACACGCTTTGATCTAGCGACCGATAGTGATAGCTGGCCTCAACTCATGATCCCTAATCAATGGCATCACTTTGAACCAGACAGACTCGCCACCCTCTATGATCACATAATCTGGTTCGGCAAACTAGGTAGGGCCTTTGCTGGCCCAAGCGACAATGCCTTCGTACTTTTAGAACGTTTACGCAATAACTCAGCTATCATGAGCCTAATGAGCCAGGCACACAACTTAGACCTACTCGATGGGCGCCCCGATGAATTAATAAACAGCTTAACCGATTGTGCCGCAACTCTAAAAATTCTACTTCAAGACACGCCAACAGACCCTCTCCTAGCATGGGAATTATGGGAACAACAAACCCCTAGAGTTTATCACGCCATAGGGCACAGCATTAACCTTCTGCTACAATGGGAACAACAAAGCGATGACAATCAATTAACCCTCAGTCCAAGCGCTCAATGGCTCGTACAACACCGAGCTTTATTAACAGAATCTTACAAAGCTATTGCATACTGGCATCAAGCCACCCCAGCTCTGAAAGCAGCCCTCTTTAATCACGCTAAACAGTCTCAATATACACACCCTCTTCTTTTATCACCAAAAGCTATGGGAGAATTTTTAGCCGATTTTTCACGCAGCATTTTATTAAACACCGAAAGCAACGACAGATTAGTTAGTGACTTTCTTACCTGGCTTCATGATATGGAGATTGAACACGACTGGACCTACGACTGGTATTGGCACTTTCTCTCAGATACAGACAGACAGCACTTTATTAAAACCGCTACCCGCTTGAAAAAACAAACGGGTATCGTACCTAAAGAATTTTCTGCGGCTATGCACCAAAGCCTTCAGAAAGCAGTCACAACGGCCGACCCCTGGTTTTTTATCGCGCTGAGTTCCAACCTGCTCGCTCAACTCAATCAACAACTGCAACAATTTGATCACGGTGACCGAGACACCTTTGACATGACCGCTTTTGCTTTTAATCACTTCCTCAACAACCAAATAGCTGCGTGCGTCACAAACTTAGACGTCGTTAGAGAAGGTGATATCGAAAATGAGTCAGAACTTCAGCAGTTAATGATTGATCTTAATAAACTCATTCCAACTGCAGGAGAACTCTTACTACTTGCCAGCACGCTTCAAACCGAACGACCTGAAACCTATCGTCAAATACAACAACGGAAGCGCCGATTATCAAACATGGCTCAGCTCTTTGTGCAACGTTTACCCATATGGCATCAGCTACAAGCACAGCGCCCTGATTTAACCAGCAACCCCCAAAAATTTACTGAAGAAGAAATCGAACAAATCTCTCAGCTAATCTAAAACAACATGATCACAGCCCTCTCCAGCCAATCTATGAGTTCTCTCTTACTTGCAAGCACGGCAACCCCGCCATACCTGCAACAAATGATAACTACTTTAAATACGGGAAGTCAGCTAGCCCGCTATGAAGCGCTAAATTTATTACGCGCCATTCCTGATGATTCTATTAGCAACTTACTGCACGAGCCAATCAGCACAGCCATTGAACACTTAGCTGCTGAAGATTTTAAGGGGGGTGAATTTTCAGAGCTGTGTGATTTAATGATTCACTTTGGCTCAAGTATAGAAGCGTATCTCAGCCAACAACCAGAAACCGTTGATGAAGGCGTTACCAGTAGCACTCTATGGATCAATGGCAACCGACAGTTTCATCCACCTAGCACACAGAACAGTGCACTGAGGCAATTTGGGAAAATTGTTCACCACTTATGGACCGACCCAAATGCTAGACAAATCTTAGAACACTGGGCCTTCAAAGGCAGCCGTACAGGACGAAGCACTGAAACTCATCTTTTTACTGATGGTGCCCGTGAGGCACAAAAACTAGCCGACGAAATGATCCAACATGGATTATTAGTACGCTATAGTAGTATCCCGAAGAGATTATTACCCGGACATAGTGCGGCTCACAGCATAAGAAGTTCTTTGCAATGGCTGGTCGCTCAAGCCGGTGCCAACGAAGCAATGCGACGCTTACCGCCTTTGCGCCATGTATCTCCACACACTCAGCCACCACAAATTTATCTTAGTTCTCCTCAACAAGATCGCACCTTAATGCGAGATAATGACTTTAATAAACTGAGTCAAAAATTATGGGGTCAAAGTGTTTCAAGGGCAGAGCTCATTGCAAGCTTTGAAATTGATTTGCCAAGCTTCACACTCAAGGAACTCTCCATCCGCATTGATAATAACAAAACTGTCCATTTTCACGGAATTATTGCTACTAACGAGGGGCATGCTATTGGATCTTTTAAACGAGCCATCCCACAACCCCCCTCACCAGGAAAAGATTGGATTGCTACAGGCGATGGCTTTAACATTCATCCCAATGGTTTTAGAGGACATGGCATTGCCCGCGGCTTAACTCAAAAATTTCTTTCATTTTGCGAACGTATTGGTGTGGATGCCTTAGAATTTAAAGTAGGCGACGCAGGCTGCTATGTGTGGCCGCGCCTAGGCTTTGACTTTGCCACCAAGCAAACACGCAACGCAATGAAAGTCCGCTTTGCAGAATATCTACATCAGCGTAACATCCGCCTCACACCAGAAGAGCGCCAGGAATTTGCCGCCATTAAACACGCTTGGCAACTGGCTGAATTCACTCTCACCGATGGCCGCCATGTCGGCGAGGGGTTCCTCCTCTATCACGGGCAAAAAACCAAACCCAGCCAAACCTATCAAGCACGCTTCTGGGTCGACCCAAATTATCCCGGTTGGATTACCCTACTTAAGGAACATTATCCGGCAGATTGGGATAGCTTATCAGCAATTACACGACACCGACTACAAGATCATCACCGTGATCATGATGTCTTCCCCGAAGTCTTACTCTCTGACAAGCATCAAGCGACCATGCTGCTAGAACGCCTCGGCAACTGGATTCTTCCAGCCACTATCTATTTGCGCTTTTTAAAAGAAGGTAAAGCCGATATGTATGGTGATATAGACCGCGAATCTATCTTATCAGACCTCTATGCTGCAAATGATGTTTTACACTGGATGATTAAAGAGCGTCGTCAGCAAACTCAACTTGGCCTCGCCTTCTGGCAACAAATGAATTTACAAACGCGTTCACAACTACCCAACTTGATTAACGAATTACCTGCTATCCTAAGAGTGCTCCAACAATTAGATCAGACGCGAGCCTTTACTCCTTTTGCAACTCGGGTGGATGCCATCCCTCAAGCCTACCCTAAGGCTTGGGACCAACTCTCAACTAAAACACGACGCGCTCTTATCCAAGAAGTTGATGCCAGGGGGGCTTGGCCTCAGAATGAAGCAAGTTTTGCTCGCTTTATCAGTGATCAAATCCAACGTCATTTAGGAGCTGTCCTCTCGACAAAAAGACGCCTCTCTCAAGGCAGTATCTTCGAACTGCGCACAGCCGAACGCTTACAATTTCTAGAAAGCCTCTTTTGGCTACAAGACATATTTAAAATGATAGCTGACGAAAACCGTACGGGAGACCCTATCGCAACGGCGGTGACAAAATATTGGAACAACACACGCTGCCGCTCACGTCGCCAACAAGCACAAAAGCTGATTGCAAAATACCTCTAAAGCCATCACCAGCTCGTTTGAGGATATTTTTTTACCTAACCTTTACATTTCCAAGCTTACAGAGATTCCATAAGGATTTGATATCTATATCAAAATAGGCCTAGGTGCCCTTTGAAGGCCTGCGTTTTTACTTTGCCTGCAACCCGCTTTTTTTGCTAAGACCTTTTAATCCGAAGCACATCTATAACAAATGTCGACAATGAGTGTCGCACATGAAGCAACGGGATAACTAATCTTAAATGAAGGAGAATGAACATGGCCAAATCAACCAAAGAAAAAGGTCTTGCTCTTGGTGGCGCTGTTGTCGGCTTACTAATGGGTGGATCTGCTTTTGGCGCCACACATACAACGGCTGATCAAGGCAACGAATTTTTTAAATATAAAGAAGTTAAAGGCAGCTTTGAATTAGCACACGCTGATGGTCACGGAGAGAAAAAATGTGGCGAAAAAAAGTGCGGTGAAAAGAAGTGTGGTGAAAAGAAGTGCGGCGAAAAGAAGTG
>JAJFLM010000410.1 GCA_021772655.1 Deltaproteobacteria bacterium
CTCTCTTAAAGATCCATATGCCAAACTTAAACCAATTAAGCTTTTAATACTTAATACAGCATCATCTAATTCATTAACCACAATATCATAAGCTTTTTGGTACAAGGAAGCGGCCAACCCAAAATGAGCATGATCCATCGATTGTTCTGCAACAGAAAAATAGTAATTCACTGCCTTCGCGTAATCTCCAGACCTTTCTAAATGCGAGGCAATAATCGCTCGATCATCATAGAAACTTTCTTCTAAATAGGCTGCAACACTTGAATGTAAATTATTTTTTGTTGCCTCATTCATCATACGATATGCAGTTTCACGCAGCATATCATGACGGAACACATACTCATCTGAGCTAGTTTCGTTTAAACCACTCGGTGAAATAATATCTTTACCTTCTAAATCCGCAAGTAATTCATGAGGGTTATTAATGCCAAAATAACTTAATATATTAACGTCAAACTTGCCCCCAACAACAGCAGCAATATCTACAACCCGTCTTTCTTCTTCACTTAAACGATCAATACGCGCTTGTAGAAAACTCTGAGCAGAAGGGGTTACTTTAACGCCACCAGCTCCGATAAATTCCCACTGCCCCTCTTTATCCTGTCTAATCCAACCATCATTATATGCACGTACCATTTCATGAAGAATAAAGGGGTTGCGTCCTGATTGCATCATCAACATTTGCACAAGAGCTTCCTTTTCTTCCCTAGCACTAGCGTCTGTAATTCTTAATAAATCATAGGCCATATCTTGCAATGCCACGGCACTAAGATCAGAAAGCGTGATCACTTCAGAATCATACTTACCGGAGAAAATTTCCATTTGCTCATCAAAACTAACAGGACGAGTCAGCGCCAATGCCATAATAGGACGGTCTGCTAAGGTTTCTAACAAATTACTTATATACTCAAGTGACTGAGTATCAGCCCAATGAGTATCTTCCAAAGCTAATACAAGAGGTGTTGTTGAAGTAAGACCATAAAATAACTTAGTTACAACATCTTTAACAGAATCTCTAAACCGAGCAGGGTCACTTCTTAAATCCCCTACTTCTTCTGCTACAATTCTTTGAATGTTTCTTAATTCCTCATCCTCTTCATGTGATCTATTCGAATCATCAAAATCAATTGGTGCTCCCACCAAATAAGCTAGGAGCTGTGTAGCTTGCTCACGCACTTTACTTGAACTCTGTAGATTGTGTCTAACAAATGTTCTAATCTTTGACTCAATTTGCATTACAGAATCATTAGGACTAACCCTCATCGCATTGCTCATTAACTCAGCTAAATACGAATATGGTGGATGCACTTCACGGTCAACACCCTTAACACCAATCGTAACTAACTCTACATTATCTTGCCTAATAGATTTAATAAACTCAGCTGCGAGACGAGACTTACCTTGGCCAGCTTCAGCATTAACGAGAGCCAATTTAGATTCACCAGCTAGTGCACCAGCAAAGATCCCCTCTAAGCTAGACAACTCTACCTCTCGACCATAAAACTGGCTTAATTCCTGTCCACGTACTCTAACTACGGCATCTTCTGGCTTCTCGCTGATGACTTCATACATTTTAATACCATCAGCACGCCCTTTCACCTCAACCCTACCAAGATAAGAAGTTTCAAAACGACCACCTAAATGAATCAATGTATCTTCAGTAATAATGACACGACTTCTATCTTCAATAGGAGAATCTCCAGGTTCTATTAAGGAAGCTCCTTTTAAACTCTCGGCACGTGATGCTTCTGTAACTTTATTTCCTAACAGATCAATACCGTCCTTACCCTTAGGGATCACAAACATCTCACCGGTACTAATACCAATGCGCATGTCCCATGGAGAATCAATGTAACCTAAACCCATTAATTCCTCGTTGGCTGCCGGCAGAATATTCAACATTGCAAGAGCAGCGCGAACAGCGCGAACAGGATGGTCTTCATAAGAATTCTCAACCGCAAACCCTGCCATTATCGCATCACCGATATCTTTAATATGAGTACCTTCGAGAGCTCTAATCTGAGGCTTTAAATAACTAAACAGTCTACCTAAGGTTTGTGCCAACCTTTCACCCGTCATGTTCCTACTTTTATTTGTAAACCCTTTAAGGTCTGTAAAAAGCGCCGTAGCAAAGCGTGTTTCGCCCTTTGTGCGTTTCCCCAGTTTTGTACCGCATTCTGAACAACATTTATGTTGAACGGGATTAGGTGCTCGACACTCTTCATCAGAACACACCTTAACAACCTCACCAGTCTTCCTAAACACCTCTAAAGAAATTGGTGACATTGATGACATGGTATCTCTTCGAGCAGAAGCCGGTGGGATAGATTGACTAGCGGTTCTACGAGCTACCGAGGCTGGCGGTGGTGTCGGGCTTTCATCAATACCTTTAGCCCTCACTTGCACTGGCGAACCCACAACAGCTGCAAACTCTTGTTGTAAAGCCCGACTCGGAGCTCTCACACCAACCGCCGTTTGCTGTGCTTGAGCAAATTGAAAAAACTCTGCTGACTCTGCCGGATGAAATTGAGTAGCCAGGGTAATAATCCCATCAGCTGTTACGTTTAAAGTCTGCATCGTCTGCTGCGCGTGCCCATTCAAACCACCCGATTCACCGGTGACCACACGACTCAACAATTGATGAAAAGCAGCAAAATCAGGATGTGGATCGTCTATCTCTTCAACTTGTTCACGTAAATCGGGAAGGATTTCTTCAAGCGCTTGGGAGGGATCCGGTTGCCGCAAACTCGCTTGGATTTGAGTTGCAAGACTCAAATGGTCCTGCACCGTAGCGGATGCTAATAACGCACCCCCCTGAAGCATAGCCATCTGAGACAGAGCTGCTTGTTGTCCGAATATACCTATCATAAACTAAACCAGCCTATATTCGGCAAACGCCTGCTTTTGTTGTGAATTTTCCCGCATTTTTCCCTAAGCCTATCAGGAACAGATATGCTCTTTTAAAAAAGCATAATCAAGTGAAATTAGAATATAATTAGGTACTCTAACTATATGAATAATATAGAGTTTTTAAGAATTTGCGAATGAGCTATTTTAAGCTTTCCCGTTAAAACGCAGTGCCTGTAGCTCTTTTCATCATCATTTTTGAATAAAACAACCCCTCTAAAATAGCCTAAATCCTGGATTATTCTTTATCCTTCGGTCTTTCCCCGGGTCAATGGAGCCACACCATTCCCCTCATTTTTAATAACTTGCATGGCCGAAGCCACCATTCCAGCGATATCCGTAACGTTCTGTGGAATGATCAATGTATTATTCGTCCGCGCAAGATTACCAAACTCATCTAAGTATTGCTCTGCAATTCGCATGTTCACAGCATTTAAGCCACCTTCTGAATTGATAGCCAGCGCAACTTCTTTAATCCCTTTAGCCGTCGCCTGAGCCACACGTTCAATCTCTTGCCCCCGACCTTCCGCTTCGTTGATGCGTCGCTGTTTTTCACCTTCAGAAACAGAAATCATTTCTTGCCTTTCACCCTCAGCACGATTGATTTTAGATTGCTTAGCTCCCTCTGATTCCGCAATCACTGCACGCTTTTCACGCTCTGCCCGCATCTGTTTTTCCATCGCATCTTTAATGCTCTTCGGTGGAATAATATTTTTGACTTCATAACGTGTGACTTTAACGCCCCAAGGTTCCGAGGCATGGTCCACGGCCTCAACAATAGCGCCGTTAATCGATTCACGCACCTCAAAGGTTTTGTCCAAGTCGAGTTTACCAATCACACTTCTCATGGTGGTTTGCGCTAATTGCATCGCCGCAAATTGATAATCATTAATCCCATAAGATGCTTTAGCCGCATCAAGGACATGCAAATAAATCACCCCATCCACCTCAACAGAGATATTGTCCTTAGTGATACAAATTTGCGGCTGCACATCGAGCGCTTGTTCTTTAAGAGAATGTTTATAAGCGACCTTATCAATAAAAGGGATCAGGACATGAAGTCCGGCAACCATAGTCTTGGTATACTTACCCAGTCTCTCCACCACAAAAGCAGACTTCTGCGGAACAATACGAATTGTTTTATAAAAAGTAGCTAAGGCAAAAAGAATCAGCCCAATTAAGACGATGTTAATAATCATGTATGACCTCGCTATGATAATGGTTTGACGATTAATATAATGCTATCGCTTGCGATAATTTCTGCGCTTGCCCCTTTGAGAATCTCCACTTCGGCTTCTGCCTCCCAAAGCGTGCCTCTAAACAATACCTTGCCGCGCTGGGTTGGTGTGATCTTAGTTTGGACACTCACCCGCTTCCCTATAAATTCCTCTAAGTCAGTCTCTTTACCACCAAACCAAGAAGAACGGCTAGCCAAGCGGCCTTTTAGCCATTTTCTTAAAGTCACTAACATTAAGACTGAGGTAATCAGGAATATAAGTAGTTGAGAGGTCAAAGAAATGTTCATACCAAGACAGATCAGAGAAACAATCCAGGCGCCCACACCAAAGAACACAATCAGAATCCCAGAACTCATAAATTCAATGAGCATCAAGGCCAGCCCAATAAGAAACCAAAGCAGCGGTGCTTGTAACCAGAATTCTAAAGTATCCATTTCATAGCCTCCCATGGGAACGGGATTGTAAGTCCCGGCTTTGGGGGCTGTCAATGGGATAAAGGTTGGAGGGATTAAAGCTTAGGGCCTAAAGCGTCGATGTGCTTCAAAGACGGTTAGGATCGAAACGCTTTTTATCATCACCTTATAGATAATACGATAGTTACCAATCACGAGTTCTCGTATCTCACTACGACCTAACTCAGGAACAACACGGCCGGAGTCCGGAAAACGCCGTAAATGCTCGCTCTCTTTTTTAACCTGCTTTAAAAATTTT
>JAJFLM010000042.1 GCA_021772655.1 Deltaproteobacteria bacterium
GGCTCCACTGCGAACTTCACCACCGACATTAACGGCCATTTGAAAGCGGTCCCAAAGTTTTTTAGTTTCAAAAACCAGCATACCTCCACCAGTGACTTTGCCGTCGCCGACGAAGTGACTTTCATCACCGGTTGGAATAGCGACAAAAGGAACAAAGGCAATGCCAATAGGATATTTTTTATTATTCAATAGACGTGCTTTGAAATTCAGGCGGATATCACCCATTTGGGCGCCATTATCAGAAACGCCAGTTACAGGGTGATCAAAGTCATGATAGGGGACAAATGCTACAGAAGCGCCGAAATCTAACCAATTAAATAAGCCAAGAGAGCCCCCGGCGTTGATTACAAATTGTTCATTAATAACATCTCTAATTCTAACTCCACTTGCAGTGAATGCGACGACAGAATCATTTGAGAATTCAGCCCATAGACCCGCAGCATGCCCCCATTGCCCGAGTGTTTGCGAGCCTTCGACAGAGAAATAGGGCCCTTGGCTGGTACTGGGTTTAAAACTGATGGAATTGAAACCCGCCGCTGCATCAACACCAGAAACGACAAGAAATTGAGCCAGTAGACCCACCAACAGAAACTTAAATGCCTTCATAACGAAGTCCTTTGTTTAAATTATCATAAAAATTACTTGGATGCGTTTTTTTAGATGATAGCGATCATCCCCCTAAACCGCGCCATAGTAGAGAAGAAGAGTGCGCTGTGTCAATAAAAGTTAAAGACTGGGCGTATACACTAGTTTCCACGGGATACAAAAAAACCCCCGAACAGCCGGTGAGCTGTTCGGGGGTTGATTTATGAATGATGAGCTCTTTTGTAAGTGATGAGCCTATTTCGTCTTACAAGCAGCACCACTGGAGGGCAGAATATCAATATCAAACTGCACTCGGCGATTTTTAGCACGGCCTTCATCGGTATCATTGGTGTCGATGGGTTCAGTTTCACCTTTACCAAATTGAGCCATCCGGCCGGTGGGAACTCCTTTATTCACCAAATAATCATAGACCGCTTTAGAGCGCTTTTCTGACAGGCGTTGGTTGTAGTTATCTGAACCAATGCTATCAGTATGGCCCACCACGCGGACATGTGTGATGTCAGGGCGTATTTCAATGGTTTTGGCGATGGTGTCTAAGATGCCATAAGAATTCGGGCGAATCATAGATTTGTTGAACTCAAAGTGAATCTTTTGATTGCGGATTTGTTTCGCATCGGCATCAACTTCCATCATTGGTTTTTCCGGGCAACCGCAGTTGGCGGTTGGACCGGCTTCTGCAGGGCAGCGATCTTCTAAGTCACATACGCCATCTTTATCCGCATCTTTACATGTAGGGATAGGTGGTGGCGGTGGCGGGCTATAATGCTTGTATGCCGGTGTGTAAGCAATGTTTACAAAGCCTTCTAAATCAGGAGCACTCACACTCTTGATGATACCAGCTCCGGCACCTGCCGTAATGGCTAAGTTCTGATGTGGAAAAATGCGGACACCCCCACGACCGACCAATGGGCGGTAGTTACTACCAAAGAGATCAGCAAAACGGGTCGCCCCTTTGATTTCGGCAATGGCTTCAACGAATTTATTAAAAGCATAGTTAGCACCGACGCCATAAGTTAAGGCGTGTCCGACGCGTGTGCCTTGGTTAAGAATGACATTCTCACGGAGATGGCCACCAACGTTGGCTGAAACAGAAAAACGGTTTTGAAAACGCTTTGATTCAACCACAATCTCACCACCACCCGTAAAGCTACCATGACCGGCAAAGCGGTTTTCTTTACCGGTTGGGATGGTCACATAAGGGACGAAGGCGAGGCCCACCGGGTATTGTTGAACATCCAGGATGCGGAATTTCGCTTCCACGCGAATGTCACCCATGCGTGCGCCATTGTCGGCAATGCCGGTGAGGGCATGTGAGAACTCTTGATACGGAACAAAGTCCACTAACACACCAAGGTTTAACCAATCGGTCACCCCAAAGGCGCCGAAGACTTGAGTCGTAAATTGGTTACCGACGACATCACGAATCTTTTGTCCGAGAGCGTTTTCCAGGGCGATCGATCCATTCATGAAATGTAGGGCTAAACCGGCACCCCAATTTTTCTGCCCTAAGGTTTCAGAACCTTGGACGCTAATGTAGTAACCGTGATCGGTGGCGTGTTTATAAGCTAAGCCATCAAAGCCAGGTGCGGCTTGAACTGACTGAGCAAGCAGTAAGCCCGCTGCCATGGCACTGACAATAAGTGTAAGAAATCGTTTCATTATGACTTTCTCCCGTCTGTTTAACTAAAAAATGCTGCGCCGCGCAGTTTCGTCAAAATTAGGGAAAAGTTGCTGACTTATTCTCCAGTAATGATCGTGGTTTCAGTTTAATGGGAGAATATCATTGTAAGTTATTGTAATAATTGAAATATTAGCTAAAGAGTTCAACAACTTCAGGCAGGGCTTTTTCTTTATAAATAGCTGCAGCCAAGGCCGCTTGGCTTTGAATTACGAAAACTTCAGCCTCAGCTTTCGTGATCTGTTTTTTGCGAAAAGCCCGGTGTAAATGCCGCCTGGTTTGCTGGGCATAGAGTAGTTTATCCGAACCGGTAGGGTCCACTTTCGTGCAAGGTGCCGAAGCGGGGTCGCTTAAAAAGGCCAACACAGATTCCATGGCCAGTTCTCTAAAATGGGGGATTTCTTCTGGGGTGAGGCTCCATTTAGATTTGCGATCCAGCTGTTGCATGCCACCGCGCCACTTATCCAGTTTATGAAGATTAAGAATACTATTGAAAATACGTTTGTTGGTCTTGAAAGAGAACAAGGTACGTCTGAGCATCCGTTGAAACAGTTCATCATCGTGAGAATAATCCGTACCACAGATTTCTTTGGCTAAGGCCCAAGTTTGTTTAGAGCAGCGCGAGTCAAAACGCATTTCCCAATAAACATGTCCCAGTGCGCGCATGGAATAGCTACGGATAGTAGTAGCCGGTACAAAATAATTATGGGCGACGATATCAGCAGCCAGGTGGGTCAAATAACCATAGGCGCAGGCTTGTTGGCGTTCGTCTTTGGCTTCGTTGAGTAATAAGAAACCGACGCGCCAGTTATGACAATTATATATATAGTCGACATAACTTTTACCTACAGTGATATCTGCTGCTAAAGTTCCATAGAGAAAATCTTTCGGATGGGTTTGTAAAATACTTTGGATCGCGGCTGGAAATTGCCCGATGTGCTTTAAGGCCTCGGAAGCATAATCTAAGTGAGTGATAGGTCCCCAGGCAAAGCTATCAAGTGGGGCCAACCAACAGATTAAGCTTGTAATGATAAGGCAACAATAAAACATGGTTGGATGATAGCTGATTTGCAGGTCATAGCAAGTGCGTAAAAAAGAGTGACAGTTTTCCAGGCATGTCGTTAGATGCGCAGAATGAATTCAAGTGACCCACGCGTACCCATTAAGGCAACGTTAAGGTATTTACAGGATTTAGGGGTTCCCGATTTACCGCGGCCAAGAGCTGTAGAGGAGCTTGCGATCCCTATGGTGGACCCTGTGCCTGTAAATTCTCCTGAACCTATTTCGATTAAAGTGATGCCTCAAACTGAAAGCTTAGCAAGTATTCAGGCGGACTTAGTTAATTGTCAGCGCTGTCAATTAGCGGCCGGCCGCACCAATATTGTTTTTGGCGTGGGCAACCCCCAAGCGGATTTGATGTTTATTGGTGAAGGTCCCGGTCGTGATGAGGATAGTCAAGGAGAACCTTTTGTCGGACGTGCCGGACAGCTGCTGACTAAAATGATTCAAGCGATGGGTTTGAAACGTGAGGATGTCTATATTGCCAACATCGTCAAGTGTCGGCCGCCTAATAACCGCAATCCGGAACCCGATGAGATGGCAACCTGCTCGCCATTTTTACTGCGACAGATTCAGGTGATTCAACCTAAAATGATGGTGTGTTTGGGGAGTATTGCCGTGAAGTCTTTATTGCAAACCAGCATGGGTATCACTCGATTGCGTGGTCAATTTCATGAAGTGGCGGGTATTCAAGTCATGCCGACGTTCCATCCTGCTTATCTCCTCCGCAACGCCGAAAAAAAGAAAGAGGCGTGGGAAGATCTACAAAAAGTGATGAAGGAGTTAGGGCTAGGTGTTTCACCAAGATAATGTAAAAACCGCGGCTATGCCGACTGTTTTTACACGGGGGTTTGGGGGGCATGTGATGCTTTTTCGCGGCCCCC
>JAJFLM010000411.1 GCA_021772655.1 Deltaproteobacteria bacterium
GCTCAAAGCAGGGGCTCCAGTAACTGCTGTGCCTCGCGCAGCACCTGCTCAACAGACTGACTCGCATCAACCTGCTTTATCCGCTCAGGGTGTTGGTGCATACGCTGCCGATAGGCGTCGCTAACCGCGGTAAAAAACTGCAGCTTTTCCTGCTCAAACCGGTCTGGAGAATTACGCTTACCTGCTCGCTGCAGCCCCTGCTCTACCGGCAGGTCAAATAGCAGCGTAAGATCTGGCTGCAAGGTGGGGTGTAGCCATTGTTCTAGCGCAGCTATACGCTCAAACTGCAGCCCCCTGCCCCCACCCTGATAGGCAAAGCTGGCGTCAGTAAAGCGATCACAGAGCACCCATTGTCCACGATCAAGCGCGGGCTGAATTATCTGCTGAATATGTTGCGCTCGGGCAGCGAACATCATTAACAGTTCACTCTCAGCGGCGAGATCACCCGTTGCGGGATCCAGCAACAATGACCGTAGCTGCTCGCCCAACGCTGTACCGCCAGGTTCACGGCTGACCACCAGGTCCACTCCACGGGATTTCAACCACCTGGCTATCGCTACGGCCGCGGTACTTTTACCGGCACCTTCACTACCTTCAAGAGTGATAAATCGACCGCTACTCATTTGATGCCCAACTGATAACGCCTGACGGCACGATTATGCTCTTTCAGTGTAGTAGAAAATTTGTGCCCACCCTCACCGGTAGCAACGAAATAAAGCGTTTCATCGCTACGATCTGGATTGACTGCCGCGCGAATCGAGGCCAACCCTGGCAGAGCGATGGCCGTTGGCGGCAATCCACCATGCAAATAGCTGTTATAGGGGGTATCGCGGCGCATATCTGCTCGCCGCAAGTCACCATCGAAATCAGAACCCAAACCATAAATAATCGTCGAGTCAGCCTGCAGGCGCATACCTTGCTCTAGGCGCCGATGGAATACCCCGGAAATTCGGCGCCGCTCACTCTCGGTGCCGCTCTCTTTTTCAATAATAGACGCCAGAACCAACGCTGCCTGTGGGGAATCTATCGCCAGTCCCTCGGCCCGGGACTGCCAGGCATCCTGCAAGTGGGTCTGCATCGTCTGGTAGATCCGCCTGAGTAAAACCAGGTCGGTTATGCCAGCGCTGTAATAATAAGTATCGGGGAAAAAATTACCTTCAGCTGTCTGCTCAGGTAAACCTAAACGCTGCATGATCTGCGCCGGTAGCAATCCGCTGAGGGTATCTACCACCCCCGGCGCCGAATGCATTTTTGCCATCATCTGCGCAAAGGTATCGCCTTCAATGATGGTGAACTGCTCTTTTATGGTACTGCCACTAGTCAACGCGATTAATAATTGCGCCACGGTCTGCCCCGGGAGCAATTCGTACTCACCAGCCAGAATCCGATTGCCCCCGCCCTGTAACCTGGCCAACCAGAGCAAGGATTGCGGATTCGTTAACAGACCGCCATCACTCAAGCGGGCGGACAATGCGGTCAATGTGTCCCCCCGCTCCACCCTGAAGGTTTGCGGTTCATCGATACGTAATGCAGTGTTGCCGAGCCAGGTCTGTAGATTGGTAGCGGCAAACGCCGCCAGCAACAGGGTTATCAGCGTGAGTAGCAGCAATACTCGACGGCGCAATAACCTGCTCCTCAGGGATGCCTGATCAAGCTCAACTGCGTTTGAAAATCAGCGTGGCGTTGGTTCCACCAAACCCAAAAGAGTTACTCATAGCCACGTCAATGGCCGCATCGCGGGCGGTGTGGGCGACAAAATCAAGATCACAATCCTCATCCGGATCATCAAGATTAATCGTCGGCGGAACCACCTGATGTTTTAAAGCCAGTGCCGTATAGACCGCCTCAATTCCCCCGGCCGCGCCCAGCAGGTGGCCAGTCATTGATTTGGTAGAGCTCACTAAAAGTTGCTCTGCGTGGTCAGCAAACGTCCGTTTTATCGCCTTGACTTCAACAATATCGCCGGCTGGAGTTGAGGTACCGTGGGCGTTGATATAGCCTATTTGCTCTGCATTCAAACCGGCATTTTTTAGTGCCAGTTTCATGCATCGGTAAGCACCGTCCCCGCTCGGTTCAGGGTTAGTCATGTGATAGGCATCACCACTGAGGCCATAGCCAATCACTTCGGCATAGATATCCACGCCTCGAGCCCTGGCGTGTTCGTATTCTTCCAGCACTAACACGCCAGCACCATCGCTGAGTACGAACCCATCCCGATCCCGGTCCCAGGGTCGGCTAGCCGCCTGTGGATCATCATTGCGGGTGGACAGTGCCCGAGCGGCTGCAAAACCACCGAGTCCTGTCGCACTGGTAGCTTTCTCAGCGCCGCCGGCAATCATTACGTCGGCGTCACCATATTCGATTAACCGAGCAGCGTCACCGATACTGTGGGTCGCGGATGCACAGGCAGAAACCAGGGCGATATTAGGTCCCTGAAAACCCCAGGCCACCGAAACATTACCTGAGACCATATTAATGATGTTACTGGGCACAAAAAATGGCGATATTTTTCGTGGGCCAGATTTCAAATAAGCGGCATGGCCCACTTCGATACCCGGCAGCCCGCCGATGCCTGAGC
>JAJFLM010000412.1 GCA_021772655.1 Deltaproteobacteria bacterium
ACCCGGAAAAACTGCGCGAGGCATTGCAACAAAACCCAGATGCCAAACTGGTGGCCATGGTCCATGCAGAGACCTCCACCGGGGCCGTATCCGATGTTAAAACGCTGGTGGCTTTGGCCCACGAGCACGGCTGCCTGACCATTGTTGATGCGGTCACCTCCCTCGGAGGCATTGAACTAGCGGTAGATGACTGGGATATCGACGCAATCTATTCCGGCAGTCAGAAATGCCTCTCCTGCGTGCCGGGGTTATCGCCGGTGAGTTTTAACCAGGCAGCACTGGACCGGGTAGCTGCCCGCACTACCCCTGTGCAGAGCTGGTTCCTTGATCTGAATTTGGTCCTCGGCTACTGGCAGGGCGATGGCGGTCGCAGCTACCACCACACTGCCCCCATAAACGCCCTTTATGCGCTCCACGAGAGCCTGACCCTGCTTGAAGAAGAAGGCCTTCACCAAGCCTGGGCCAGGCATCAACTCCATCACCAGGCGCTACGGGATGGTCTGGAGGCAATGGGGCTGGGATTTCAGGTTCCCGTCGCCGAACGGCTGCCACAGCTCAACGCGGTATTTATTCCAGAAGGCATTAATGACGCAGAAATCAGAACCGAGCTACTCAACGATTTCGGCCTCGAGATCGGTACCGGACTCGGCGAAGGTGCCGGCAAAGTCTGGCGTATCGGCCTGATGGGCTACTCCGCCCGCCGCCAGAACGTGCTGCTCTGCCTGTCGGCTCTTGAATCCGTACTAGGCCGGCGCGGGGTTATCGAAATAGGTGTCGCATTAGCTGCGGCGGATAGTGTGTATCAGAGTCAAATCGAGACGTAGGGTCAATATGTAGTGGCATTGCAAGACCTCGCCCTGATTTTTACTGGAAGGTTATCTTATCAACCCAATCTACTCTGTAATTTTAATGGTAGACCCTAAGTTTTTTATTTAGGGCTTTATTTTGCTAAATTAACGCATTGCTCTGGCACTGCGACACATGCCTCTATCAAAGAAATCAAACTTGTCTTATTGGCAAGATAGTTTGCAATATTTGGTTTCTCCATCATTAATGTTAGCTTTTCACCTATAAATCCTTTGTTCTGATATAAAAATAATGCTCTTTTGTCATCCCGCATCTTTCTTGATTTTAAATACATAGCTCCGTAGTCAACTGTTCCGTTAAGCATCATTTTGATGTCGGAAACTTCCCTATTTAAATAGTCTTTGATAATTAGATCATTGTCTGATTCGCCTACAAGCGTTGATAGATGTTGTAATGCGATAAGCCTCGAAACCAAAAATACTACTGCATGGTCACTACTATTAATTTCAGGAAAGATGGTATTTTCATTTTCACCAAGATACTGTATTGTCGTTTCTACGGTTGCGGTGCGCTTATCGCCTTCGTATGAAGAAACATCTGCCACCTCTTTATTAGATTTCCAATCCATTGTTACTTTTGCACCAATCTTATTTTCACCAACGATCTTAGCAGTGCTTTCAAAAATGAGTTTTGATATTTTATCGCTTTTCTCATTTGCGTTTACAGATGGAGGCAATAGAAACAGCACGAAAAAAAAATGTAAGAATTGAATAAATTTAGCATTATTTTTTTTCATTGATCAGTCCTGACCATTATTTAGTAAATATATCGGCGTCTGACACCATATAATTGGTGTCAACTGGACAGGTTGATAGATCAAACCCTTCCATAAAACGTGGTCGGTCCGCAATTGTTTCTTTAAATCATTGTCATAACGCTTAAGCTCAACAGACATGCAATATATTACTAAGCGGCGCGGCGTATCCCACGGTCAGATACAGCTCATTATTATGCATTTTTATCACGTTTCTCTATCGCTTGTTTAGCGCCATCAGGTAATTTGCCATATATTTCCGCAACTTCTTTAGGTCTTGAAATCATATAATCTGTAACGATATTGACTAAGGAAAATAAGCTTTCCACCACTTTTGGATCATCGGTATCGATTTGACCTGGATGTACGGCATGATTACCAATAACGCGTACAGAATCTAGCGCTTGTTGGACTTGTACAGGCAAACCCTTACCTACTAATAGTTTGATGTCTTTGTTTATATTTTCACCGCCACCACCTAAATTTTTACATAATTTTTGCAGTGATAAGCGCAATAACGCTCCTGCTCCCCTCGGCGATTTAGAGTAAATGGTTGCTGCTTCTTCGTAGTCTTTTTTAACATCTTCAGGCATGTCAGAATTTGGTGCTGGAGCGTTGCCTCTGTCAGGGTAAATCAACTGATTTTCAAACCAAAGTGTATGGCCTTTACAATGCGTACAAATACTTAGAAAAATGGGGTAACTAGAATGTGGCTTAGGATGTGGCCCACCGCCGTTAGTGTCGTACCACCAATTCTTTTGTTGTGACAATGTGGCGCAGTGTGGGCAGGTAAAAGCTTTTTCGCCAGTTTGTGGTGCGATATATTTCATTTCGTATCTCTTATTGATGCACAGCAGTTAAACTATACTGAGTAGGGTAGTCGGGCGCTAGACTGAAGCCCTGTAATCCAATCTAGAATAACAGTGCAAATTCACCTAAATACCCAATGTATTCCAATAAGTTAATCAATTTACCTCACCCAATGAGCACCCTACTGCGGCCTTAGTAGCGCCACAGAATACAAAGCCAATTCGCCTGGCGGCCACGCCCCTTTTCCAAACGTCCTACTCTTCCCGAATCCGGATATTCCGCAGGTAAACCTCGGCGCACTCGGACTGCACATCGATATGCCCTGGCAATTTGAATTCTTGTTCGGTAACGGTAGTGACTAACAGGCCGCTAATTGATACCTGTTGCTACTGAAATTTGACTCAGTCAAAACCAAAACGGCGCAACACCCAACCGGGATGTTGCGCCGTTGTTTTTACGGCATTCTGACCGGAGTCAGTAAGCCATCAGGTACCTATATTTTTTCCAG
>JAJFLM010000413.1 GCA_021772655.1 Deltaproteobacteria bacterium
TGTAGGGGCGATCCTTGTGATCGCCCATTAGTTGATCATACGCGCGGGCGAATACAAGATTCGCCCCTACGAGCCTCACGTATCCAACACAAAGGTGATATTCACCTCAATACGATATTCCGTAATCTTACCTTCAACAATCTTTGCCTTCTGCGAAACCACTTCCATCCCAGTCATTCCACGAATGGTTTTGGTGGCACGGTCTAAAGCCACCCGCGCTGCGGCTTCCCAGCTTTCGGGCGAAGACGCAATCAATTTTGTCACACGTGCTACTGGCATAAGGTCCCCCTATTCTTCTTCGAATAATTCTTTTTGATTCGATTGTTGTTCCAACACCTCAGCAAAAAACTGCCAAATATAATGAACCCCTGAAGCGACTGAGACAATCATAGTACCATAAATCAACCATAAACCCATCACGTGAAAGTTTAGGCCCCACATCGGATAATAGATTAACAAACCACTTAATGCGAAATGCTCTAATAAAGATTTGCGTTTACCCCATTGACTCGCCGCAATCACCAAACCTTCACTAATCGCCATTCCTCTGAGCGCCGTAATCGTAATCTCACGAGAAATCAGCACCACAGCAATCCAAGCCGGCAAACGATTCAAGTAAATCAACATAACCAACACGGCCGTCGTAACAAGCTTATCGGCTAAAGGATCTAAGAATTTACCAAAAGTGCCTGAATCACCCCCGCGACGGGCTAAATAACCATCGACAACATCCGTAAATCCACTCAGAATAAAGAAAAGGGTCACCAACCAATTGAGACAGACATCCATGGCCGTAGGCAGCCCGGGTGCCGGAGTGATCCAAGACATCAACACAACAAATAAGGGAATCGTCACAATGCGGGCATAGGTCAGGTAATTGGCCCATCCCAGTAAGTGTTTCTTACGCATTCGCTGTCGGCTTCTAACCCGCTCCATCCAAGGCATGGCAAGCGCTTAGCATTGTCACTCCCAGATGGCAATCGATTGGTAAGCCCCCACACACTAGTTGATTTCCCAAATATTCCTGCTACAAGGCCCTATGAGCTATGAAACAGACTTTCTCGTGATTGGGTCCGGTATTGCCGGACTTTCTTATGCGCTGGAAGTTGCTCAACACGGACGCGTGTTGATAGTGACCAAAAAAGGGCATGCCGACTCTAATACTAATTTTGCTCAAGGTGGCATCGCCGCCGTGTCTGAAAGTGATGATTCATTCAGCAGTCATGCCGAAGATACTTTTACCGCCGGAGCGGGATTGTGCCATCAAGATGTCGTCGAACTTGTGATTAAAGATGGGCCTCATCAAATAGCACGCCTCCTTAATTGGGGTGTCGAATTCTCGCGCAAACAAGATGGTGCCTTTGACTTAGGTCAGGAAGGCGGTCACACCATCCGACGCATCCTGCATTCAAAAGACACCACGGGACGTGCGATTGAACAAGCGCTTATCACAGCCATTCGCGAACATAAAAATATTGAATTACTGGAACATCATTTTGCTATCGATCTCATTACTAATCAGAAACTAGACCCACAAAGTTCTACAGCCGCCACTTGTCTAGGAGCCTATGTCTTAGACACCGAGCAAGATAAGATTCATACCGTACGTGCAGGCGTGACCTTGTTGGCCACTGGCGGTGCTGGAAAAGTTTATCTCTATACATCCAATCCCGACATTGCCACGGGGGATGGTATGGCCATGGCCTATCGTGCCGGCGCCCAAATGGCAAATCTTGAATTTGTTCAGTTTCACCCCACCTGTTTATTTCATCCAGAAGCCAAATCTTTTTTAATCTCTGAAGCCATTCGAGGTGAAGGGGCTAAACTCCGCCTCCCTAATGGTGAAGAGTTTATGTCGACTTATCATGAACGGGCTGAATTAGCCCCACGCGATATCGTGGCACGTGCCATCGACAACGAAATCAAAAAAGGTGGTTTTGATTTCGTATTATTAGACATTTCTCACCAACCTACTGCCTGGATTAAAGAGCGCTTCCCCAATATTTATCAGCGCTGCTTGAAGTATGGCATTGATATCACCCAACAGGCGATTCCCGTCGTCCCCGCCGCACACTATTTCTGCGGAGGTGTGGTCACAGACTTAGAAGGCCGCACTAGTATCAAAAACTTATTTGCCGCCGGCGAAACAGCCTGCACCGGCTTACATGGAGCTAATCGCCTGGCTAGCAATTCATTACTGGAAGCCCTGGTATTTTCAAACCGCGCGGCCAGTACGGGTGTGGCGGCTTTACAAGAGCAAACTCCTATTGAAATTGATATTCCTGAATGGGATTCTGGCGAAGCCAGTGATAGTGATGAGCAAGTGGTGATCAGTCAAAACTGGGATGAGATTAGACGACTGATGTGGAACTATGTGGGCATTGTCCGTAGCGATAAACGACTGGCCCGCGCAGCACGACGTATCCAGTTATTACGCGAAGAAATTAAAGAATATTACTGGAATTTTCATGTCACCGCCGACCTATTAGAGCTACGTAACATCGCCGTGATTGCCGACTTAACTATCCGCTGCGCCCAAGCACGCAAAGAAAGCCGCGGCTTGCATTACACGATTGATTACCCAACCGCCAAATCAAGCTATCAGCACGATACGCTGACTCAAAAAGATTGAGCACGCTTGGCGCGGATTTTATCGATATTCCATGACAAAGTTGAATCAGCTGGAACACCGACCATCTTCAAAGAAATATTAGCTGTTTGTGACTGAATACTTTTAGGGAACTTCACTTCAAAAAGCCGCGCCCAGCGATCAATATAAGGAAATAACGTACGGGTCACTTGGTTTCTTGGAACTTCTTCCCAAACCAATGGTTGAACCGAACCCGCCGGAGTTTCTAACACGAGCCGCCATAAATTACGGTCTTTACCGATATCTGGATACACCCGGCTACCCGCATACACGGCCACAAAAAAGGCATCATGTTTTGCAGCTTGTTCTTGCTCAGCCGTTTTTAATTTAAGGACTTCCTCAGGATTTAACTTATAAAGCTCAGCATAGCGTTCAATCTTAGCCGCACGAAAATCATCACTTAAGTAAGTGGCGTGCCACACCATGCGAGCTTCCATCTCGCTCCAATTGTACGCTTCATCATCACGCGTCCAATCTTTAAGAATAGACTTATAACTCTTTTGACTCCAGGCACTCAGAGGAGTGGCCAAAGTCAAAACAAATAACAGCATACTAACAAGTGATTTAATCGCCATGGATCCCAACCTTTTCATTTAAGCTCCGTGCTGTTTCAGCCAGCCGTCCATATCAGAAAAGACCTCTTGCTTGTCAAGGTCGTTAAACAGCTCATGATAATTTTCAGGATAAGCTTTAAAAGCTTTATCTTGGGAAGAACACGACTGATAAAAAGCTTTTGTCCCTTCCACATCAGAAATTTGATCTGCTTCGCCATGCTGCAGCAAACAAGGCAAAGTAAAACCCTTGGCATACTGTGGCATCTTCTCTTGATTACTTAACATCTCGGCACCTAAACGGACCGTGAGCGCATGATTCACTAGCGGATCTTTGTCATACGCTTCCACCACTTCAGGATCACGTGAAATCATCTGGGCACTCAAGCCAGAATCCATCGCCAGAGTCGGCGTAACATAAGACAATGCCAGAGCCGCACGTTTCTTCAACCACGGCACTTGCATGGCTAAGCGCAAATTAGGTGAGCTAGCAATAATTCCAGCGACTCCGGTGTCGCGCATAGCACCATAGGTCAAGACCACTTGACCGCCAAAACTATGCCCCACCAGAAAGATAGGTTTGTTGCCCTCTTGCCGTTTAACAAAGGTAATCACACGTTCAAGATCTCCCACAAAACGTGCAAAACGCTCGGCATAAGCGCGATGGCCACTACTACGACCATGGCCACGATGGTCATAGGCATAAATCGTATAGCCACGCTGAGAGAAGAAATTTACCGGATTTAAATAACGGCCTGAATGCTCACCCAATCCGTGAACAAACAACAATACCGGCTTATCAGCTTGCCCTTCCCAGTACCGATAAAACAACGAAATATCTTCTGACTTAATCTTGCCTGTAGTGCCTGCATTATTTTCTGCCATAGCGCTTCCTTAAACTGGCATTCACTTCACCGGACATCTCTGCAAACTCTTCCAATAACTTAGACTGCTTACGCGATAGCTTTTCAGGCGTCTTAACAAAGACATGCAAAATTAAATCCCCACGCTTTTTACTATTAACATGAGGGATACCTTTTTTCTTAATACGTAAAGTCTCACCTGTCTGAATCCCTTTGGATACCTCAATCGACTCTGAACCATCCAAAGTTTCCACTTCCAATTTAGCACCTAACGCCGCCTGCGTCATAGAAATCTCTAAACTTGCATGCAATTGATCGTGCTCGCGCCAATATAACTCATGTTCCTGTACTTGCAAAGTCACATAAAGATCCCCTTGGCGCCCCCCGGGAGCACCGGCTTCGCCTTCGCCGCGAAGAACCAGACGCGTATGCTGATCGACTCCCGCCGGAACCTTCACTTTCACTTTCTTTTCCTGCTCCCCTAAACCGGAACCACGACAATCTTTACAGGGAGACGGATTAAACATCCCTTCGCCGCGACATTGCGGACAAGTTGTTTGTACGGAAAAGAAGCCTTGATTCATCCGTACCTGACCATGGCCCCCACATTGTTCGCAGGCTTGCTTTTGTGATCCCTCTTCGGCACCACTGCCCTCACAAGTTTCGCAGGTGACACGTTTTATAAACTCAATCTCTTCTTCGGTGCCAAAAACAGCGTCTTCAAAACTAATAGCTAGATTATAAGAGAGATCAACCCCATGGCTCCGGCGCCGGCCTTGCCCACGTCCGCCTCCTGAAAACCCAAAAAAATCTTCAAAAATATCGCCAAATTGAGAGAATATCTCTTCAGCATTATTATAGTGATGAGCCCCACCAGCGCTCCCCAACCCTGCATGCCCATATTGGTCATAAAGTGGCTTCTTTTGCGCGTCTGAGAGCACTTCATAGGCTTCTGCGGCCTCTTTAAAGAGGTCTTCGGCTTCAGTATTCCCTTGATTCCGATCGGGATGATTCTCAAAGGCAATCTTGCGGTAGGCCTTTTTGATTTCACTGGCCTCGGCACTGCGACTCAAGCCCAGAATTTCATAATAATCACGTTTTGACATAAACCCTTAAATTTTATCAGCTAATAGAGGTCTGGTAACTTAGTCAGATTCTCAGCCGTGTCAATGAATTGGGTGCGTTGAAACCTTGACATTCCGCGCGCCATGCTTAGTTTATGGACGCGGCAGACATGGAGTCAGCACAAGCAGTAGCCGCCTTAAAGCTAATATTATACTTTAATTTTTTAATATAAACCGTTGATATAGATAAATTTTCAGGAGAAGATATGAGTAAGATTATCGGGATTGATTTAGGAACTACGAACTCAGTTGTGGCCGTCATGGAAGGCGGAGAGCCCAAAGTTATCGTCAACGAAGAAGGCGCGCGCACGACCCCATCCGTCGTAGCCTTTAATAAAGAAGGTGAAGTTTTAGTCGGTCAAGTCGCCAAACGTCAGGCGATCACCAACCCCGAGCATACCATTTACTCCATCAAGCGCTTCATGGGCCGCAAATTTAGCGAAGTCCCCGAAGAAGCCAAAATGGTCCCTTATGAAATTATTAAAGGCGAAAACGACGATGCCCGTGTCAAAATTGGCGACGATAACTTCTCTCCACCGGAAATCTCTGCCAAAGTGCTGCAAAAACTACGTCGTGCTGCGGAAGATTATTTAGGTGAAAAAGTGACTGAGGCCGTTATCACGGTGCCAGCATATTTTAATGATAGCCAACGTCAGGCCACTAAAGATGCGGGCAAAATTGCTGGCTTAGAAGTCAAACGCATCATCAATGAACCCACCGCAGCCGCACTGGCTTACGGATTAGATAAGAAAAAAGATGAGTTGATCGTCGTCTATGACTTTGGTGGCGGTACCTTTGACGTTTCTGTTTTAGAGGTTGGCGAGAACCTGGTTGAAGTAATCGCAACCAATGGTGACACCCACCTAGGTGGTGACAATGTTGATCAGCACATTATTGAATTTTTGATTAGCGAGTTTAAAAAAGACCAAGGCATTGATGTTTCTAAAGACAAAATGGTCTTACAGCGTTTGAAAGAAGCTGCCGAGAAAGCGAAGATTGAGCTTTCTAGTGTCATGGAAACCGAAATCAACCTCCCCTTCTTAACCGCCGATGCTTCAGGCCCCAAGCACATGAACATTAAGTTAACCCGCGCTAAATTCGAATCATTAGTCGAAGACTTAATCATGCGCACCTTAGAACCTTGTAAGAAAGCCTTAGCTGATGCAGGCAAAAAAGCCGCCGATATCGATGAAGTTATTTTAGTCGGTGGGTCGACGCGTATCCCCCGCGTTGTCGAAGAAATTAATAAATTCTTCAGTAAAGAACCCCATAAAGGTGTAAACCCTGATGAAGTCGTGGCCATGGGTGCTGCCATTCAAGGGGGGGTGTTACGTGGTGATGTTAAAGACGTGCTCTTATTAGATGTCACCCCGCTGACCTTAGGGATTGAAACCCTGGGTGGCGTTATGACGAAACTCATTGATCGCAACACCACCATCCCCACACGCAAAAGCCAAACGTTCTCAACCGCAGCGGACAATCAAAGCAGTGTTGAAATTCACGTCCTACAAGGCGAACGCGAAATGGCCGGTGGCAACCGAACTTTAGGTAAGTTTATCTTAGACGGCTTACCCGCCGCCCCACGAGGCGTGCCACAAGTCGAAGTGACTTTTGATATTGATGCCAACGGTATCGTCAATGTTTCTGCTAAAGATATGGCGACTGGCAAAGCTCAGCATATCACCATTGAATCCTCTGGCGGCCTCTCAAAAGACGAAGTCGAAAACTTAGTGAAAGATGCTGAAACCAATGAGGCCGAAGACAAAAAGAAACGCGAGACCGTAGAAGCCCGTAACCAAGCGGACTCGTTGGTTTATAGCACTGAAAAAACCATCAGTGAAAATAAAGATAAAATTGATGATGATTTACTCAAAGAGGCGGAAAGCACCATCGAAGCTTGCAAAGCCGCCATTGAATCCGATGATGCGGACACGATTAAAACCAGCTCTGAAGAGCTTATGAAAGTATCACATAAAATTGCTGAGCTGCTCTATAAAGCAAGCGCCGAAGCCACCGCAGAAACCGATGGTGGTAATGCCGCCGATGGTCCAGACGAAGCCAAAAAAGACGACGATGTCGTTGACGCTGAGTTTGAGGACGCTTAAGTAAAAGGTCAGCATGTTACTGGGAGCCGTACCCTACTTAAACTCTATACCGTTGATCCGCGGTTTAAATGCAGACTTACGTCAAGCACCCCCGGCGGTGTTAGAACGCCTTGTACGCATTGGCGAGGTAGATGTAGCGACAGCTCCGGTCACCGCCCTCTTTCATAATCCTACATGGCGCGCTTTGCCTGGCGTCGGCATCGGAACCAAAGGGGCTGCTCGCAGCGTGCTACTCTGTACCCGCAATCCGGACATTACTTTTGAAAATGTCCGCTCCATCTATTTGGATATGGAGTCGCGGACCTCAGCCCATTTAGTCCAAGTTCTGTTAGCCAAAAAATATGGGCGCCGTCTTGATGACATTGAATTCATCACCCCGCTCCCTTCTCCTGGGGTCGAAGCCAAAATGATTATCGGAGATAAGGCACTGAAAGAATTAAATCAGCCGGCCTGGGACGGCAATATCTATGATTTAGGTAAAGAATGGACCGATTGGACTCAGTTGCCCTTTGTCTTTGCCTGCTGGGTTACGCGCCACAGCTGCTTAGACGCTAGTTTAGTCGCAGCACTGCGTCAAAACCCTACTAAAAACCTCGCCGAGATTGATAACTGGATTGGAGAGCTGAAGAGCTTTGACAGAACCCTCTTAACTGAGTACTTTACTCAGAACATGGACTATCGCTTTGAAGCAGCGGAACAAGCCGGCTTAACCATGTTTTACCGTTATCTTGAAGAAATCGATTTAGTCCCCAGTGGGTTTAAATTGCAATTAGCCAGCATGTAGGGGCGAAACTTGAATTCGCCGATAACGAAATACAGTAAATTGGGCACATGTTAGAAAAAATTTATCAAAAAATCCGGGCACGTGAACGCATCACTCGCGACGAATTACGCTCCCTTTATCATGATGCTGACATTCTCACTCTAGGGGCCTTGGCCAACGAAATTACCCGTGAAAAACATGGCAGTGATGTGGGCTTTATCATTGATCGTAACATCAACTATAGCAACGTCTGCGCTATCTCCTGTCAGTTCTGTAATTTCTATCGCAAAAAAGGTGACGAGGATGCTTACACCTTAAGCTATGAACAACTTGATCAAAAAATCAGCGAGACCTTAAGTTTAGGTGGCACCGGCATTTTAATGCAAGGCGGACATCACCCTGACTACAAAATTGAATGGTATGAGGATATGTTCCGACATATCCGCAGTACGTTTCCTGAATTACATCTCCATGCTTTATCACCACCGGAAATTGAGCATATCGCGCGCATTTCAAGAGTGCCTATCAAAGATGCCTTACAACGCTTAAAAGACGCTGGTCTCATGTCTATTCCCGGCGGCGGTGGCGAGATCTTAGTAGACCGTGTCCGCAAACAAATTTCTGCCGGCAAAGTTCTAGCCGACCAATGGTTAGAAATTATGACCACGGCTCATGAGCTTGGCCTTCCCTCTTCAGCAACCATGATGTTTGGTCATGTAGAAACGATTGAAGAACGCTTAGAACACCTTGATAAGGTACGCCAAGCCCAAGACCTCACCCACGGCTTTTATTCTTTTATTCCTTGGAACTACCAAGGCAAAGACACTGAATTATCAACGCTGTCAGACATTCCTGAAGTCACCTCACATGAATATTTACGTGTCTTAGCATTGGCACGTATTTATTTAGATAATTTTCAAAACATCCAAGTATCATGGCTCGCGCAAGGACTCAAAATGGGGGCAGTCGCATTGCATTTTGGCGCCAATGATATGGGAAGCTGCATGATTGAAGAAAACGTCATCAGCCAAGCCGGTGCTAAGCATCAAGCACAAGCAGATCAATTGCGTTCCGTCATTGTAGCCGCAGGTTTCAATGCACGCCAACGCGATACTTGCTATAAATTTATCGACGCCCCACCAGCGGACGCCGCATAATTTATGGCACTACCAAAAAACAAAAAAAAAGTTACTGACGAAGCACTTAAAACACTCACGGATATCACCCGCTTATTGCAGAACGTCCGCAGTGGCGAAAACCCCTTAGAAAATATCGTTCACCTCGTCCGAAAAGCCATGAAGGTGAATGTATGTTCGCTTTATATCTTACAGAACAATCAACTTGTGATGGTGGCCACTGATGGACTGAATCCTGAAGCTATCGGCAAAGTCAAAATGCCTTTAGAAAAAGGTCTCACGGGACTTATTGCCGAAACCTGCACCCCTTTTATCACCAATGAAGCGCGGAGCCACCCCAGGTACATGTATTTTCCGGAAACCGGTGAAGAACATTTTGAGTCATTTGCCGGAGTCCCCATTTTAGATCGTGCTAACCTAGTGGGCGTTCTTACCATTCAGACCCGAAAAACCCGACGCTTTTCAACAGATATCACTGATTTGTTAAGTGTTATTTCGTTTCAACTCTCTGGAGTGATCCGCAACTTAGTGACCTTAGAAGCCTTCCGTAAAAAAGCCAAAGGCCGCAACAAAGTCATCAAGTTTGAAGGCCTGGCCGCCTCACCTGGATTTACCGCCGGGCCGGCTTTTATTCTAAAAAATCAATTTAGCCTACAAGTGCCTCAAACCGAAACTTTAACACCAACAGCAGAGAAAAAGCGTTTACGTGAAGCAATCCAAAAAGCTTCTCAAGACTTGATTAAATTAGAAAAGAAATTACTCAAAAAACTTTCTCAAAACGAATCCGATATCTTCAACGCTCACCGAGTTATTTTGAAAGACCGCAGTTTTAAACAAAAACTCTATAAAGAAATTGAAGCCAAACAATCAGCCGAACAAGCGGTCGTGAATGTTATTGGTGATTACGTCAAAACATTCTCCAGCATTTCAGATGACTATTTACGAGACCGCGCTACTGACTTAGAAGACTTAGGCCAGCGCCTCTTAGAAAAATTAACCGGAACCGAACGTAACACCGCATTAGACTATCAAGGCATCTTGGTTGCTGAACGTCTCACTCCCTCTGAAACAGCCCTGCTTGACCCGGAAAAAATTCAAGGGATTGTCACCGTACATGGCGGCCATACAGGGCATGCCGCAATTTTAGCACGCTCCTTGGGCATTCCGGCCATCATGGGCGTACCTGCTGACGTTATGCATGCCATTAAAGATAAAGAACTGGTCATTGTTAATGGTAACACCGGTGAATTCTACATCAACCCACCTAAAGATGTTTTAAACGAATACGAAAAGCTGCAGCAGAAACAAGCTGGTCGTTTAATGAAGTTAAATACTTTGGCAGACCAGGCCGCGGTCACGAAAGACGGTAAGCTATTGCACTTGGATGCCAATGTGGGGCTCGTTAATAGCTTACAATACCTGCGCCATTACGGGGCAGATGGTGTTGGACTCTATCGCACCGAGTTCCCCTTTATGGTGCGTGAAAGCCTGCCTAATGAAGAGCAGCAATACCAAGTGTATCGTCGGATTCTAGAAAGTGCTGAGGGTATTCCCGTCACCTTTCGAACCCTGGATGCCGGTGGTGACAAGCCTATTTCTTATTTGCATTTAGCCGATGACGATTCCTTTTTAGGCTATCGTTCCATTCGTTTGTGCCTCTCAGAACCGGAGATTTTAAGGACTCAATTATATGCCCTCTATCGTGCGGCCGTTCATGGCCCCATGCGTATTTTATTTCCGATGATCAGCGGCATCGAAGAAATTATTCAAGTAAAAGCCCTGATTCAAGAAGTCCTGCGTGGTTTAAAAAAACGCAAAGGCGAACTTGAAATTCCCGACGTGCCCATTGGCATCATGGTAGAAGTCCCGGCAGCCGTCCAAATGGCAGAGCACTTAATTCAAGAAGTTGATTTTTTCAGCATTGGCACCAATGACTTGATTCAGTTCACCTTAGCAGTGGATCGCAATAACGAAAAAGTCGCGAGTTTCTTCGAACCCTTTCACCCGGCCGTGATTCGCTCACTCTACCAGGTGGTGCAAGCCGCCCATAAATACAACAAATGGGTCTCGATTTGTGGGGAAATGGCAGGGGATCCGATGATGACGGCCCTACTCATTGGGCTGGGTTTTGACCGCCTTTCCATGATTCCAGCGAATATCCCGCTGGTGAAGCAAGTGATCCAAGAACTGCATTATAAGAAGCTTCAAAAGGAAATTGACGTTATCCTCAAGTTATCAACAACTGATGAGATTAAGAAGCAGCTCAGCCGCTATCTCCCCAAAAAGTCGCAATAATAGGCATTTTTTGCCCAAAAAGCAGGCAGCTTTCAAGTTCTCGCAAGAGAATTCCCCAATTCTTACACAACATTAGCTAATTTTCGGCGACACCGAATAGAGGACAGGCTAAAAAAATAACCATTCCACTCGCAGGGGTGGATCGGCTTTAGGGTGGGACCTAAATTGCCGGCTGAGGGAGGAAACAATGACGATTGCACTGATGCCATCAATGATGGCTAACACAGCGATGGTGAGCTCAAGCATGCTACTCGCCAGCAGCTCACTAGAGCAAAACACGGCCCTCGTCACGACTTCAACACCTGCCTCAACAGATACTTATGTACGACCCAGCCTGCCTCAACGTGCACTAGGAATCGCTACTTTGGCCGCGACGAATGTTTTTCTTTGGTCTCAAAATGCCTTCGCTCAGCCAGCGTCAGCCCAACCCGAAGCCCAACCAGCCGCTCCCGTGACCCCTTCGTATGACGAGATCTATGGTGATCAAGCCAACAACGGATTGGGTGATACGCCAATTACAGAATTACCAAATGCGCCTGATCATACTTTAGCCTGGGCCATGACAGCCTCCTTTATTTCACCTTTAGCACGTGGCTTGTTGGCACTCCCTTTAAGACTGCTAGCTAAAACACCTATTATCAAACGATGGATGCCAACGACATCGGCACAAGAATCTTTAGCTGTAGAGGGCTGGTTGAATAGTGCCAATCATTTTGTCGGCAGAGCCGCAGAATCACGGGTGGGTTCTATTGCCGCCCATCTCAGAAACATTGCCGCCGTGGCCGTGGCCGCTGATTCATTTATTTTAGACACGAATCCGCTCAAATTAGATCTCTTGCGACATTGGTCGGATAATCCGGAAAGCTTATTGCTTTTAGGTGTCACCATTAGCTGGGCCACACGAGGGTTTTCTTATCTGAAAGCCCGGCGCCTGAAGAAAGCCGGAGTTCCTGAAGATCAAATTAGAACCATGCGACAACATGCCCTAGGCTTTTTGCCAAAAAGCCTGCCGTCACCAAAACAAATGAATGATGCGGGGTCTTCATAAATTTATCTACGGGGGATAAATGACATTACCAACAGCAGTAGGATCATCATTGAACTTAATGAACCTGACAAGTCTTGGCCAAAGTACGACCTTGCTTGCCAGTAGCCAGTCCTCGCCTACCACAGATTTAAACACCTTACCCGCTAACAGCTTTGCTCCAGCCGTTAGCACCTCAACACTTCATGATTTTGATAGCACAGCAGCCACAACGACACATTCACTCGTTCGACTCATGGGGGATGATGCCGTTGCCGATACATCCCCGGTCGGCGCTACAGAACCTACAAACCACAGCCGCTCTCGCTTACCACTGGCCGTCACGGCGATGATTGCAGGGGCACTCGCACTCACTCTACCCACCGAAGCCTTAGCACAAAATTTATCTACAGATCCCGCTGCTATGAGTGATGTTTCGGGTGGTTTTGTTTTTCAGGACTTTCTAAATTTGTCACTGTTTTATGGAGCCCTTTATGCCATCCCGATTCTTCGAGGGGCCGCACAAATGGCACGTTTCACCGGAAGAGCTCTCCACAAAGTTTTTATTAACGGCGATGCTAAACCACAAGCCGCCGACCCAACACAAGACGGCGTTGAGAGCACTATTTATCGTGAGCAGCCTAAACAAGCTGCGGTTCCCCAAAACAACACACAAGCCACTTATCAATACCCTCGGTGGATAGAGGCCTTAAATAACGCAACCGGTTGGACCGAACGTATTGTGGCCCCTATTCGTGATATGGCCATGCCATTGATCACGTGGAAAAATCTTTTTATACCAGCATTTCCGCTTAGTTGGGCGATGTATTGTCAACTCAGTGGTGGAGCAAGTTTGATTTCTACCTTAGCGCCTACTTTAGGCGCTATCTATCTCGCCAATCTCAATCGCAATTACCGCATCCGTGATGTGGACCGTAAAGTCGTCGGCCTGTCAGAAGAAGGTCCTTTAACGGCCTCCGCTTTCGAACGCCATAGAACACGTCCCTTAGGAGTCCTGGGACCAGAAGTTCCCTTGCGCG
>JAJFLM010000414.1 GCA_021772655.1 Deltaproteobacteria bacterium
TACAGACTGGCTTTTCGTAATTAGTTTCTTCTCAAGACCATATTTATTTGCCTCGTCCAAGAAGTGCTCAATAAATTGGGGGCTTAGACGTGTCCTTTCACGCTTTCTCTTGCTGTGAACAGAAAAAAGTTGTATAGGGTCGTATTTATCAATTCGATGACTTGTATAAATAGAAACATAATCGCGGGCAATATCCTCCTGAATGGCAATGTCGGTCAAATTTGTATAGACATATCCATGGTTTAGAGCCTCATTTTTATAATGGCCTTTGACTGGTTCAGGCATTCTCATTATTCTTCCTACCGTCTGGATGGAAAACGTAAGGCTTTTCCAATCTCGAAAAAGAACTAATATTTGGGCTCTCGGACAATCCCAGCCTAATGCTATTGCTTGTTTGAAAATGAGGACTTCGGTCTCATGAGAATTTTTTGCGATATTGGCTAGATTTTCCTTTTCTTCAGAAAGATAAATTGCCAGCTTTCCGTTTTCGGTTGTTACCTTGTAATTGTCTTTCAATATCCTGGTTACATCACGCTTGATCTGATCTTCCATTTGGGTTTTTCTATCTGGCAATTGAATTAGAACTAAGGGATTTACATTTACGCCAATTTCTTTATAGGCCGATGCAAGTTCTTCACGCTTTTGAATGGCCGTCTCTAACACAAGGGCATCTGCGCCTTCGGAGAGTGCGCTCTTAAATTTGTCTCCGCTAAGAATGTTTTCAAAATCGGGATTTAGCCTGATCGATTTCTTTATCATTCCCTCGAGCTTTACATTTTCCAGGGGGACAGAAACGAGTTCGTCTGGATTTCTAATAACAGGTGTAGCTGAAACTTCAATCGTGAGTTTTGGCGAAATATCTGATATGAGGTTTTGGGAAATATCACTGGTCGCGTGATGATGGCTTTCGTCAATAATTAGCACAACATCCCGTCCATTTTCTTTTGTTCGTTCAATAACAGAGCTCAGATTGTTGTCCTTCTCATTTTCCCGAATATAGATGTTGTCTGTCTTATTGATACTTTCCCAGTTGAAGAACAAAATTTGGTTCTGTTGAATTTGTCTATCATCCAGGTCTTCAAAGTCTGAGCATTCTAAAGTCATCGTGGTATCAAAGTAACGTTGCAGCTTCAACTTACTTTGTTCGTGTAGCTTTCTTGGGGCCGTCCAAATGAAGGCAAGGGGGTTAGCAACTTCTGGGTCTTCCACCAAACGTTGGAGGAATTCAGCCATCATGATGGTTTTGCCAGAACCAGTCGCCGACCTAAAAATCAGATTCTTGCCGCTTCTTTGCTTTAGCAGTTTTTTTGTGTCTTGGAGTAGTTCCTGAACTGCGGTTAATTGAAATTCTTTTAGTTTCATTCTTTGTAGTTCCTCCCACCTACTTAAATATTCGCCGATAAACTCTGAGTATTGCTTCCGGAATTGGGGATAGCGTTATTTCATTATTCATGTCTTGAAACTCTTCAACGAATGTGTCATCACTGAGAGAAAAAATGTAAACACTTACAGGTAACTCAAAATTAATAATTGCCTTTTTAAAATCCGGAATTGCCATCTGATCATATATTATTCCCAGGTATTTTTCCTCATTGTGGAATATTTTGAAGGAATCGTTTTGTTCAAGAAGGCTAAACGTCTGCTCTCGAAGGCAAAGCATTTCTGTTGCCTTACGCGTAAGTTCAACTCTGTTCTTGTCTGTTGGCCTGGCTGATACGAATGCAGTTCTGAAGTATTTAAGATTCCCTTCTAAACCTGATATGGATTTTTTCCCTTTTATATAGCCCTTTATTACCTTCTGAATACGCGGATAACAAACTTCAGTAGCTATATTGTTTTCATTATTTGTACAGAGAATAAAAGTTCTCTTGCCGTTATCGTTTTTATTTAAGAGAAGAATTGCATGTCCCGTAGTCCCCGATCCAGCAAAATAATCGAGGGCAATACCATCGTCTGGCAGAAATAAGTCAATTGCGTCCCTTACGGAATGTACGCTCTTCGGATAATCAAAGGAAACATCTGGAAGAATTGAGGTTAAAACCCTTGTGCCGTAGGCATTCGCGTTATACAAACTGCCATGCCAAAAAGAGGTTGGCTTAACCCTTCCCTCCTTTCTGCGTTTATAGTAGATCGCAATGCGTTTTCTTGTTTTCTTAGCTTTTAATTCAGACAGATTTGCATCCGCACGGTCCTTATCCCATAACCAAACTCTTTCAATTCCTTTGGTATTTATTGGCAATACTTCCTGGAATCCCTTTGACTTTGTAAGGGAAATATTCATTTCATTGTCCACATAGAAAGGATACCAGTATGCTGAACCTCTATCTTCTCTCCCTGCATCACGACGCATAAAACCTTCCCACCTGAAAGGTGAAACATCGTCTTTTTCGGGAAAATCCAAACCGAAATCAATGTCTAAACCGCGCATTGTTGGCGTGCCCCACGAAAAAAAAAGAACATATTCATGGGCTTCCATAATGTATTTACTTTGTCTTCTTCCTTCGGGCTTGATATTTACGCATACTCTCCCCAAGGATGTTGCTCCCATGTCATCCATTAGCATGGTTATTCTTGGAAGCTCATAATCATCAATTGTTATAATCAGCACGCCATTTTTCTTTAATAGCTTCCTTGCAATTTTCAATCTGTTGTACATCATCGAAAGCCATTTGCTATGCCTGTAAGCGTCATTTTCATCTACATAGTGGTTGTTGTATTTCCAATCCTTTGCACCAGTGTTATAGGGGGGGTCAATGTAGATCACATCTACTTTCCCCCGGTGTGTGTAGTTCAAGACAGAAAGCGCATGGAAGTTGTCCCCCTCAATCAATAAATTTATTGGACTATTTACATTTGTACTGATTTCTCTTTTCGCAACCTCGTTCAAGACGGGAAGTTCACGCTTGCATTGCTCAACAACATCCTCCGGTTTATCCTCCCAAACAATGCCAAATCTTTTGCGATTCCTTAGCTGTTCAATCTCGTCTATCAGCTCTTGCTTTTCCCAGTTCTCAAAATCATTTTGTGGCATATCAAGTCCTGTATATAAATTAAAGTCTTACCTACCAGTGATTTTAGGTGAAGAACGGCGTTCTGTCTATTGAATCGTGCGGAATAGACCATCAACTCGATGGGTGGTAGGTCTCAACTCGCACTTTCAAGTCATCGAATTCTTTGCGGGTTGGAGTGTCATGTCTTAGGTCATCGACTTTTCGTTCTACTCGCTTTATGGTCCCTTTTAGTTCAGACTTCGAATCGGAGATCATTTCTCCAACACCTTTTGGAATTGCTTCGCTATGCTCAATCAAGTCTTTTTTCGTAGCTGGCTATTGTTCGTCCTTCAATACAGCATCCTATCAATTGAATTCAACGAAATAAAGAGGCATGTAAAACCTAATCGTTTTTGTGCTTGCTTAGCAGTTCAGCTAATGTGGCTTGCTGGAAATGAAGATCCCGTTCAATCGGCAATCCCATTGGCCCCCGGACTTCCTGCAATTCCCTCAGAGAAAAATATCCTAGCTCGATTTCAAAGCCAGATACCAGGCCAAAAAATATATCCTCGCCGTCAAACTCGCTGGCGTACCACGTCCAGTTTGAGTCCGGCGTAAAGTATTTGACGTATGCCTTCGCTTCCAAGCCTTTACTCTCACCCGAATAGAGCGGCGGCAGTTTTGCGGAAATCTCTTCGCTCATTAAAATTTGACCAGGATACTTTGAGCTCTCTATTTCTTTGTTCATGTCCATTACCCCCAACAACTTCCGATGCTTTAGTTAAGCAGAGTAAATTGGCTCAGTCAAATACCGTTAGGACTAGGGGATACTTCAGTAGTTGGAGAGGGAGACCAGTTGCGTCGCACAAGCTTCCTTTTCCGACCGATACGGATAGGCGGCTCGGTAATATATTTATCAAAAGATTACCTGAAGAGAGCGAACTCACCAACGTTGGTCATTAGCCTTCATTCATGCTGGAGCTAGTATTGGGCTTTGCGCCCATATAAAAACCATCCTTAGGAAATCATTTCAACCTCAGCCTGTTCAATTGTGGTATTAATCTGTCGTAAACCTTGCTTCATCGAGCTCCTCAAAGCATGTGTTCTTAAGAGAGGGTTCTTAAGAAAGATTATTGACAAAGAAAACAGTGATAAACTACTTCGGATCAGTCTTTTGAATTAGCAAAAAGGAGGGAGCATGAATGCCGTCAAAGAGTGGGAGTTAGAATTTGCTGCTGCATACATAGTGAATCCAGCCAGGGGTCAAGACGAGGATTTGGTTCCCGAGTTTGTAAGAGGTGCGGTTATCGCCGTAAAGGATATTCCTCTCGACGTCCTTCGACCGCTATTTGAAAGGGATGCCGACGAATATCACTTAGGAATTATCTTCCCTCCTCAAGAAGGGGAAGAGAAGAATCCTATTAGGGAACTGATCCAACAGGTAGCTAACGGAGCAGAAGAAGCACAAGCCCAGGCCGCAGTTACGCTTGCCCATAGACTCGCAAGCGTAACCAGAGCGATTTCAAGACGAGGCTTGTTGATGTTTTTGACAGGGAGGAGAGGGGGAATTTCTAGGGTCGTTATATGGAAATTTACCTCAGAGGAGACCCTCCAAGCTTTTGATAATGGGGAGGGCGCACTTGTTCGCGAAGTCGAAAACGCCTTCTCAACAGAATCTGGACATTTGAAGGCGGCAATGTTTGAGGGTACAGATGCTGAAACAAGTTTTCAAGATGGAAGAGTAGAGGACAAACAATCCAAGCACTCAGTAAGAGAAGTCGCGGATTTTTGGATGCTGGAATTCCTGCTAGCGCAACCCGAAACCACTGATGGCTACTATTCCAGGATGCTAGGCAAGGCAATCCGGCTAGGAATCGAAAAAACAGACAGTAAGGAATTAAAGCAAGCTTTGATATTAGGGGCAAATTCAATCAAGCTGCGAGGAGATCGGAGACTGAGCTTCAGGGATTTTGCAACACAATATCTTCCTGCTGAAGCAGCAGATCACTTTATGGCTCAGGCAACCGGAACGTGGCAAGTAGATTCCCAATTTAGGCTAGATTCTGAAATCTTTGATTCGATCGTGAAATACACATCGATTGTTACAGACGACGACTTCGTAATCACCGGGCCAAGCTCAGAATTCGATAAAGCTGTAGAAATTGAGGAAATTGACCAAAGTGAGGATACAACTGTTATAGTCCGCGGCCGGATAAGAGATAGGAAGCTGAAAAGCGTAAAGTAGGTAATGAACTGTGGCTGCTTTAGATACCAATAATCAATACGGGGATCAATTTCCTATTTTGGAAGAGGTGGCCCATGCGATTGAGGACCACATAATGGAAATACTGCAAGCTTCCGAATTTACCCACATAGATTCTGTAAGTGGTAGGGCTAAAAGCGTTGAAAGCTTCTTAGAGAAGGCAGACAGAGTTAACAAAGATACAGGGCGTCAGAAATACAACCGACCGCTTGAAGAAATCCAGGACCAAATTGGTATTAGAGTGGTGACGCTTTATATAAGCGACATAGAACCTGTAAGAGACATAATACTTAAAGACTTTGCACGGGTGGAAGACCGGGAAGTAGTTCCAGATGACCCCTCAAAATTTGGCTACGAATCCCGGCACTTGGTTTGCAGAATTCCGGAAAATCTCCGAACCTCCTACAGCCCACACATTAGTTATTTTGAGTTACAGATTTGCACATTATTTCAGCACGCATGGGCTGAGGCGAACCATGACCTAATGTATAAACCGTCCCGTTCTCCCTCCGATTACGAAGAAAGACTGCTAGCATGGGCAGCCTCTCAGGCATTTGGGGCGGATAAAGTCTTTGATGATCTGTTGAATAGAATGCAAGATGTTCAACCTCCCAATTAATCACATCGGAACTTTCAAATTTAGGAACTGAGCCCTCTCACCCAAAATCTGGACATTTATAAAAGGTTCGGTCTAATGATTCTCACTTTCCCCATCATTATGAACGCAGCAAGGCAATCTAGTTAAGTGTAGATGCTAACTTCAAGCAAATCCCTCGTTGGAAGTAAATTGTCAAAAGGTAATTAGAGAATTCCATTTATAGGATAGGGATGGGTTCTGGGATCTTGTATCTGGGCGTCGCACAACGTAGATTGTCTACCCCAAGATAGGCTCGCAAAAACTTGGAAGGGCTTTGCCAGGCATGAATCCTTGGTTCAATAGACCTATAATTTCAGAAGCCAAGAAAATCTTATGGGCTGCTGGATTATCGGGAGACAAGTCTTAAACAATCTTGGAGAAAATCCTGGTAATCGAACTGACGATATGTTTCGGCATGGGGCAACGCGAGAGTTCCTGCTGGTTCGAGTTGTCTCCACCATTTAGTGTGCAATCCTGTTTATCGCTTCAGCAATTGCATTATCCACATCATCCCTGTCTCGATAGATGTTGGTCCTAACGGCTCTTGAGAACTGCGTTAGCTTAGCCAAGCTAATACCATTAGCAAACAAGGTCTTCCGTTTAAAATAACTGACCAAGGCTGTATCTTTGTTTGTGTGGGATACACGGACAAACAGTAATTCATATCCGATATATATTGCTAATAGATAGAGAAACGGGAGGTAGGTACCTGTAAAAACAATTGGCAACATAAGATCGCGTACGTTTTTCCAGGATGCAAATTCCGTGAAATCACTTGTTATTTGCCGAATGGTAATTATGAGTATTACTAGGCCGAATATTCCCAAGAGAAAATCGAAAAGTGCTTTTACCTGACTGTGCTCTTCCTTTAGGCTAGCCACCGCACTTATTGCAACTGCCGACGTAATGAGGGGAACAACAACCAATTCAGTGATCAGGCTAAATGTATAGAGATTAACCAAAAACTCGATAACAACTATAGCCTTGATGCTATCGAGGATGACCCTCCGCCAAAACTTTTGATCCGAAGCCGCGTCATTAATATTGACGATCATTACAAAGCCAACGCCTACTATCCAGAAAAGGGTGTCTTTTAGCGCGGTGAAATCCCAAAAGCCAATCATTTCATACCCAAACACCATGAACGCAATATATAAAAGCATCCAGGCAATTACCAAGAGGATCTTTTTGCTAAAAAGGGCCTTTGCGAGATTTGCCAGGGAAGATCGTACACCACTCTTGGTGAGTACCCACGCTAATAGGATTACTAACCAAATCGCTGTGGCTTGCTCTCTTGTGTTTAGAGATTGGGTGAAGAATATGATTAACGAACCCATCAGAGTGTAGCCTTTAGTCTCTTAAGATTTGACATTCAAATTCGCTAAAGCTTCCCCAATCTTTACCATCGCAATCGTATCCAGTTCGCAGTATTGGAGCATATCTTTTCTCGCTATCTCTAGACTAGCCTGGTCAAGATTCCCGGCAATGATTGCCAGCCAAGCTAACATCGCATCCTGGCCGTTTGAAACGTTCAGTTCCTGGTACTTCTGGTCATATTCTTTGGCAAGGACAGGCAGCACATCCTTGATTGAAGCGCTGCCGTGAAAGTCGGGGTGAACGAAATGACCCTTGCTGACGATCTCCATCAGGTCGAAAATGCACTCGTTTACGCCAAGCAAGTATTCGGCATGCTGCGAATAACGCACGGCCATCTCTGTGTTCCTGGTGGCCTCAAAGGGCCGGTACCAGACAACCACCGTGCCGGTTGGCCCCAGGTGCTCTGTCAGATGCTCCACGACCCGCGGTGCTGGATCCCCGTAGTCGGTGTCGAGGTACTCGATGTGCCTGGGCTCACTCCCTTCCTCTTTGATAACGTGCAGGGAGTATTGAAAAACGATGTGCTGGTAGGGCTTGTAGCCATCAAATAGCGGTACAGCGGGGTTGTGGCTTTCATAATCCAGGAAATATAAAGGGTATTCAAGCCTCTCCAACTCTGCGTTGATCGCCTCGTGGTCGATGAACGGTTCGCCATTCTTTACCGCTGCCACAATCCGGCTTTGCGCGTCGGTCAGCTTGAACTCCAGAGGGATGTCCATAAGGGATGAGACGCCAAGTGATTTTAATTGTATGGCTTTGTTCTTGTGCAGGCGGGGTAAGTCAAAAATCGAGTACTCAGGTAAGTCCGGATGGCACAAACTGGGGCAGATGCATTCCCTGGGCTTGAGACATTCTGCAATCCCCTGACTGGTCGGGTTGCTCGCCACCCGAAGCGCATCCTCACGGGTGATCACGACTTCTGCTCGCAGCTTTTCTACATCAGCCCCCAGGTCCTCAATGACAAAAAACTGCGCCAAGTCCAATTCCCCATCTTTTACATACTCTTTGTTGACGTGCACCAGATAGGAGTTGCGTAGCGGGATGTTTGCTTCACAGACCAATACTTGAAAAGCCACGTCGTATTTGTGATCTGTCTTCACCGACGTGGAGCTTTTGATTTCATAGAGGTCAAACACCTCTGCTTCTGGATCAAACACCAGCATATCGGCTCGGTTGAGGAATGCCCCGTCGGTGTGAGTTTGTTCTGTTGTTATTTGCAGATTGGGATTCTGGGCAAGCAAGTGATCTTTCAGAAACTCTTTTGCCAGGCGATGAATTTCCTTCCCCTGCTCCATGGTGTGCAATTCATATGGTGATGGCTGCACTTCGACCACACTATGCTTCTCCGCCCATAGATGCATTGGCGCTTCCAGGTAGCGCATGAAATCGGTTTTCGTGAGCATAAGATTTTCGGAATCAGCCATCTCTACAAATTAATCCCCGGGTGCTTTGTGGAGCGTAATATTTAGACATGGTTTTCCCTAGATATAATTTACCATGAGCACGCGACGAAACCCAGATCAATTGAGGCTCTGCCCGGAATGTCCCAAAACCATTACTCCCCAAAAGATGTGTTTCAGTCTTTGAAGATCTTGATTGAGACCATGCCGATTGATAATCTTTACGTCCTGCGTGACCAAATCATAGTCGCCATCGAGTATGAGCTCATCTCCGAAAAGATGGCGGACGAACTTTCTATCATCATGACGGAGCGGACCGCGTGGATTGATGTGGAAGATTTGTTTGATTAATCTTCTTGCCCTGCCTTTTGCTCTAGTAGATACAGCATCTTCTGCTGCTCCATAAGTAGAGAAAATAAAATCATCTCAAGGTCTGTAACCAGGCCGACTGTTTTACTGGCCAAGTTGATATTGTCTTCGGCCGCTTCATAAAGTTCGTCCAATAGCATCCGGTCCTCAGGCAACAAAGCGCGCCGCAACATCACGATCAACGGGTGCATCCTTTGCTCGATGCTGGTGAGCTTTTCTCGGTTTGTCTGTAACTTTCGAATCATGCCAGCCATAGTGGCCACCTTTCTGCAGAGGGGTGGCTGCTATTATAATAGTACGCATGTTCTAATTGACTGTCATCCCCGTCAAACAACTTGACGGCCAAGGCCAAATCCCCGGTCTTCCTTGACACAGAACGTATGTGCTATTAGAATCATGCGCCCAGGAGAGTGCGCGTGGACCCCTTTGAAACCTTCGTTCAAGAAGTTGGCATCGCCCCCAATAGCAGACCCAAGGCTACTCGTTTCGGGCTGATCGAGGCGCCCGGCGCCGGACTGGGCTACATGCTTAACTTGGCCATCTATCTCGGGTTGCAAGGTGGCCAGTTGATCATTGATGGAAGTAACCGCTTTGATCTGCATTATGTGGCCTACGGGTTCCGACGTTTCACTCCCGAGTGGGAGCGAGCCGCAGAAAGAACCCAGATCGTACGAGCCTTCACCTGCTACGAGATGGTAAAGGCGTTGGAGCAAGTACCTCCACAACCTCAGCCGCTTTTGGTGATCGACATGCTCTCAACCTTTTTTGATGAAGCGGTAACAGACCGGCAAAGTTTCCGGCTGGTTGAAAAAGCGCTCACAATTCTGGAGAAAGTGAAGAAGCATCGACCGGCAATCCTCACCCTTTCCCCTGCCCCGCACGACCAACCAAAACGAAAGGGACTCATTGCTCAAGTTCGTGAGGCGGTTGATGTGGTCTACGTCGAACCACAACAGCCTGAGCGCGAAACACAGCTAAGTTTTATCGGATAAGCACTATGGGCCGCACCAAACGCACATCCACCATGTTCTATGACCTGGTCCAAACCAGGGCCTTTGGCCCCTTCATCCAAAACCTGGGTGTGGTCGACAGGATGATCGCCAAGGACCTGTTCTCTAAAGGACGTAAACACATGCATTCGCTTTCACTGGCGAGCTATCCTCTGCAATTCCAGCCAATGCTGTTGATCTTTTTACTTGAACAATACAAGGAGATCCTTAATCTGCAGCGAAGACTGAGGAGGAACCGTGGTAGCTGACACGCTTTCTGGCTGGCTACTAGACCTCTACGCCGACCACGAGCAGGGCGTCGTGCTTTGGGTATTGGGTGATGACGGTAAACGCCACTACTTCACTCACGACTTCCCAGTCACCTTTTTCGCTGGTGGCCAGCCCAAGACATTACGGGATGTCTGGTTCTATCTCAAGGAGCATCCAGCCCAACCCAAATTGGTCATGGTGGAAAAAGAGACGGTGGATGGGGAAATGCAAGAGGTGCTCAGCGTAGCGGTGGCCCGGCCTGCCCAGCAACCGCAGCTGTTGGTTGACGTGGTTGAAACCTTCCCGGATCTTGAACTATTCGATACCGACATTCCCCTCTTCATCCGCTATGCAGCCCGCCACAATGTGTTTCCCTTTGCCAGGGTGGAGGTTCGACTCGGGGAACACGGCGAGGTGTTTGACATTGCCTGTCAAGACTCTCGCTGGGAACTCTCCCCCAATCTCCCCGAGTTTCGCGTACTCCATATGACGCCGGATGGCGATCCAAACCATGAGCGGCCTCGCTACCTTGTTTTACGGGTGGCTGACGAGGAATTATCCCTGCTTATTGATGATGAGCGGCGCTTGATTGCGACCGTCAATCACGTATTGGACACTTATGATCCTGATTTCGTGATCACCAACTGGGGCGATGATCGCATCTTCGACTACCTGCGCAAGGTGGCTTTGCGGCACAAACTGCCTTTCAATCCCAATCGCGACACAACCCGCACACCGGCCTACCGCAAGGCCCACAGCTATCGCCAATACGGGCGGGTCATGTATCGCGGCCCCCAGATCCACCTGTTTGGCCGCTTCCATATTGACCGGCACAACGCCATGACTTACGGCGAATATGGCTTAAAGGGTGCCATCCGGCAATCGCGGGTCACTTGTCTTCCCCTTCAGGAGATCGCCCGGAAATCGCCTGGTGCAGGCATAACGGCCATGTTCATGCACACTGCCCAAAAGCGCGGCGTGCTTTACCCCCACACCAAGCAATATGTGGAGAGTCCCAAGAACCTGATGCAGCTGGACCGCGCGGATCAGGGCGGAATAGTGATGAAACCCATGATCGGCTTGCACAGCCAGGTGGTGCAGATTGACTTCTCCTCAATGTATCCATCGATCATGTCCCTGTGGAATGTGTCCCCGGAAATGGTGGGGCATGCCGGGGACATGGTCAAGAAGGTGCCGGATATTCACGTTGAGATTGACCAGAGCAAGCCGGGCATCGTGTCGGAAACGCTCAAACCGCTGTTGCATTTGCGGCTAAAGATGAAATCCATTCTTGAGAAAACTGATCCGAGTTCGATGGAGCATCAAATCCTCAAGGCCGAGTCCACGGCTTTGAAATGGCTACTGGTAGTGTGTTTCGGCTACCAGGGATACACACGCTTCAAGCTAGGGCGCATTGAGGCCCACGAGTCGGTGACGGCGATCAGCCGCTGGGTCCTGCAGCGCTCGGCCGAGATTGTGGATGCCAATGGCTACAAGGTGCTGCACATGTATGTTGATGGCCTCTGGATTAAGCGCAAGGATGGCCGTCCAAGTCGCCAGAAAGAAGTGGACAGTATTCTTGCCCAGATAACGGCCGATAGTGGTCTGCCGATTTCGATTGAAGCCAGCTACAAATGGATTGCATTTCTAAGCTCTAGGCGGGACGAACGGGATCCGGTGCCCAATCGCTACTTTGGGCAAAAGACAGACGGCGGTTTCAAGGTGCGTGGGATATCCAGCCGGAGACATGATAGCCCGCCGTGGATCGTCAATGCCGAAGGACGAATTTTGGATACGCTGGCCGCCAATGGTTCAAGCCTGCAGGAACTCAAAGACCAGGTACCTGAGGTGATCGACTTTTTGGCTAGCCGGGTTGACGAAATAAAAGCGGGTCAGGTTCCAGTCGAGGACCTGATAGTGAGCATCAACTTGTCCAAAGCGCCATCCCAATACAAGGTGAAAACCGCCGGGGCACGTGCCGGACTGCAACTGCAAAGACAGGGTAAGTATATGTCCCCGGGCGAACGCATACGTTTTGTCTATTCCCTTGGGGCTGACAAGGTAGCCGCTTGGGATCGTTCACCTGCACCTTCGATTGACGAGATTGATGTGGAAAGATATATTGAGTTACTGTTACGAGCGGGCAGTGAATTACTCAAGCCATTTGGCGTAAATGAGGACGAGCTAACCAAACATGTGCTCCACGGTATGGCTGCACCCATGCTGCCCATGATGGAGCGAAAGCTTCATCGCCTCTCTAACTAACCTGTTCCTCTCTCTAGGAGTTTATATGTGTGGCGCATTTTCATTTCGGACGCGGGATGATGCTCTCAAGGAGCTATATCCCTGGCTTGAACTTGATGAGCGATTACCCGAAAGCTTCAACATCCGGCCCAAGCAACCAGCCCCGGTCGTGCCCAATGAACCGATAGAAGTTCCCGGGCCGGACGGAGAACCAATCCCGGTTCCTGATTGGCCTACCCGAAAGCCTGCCCGTGTAGCTCAATTTGGTTTTGATGTGTCGTTTGGCAGTGGGCTTGTGATCAACACCAGGGACGATACCTTGCTCTCTGGAAAGGGTTATTGGCAGAAATTCCGTAACAATCGTTGCCTGATCCTGGCTGACGGCTTTTACGAATGGCAGCTGCAGGAAGATGGAAAGTCCAAGCAACCCTATTACATCCAGGTGGACGGCG
>JAJFLM010000415.1 GCA_021772655.1 Deltaproteobacteria bacterium
CATAAGAGAAGAGTTGAAGAAGGTATTTGAGGCTGATTACTATGATAGGTATCCAGATTTCATGGACCCACTTTTCAATCCACTCACACAAAAGTTCCCACCAACTGGAATGCATAGATTTGGTGCATTAGTTAAAGAGTATGGTGATGAAGAGGATGATGAAGAATATGATGAGTATAAGCCAGAAATTGAATCTACAGAATATCATGGACTTGCATATCACGGAACAAATATATCTTTAGATGAGGATGAAGAAGAAAGTTTGTTTAATGAATTTAGTTCTGATTATTCAGACTGGGGTGCTGTTTGGTTTGGAGATGACGAAAGTGTTGCTCAGGCATTTTCTGGATGGCATGAAAGAGAAAACTCAATTAAAGTTATATATGAAGTTCAAATGGATACTGACAAACTAGCTTATATACACCAACACACAGCTAGTGAGTTAAGTGAATTTTATGGTTGTGAAGATTTAAGAGAATGTATTGGTGACTTAGAGAATTTAGGATATGATGGTTGGAGGGCTATGGGCTCAATTGATAGGATGCAATATGAAGATTATGCAATATTTGATTTAAGTGTTGTTACAATGAATGGAGTAAGTGTCCAGTTAGGAGAGAATGAATGGAGTGATTATATGTCTATTGAGAAAGCTGATGAATTAATAAGAAGAGCTAAAGCTAGGGCAAAACAGCCTAAAAAAGTTATACGAGAAGAAATGACTCAAATAAATGAAATACCAGATAATTTAATATTAGTAACTGGAAAGAGGGATGGTGGAAATGATACTTTCATGATTTTATTTGATATTGAAACACAAAGAATACAGGGTATGATTGCATTTCAAAATAGGGAGGGTGATAATTGGATTTCTGTTGTAGCTGGAGAAAAAGGGTATGGTCCACTTATGTATGAAATGGCAATGATGTATTCATCACCAAAAGGAATTATGCCAACAAGAACTGGAGATGTTGCTGATAAGTCAAAAAACATTTGGATTAAATTCTTCAATAGAGATGATATAAAAAAAGAGCCTGTTGACCCTGGTCAAGTTGGAATGCCTTATCAACAATTTTTAGATGATGAAGATGGAAGTTTTGAGATTGATAAAATGACGGGAATTTTTAATACAAAGTATTATAAATCTCCAACTCCTGAATTTCATAGATTAGTCAGAAAAAGTCAGAGTATTATTAAAAACAATAATCTAAATTTAGAAGATATAATTAACAGAGGTATGAATTATTTCTCAGCAAACTACAAAGGATAATATCACTTTTCCTCTTCTTTAACATCAATTATCTTACCAAGTCTTTTTATTACAACCACTGGAATGTCAACAAATATTCCACTGAAGACAACTGCAAACAATATTGAACGCAACATAGAGGATACATAAGCTGCATCAAAATCTAAGGTTGCTTCTTGCCATCTGAATATAGCAAATATTGCTGCCATTAAAATAGATGCAATCCATGTTTTATATTTTTCAACTTTAATTTTTGCACAAATCTTATCATACCAATTAAGCTCTTTTGTGTGTTTTAAGCCATATAGAACAATTATAAACATAATTATGTATAACCAGTTCAATCCATTAAAGAAAGTTATTAATTCGGGTTCTAATCCGTTTTTCCAGAAGCTTTCGTATAGTGTCATTTTATTTCATATTAGTCTTAATATAAATATGTAATAAAAAAGCCCTAAACAGAATTTAGGGCTTTTAAATAACTACTCAATAACGAGTTAGCATGACAGGATGCTTGTAACTAATATAAGGATAATGTTAAATAAAATAAAGGTAAAAAACGGAAAAGCTCGTCAATGACGAGCTTTTCCTGAACCAATAAATAACGATTATGAATCATTAAATATTAAATCTTAATCCCAAATACCAGAACTATCGCTAGAGTGTTTTTTGGGCTCTTCTATTTCTTCTGCTGTAGCAAACTTAAATGCTTCGTTAGTTGCATTGTAAACTTTAATTCCAGCTACTTTACATTTGTCGGTAGCTTTTGCAATAAAGGAATTCATTTGGTCTTCCATATTTTGCATCTTCTGGCCAAGTAATTCTCCAGTACCTTTTTCTATTTCTTCATGACACCATTGAGTAAAAATTGCTTTCTTATCAACTTCAAGAGTGCTGAAAATTGCTTTTAGCATTTCAATTTTTTCTTCTTGAGATAGTGCTTTTTTTATTTCTGTATTCTTAGTTTGTTCTGACATAGTTTATGTTTGTTATATTGTTTATACGTTAGATATTTTTTATTGTTTCAACATTTGAAATATTATTTTTATTCAAGTATATTTTTTCCATTAACAACTCTTCTTTGTTTTTAAAGTCAGAATTGTTTCTGAGTTCTTTAACTGTGTTATATCTTTTTATTGCTTCTGACATAGTTATTCCAAGAATTGTTGTAAGTAGCCATGTAATAGCATTTCTTGTTTTATCACTACAATCATATGCTTCTTTAAAGGCTTCGCATTTGTTTTCCCAAAGTTTTTGGCTTTCTATTACTCTCTTGTTAATTACGATAGAGAAAATTTCTTTTACAAGAGTTTCTCCTATTTCTTTCTTTTCTATATTAGAAAGGTTTAATCCTGTTTCGTAAAAGTTTGTTCTGGATAATAGTTTTTCAGAATTTTCATCGAAGATGAATAGTTGCTCTCCATTTTCAGAGATGTTACAACTTAGTTTTATTTCTTCGTTTTTTTCTTTTTCTTTCATATGCTTCTTCTTTATATCTAGCAAACCAAAAGGTATATATTGATGCCAGCATTATAGACAAAGATATGATTAAAATTTCAAAAGAAAAAAAGATTTTTAAATTAGAGCTGATTGATAGGAATTCGGCTTGGAATATGTATCTAAAAAAATTAATGATTAAAAGGATTATGAATAGAACACCTGTAGAAGGTACTAATCCAAATAAAAACATTTCAATAAAATCTTTTAATCTTTTCATAGGCTAATGTTTCATTAAACATTAACTGCAGACTAAAAATTATTCTTTACATCCGCAATTTTTACATTTACAATCTGCATGGCGTTTAATTTCCTCAACTGCAATGTTCATGTTTAAAAACATACTTCTTAGCATTTCAGAGACATCTTCAATAGCATCGAAATTATTATCTGAGTCATTTGCTTTTTTAATAATTACTTCTGATATTTCTCTTATCTCTTTATTGGTAACTTCTTTCATTTTTGTTTATTTTTAGAAGTCATACATTTCACCATAGAAAGCATATTTTCTATAAATATATTATCATTTTTTGATAAACCACCCTTTTCGAATTTATGTATTTCTATTGGACAGCCGACTTTATCCATTGTTCTTATTATAACAACATCTTTTTTGAATAGTATTTCAAGGTTTTCTTCTGACATTATTTATGTTTTTTCCAGAACTCAATGTAGTGATTTATTTGACCTTCTAAGTCTAAATCCTTTTTGTTTAAATGTCTATGATATGAGGTTAAAATAATTCCTGACATATCATCTGCATGGGTTAAACCAAGCTTTTTTAGATATTCATATAATTCGTTATCACCTTTCCATAGACCCCAATTATTTCTAATCCATGCTCCAAGTCCATGATGAGATTGTGCAATTGCATCGTTTTCTGCAGCGCCTTTAAACCAATCTATATCTTCTGATTTCTCTAAAATCCCATCAAGATGTTCAAAGCATTCTGATAGAGTTTTTGGATTTATTAACTCTTCATTTTTATTCATTTTTATTCGTTTTTATTTAAACAAACTTATGTATTTAATTTCGTTTTAACAAAAAAAGAACTAAATTTGCTTACATCAATATAAACAAAAAGATATGGAAAACATAATAATTTTTGGACCTCCTGGAACTGGTAAAGGAACAATGTCCGAAAAAATTTCAGCAGAGTTTGGATTTAGACACATTTCTACTGGAGACATAATTAGAAAAAATCAGAAAGAAAGAACTAAAATTGGTATTCTTGCTGATAAAATAGTTGATGGAGGTAATTTACTTCCAGATAACATTGTGAATGAAATGGTTAAACAAGAACTTATTGATGATAAAAATTCTAAAGGGTTTATATTTGATGGTTTCCCAAGAACTTCTGGACAGGCTAAAATGCTAGACCAATTTCTTAATAAGAAAGGAACTCCTGTGACCAAAGTAATTCATCTTGATGCTGATAAATACACTGTTCAAACAAGAATACTTGAAAGAGGAAAGACAAGCGGTAGAGCAGATGATACTGTGGAGGTATTTGGAACTAGATGGGAGGCTTACCAAAAAGAAACTGTTCCAGCACTTCAATACTTTGAAGGTCGTGGAAAGGTTGATAAAGTAAATGGGGAGCAAACAATTGAAGAGGTTTACTCAAAAGTTAAAAGCATTATAGATGGCAATAATTAAACACAAGTTATGGGTCACAGATGTTGACGAAAAAGAAGGGACTCTTTCTGCAGAAATTGTATATGCAGAAGAATATGAAATGGGTAACTCAAGAAACTTTGCAACATTTGAGCTGGATGACCTAAAGAAAAGGGTTAGTGCGAGTGATTTTGAAGAGCTTATTTATATGGGCGGCCCAGTGTCTCACACATCAAAATCTTTACCAGACCTTAGACAGGGTAGGATATTTGAACTTCATGAAGACGATGAAGATGAGGATTATAACAAAATTCATGTACCAGAATTTAAGCCATATACTGATGAAGAAATAAAAGCATCTAAAAAGTGGACAGAAGAAATGTTTAAAAATATTAAGTGGGAATGAAAATACATCTGATAGTAGCAACGACTAATAATGGAGTAATAGGAAAGGATGGAGACATGCCTTGGAGCATGCCAGCTGACCTTAATCATTTCAGAAAAATTACCACAAGTGGACAATGTAACCATGTCTTAATGGGAAGAAAAACCTATGACTCAATAGGAAGGGCTTTACCAAATAGACAAAATGTAATTGTTACCAGAAACAGAAACAAAGATGAAACTTCTTATATTGATGGTGATGTGTTTAATAAAATTGATGACGCTATTGACCACATTACAGGAGTTGAATATTTTCTCAAGAAGGAGC
>JAJFLM010000416.1 GCA_021772655.1 Deltaproteobacteria bacterium
TGGAAAGTTTATTTTTTTTAATGCTCCAGTAACATTTTCTCCATAAAATCTGTTATCAATTTTGGCATAATTAATAAGTCTATCATTTATTCCAGAAATTTCTACAAACCCTTCAACATCTATATCTTCATCATGAGTCATGATAGTTTTAATAGAATCTTGATTTAATAATTTAAGGTATGTAGAATGATGATTTGCAGCTTTAAATACATTGCTGTCCCAAGAAATTTCAGCAACTCCATTAGATAATCTATACTCATTAATCTTATTAAAAAGTAAAGTATCTAAATTTGTTTGAGCATTTAAGCTAAAACTAAAAATGAATAATATAACACTAATTATTGCTTTCATAATTAAGTTATACGTTTAAAAAAATAAAATGTTACTGATTATCTTTTTTTTCGTTTTTTTTATAAGCACAGTGTCTACAATTGTTATTGCAGCAGAATCCTCGTTTTTTGTGATATAACTCAGTAAACACACGATACTTGACATCATCTACTGTTTCCCAATAGTAGTCTTCTCCTTCTATTAGTTTACTCATTGAAGCTAATATCTTCTTCTACGTAGTGTCCAGGAGTAAGGTTACCTTCAATTGTCTTAATTAAAACCAATTCATTTTTTTCAGAAACTCCATAAACCTCTTTCCACACACGAGCTACTTCGTTTTGTGAAGGCCATATTGTATAAGTAATATTTGGATTTGGTTCCTGTCTCTTAACAACTTCGATGAAATTACCATCATCTGTTTGTTTGAATTCAAAGCTAATAGTCTTTATTTCACTTGTATTTGAATTAAAAATAAGACTGCTACTTGTTGTGGTTGTTCCTAGTGTTATATTTCCTTCTATTGCTGTATTATCTGTAGATGAAACACCTATTGTCATACCATCTACCTTAATTTCATTATAATCTTCTTTTCCCATAATTTGTATTTTTAAAAATATAAATATCATAAATTACAATATCAATAGTTTTTACATATTTATAGAAAAGCTGTTTATGAACGAGATTAGAAATATAATAAGAGAAGAGTTTGAAAAAGTTTTATCGAAATCTTATTCAGATGAGGAAGTTTCTGATGCAATAAGAAATAAACACTTTATACACACTCACGGAGGAAGCGTCTATTCCCCAGTTATACTTAAGAAAGGTTCTGTTGTTGGTGTAAACAATGATTGCCAACATGTTAACGTTCCTTTGGAAGAAATTGCGCTTATTCAGAGCGCTGAAGAAAGATTTAGAAAGTAACTAAAAGTTAAAAACTTTTGACCAATTGGTCGAATTTTTGCAGTTAAACAGCGGGTTTAGCTTTTACTATAGTTATTTATATATGACCGATATTTAAAGAGATGGCACAAGTAGACAAGAAAATAAGATTCATTAGAACGTGGTACATAAACGAATGTGCCAAACTATCATTTGGAGACAGATTGAAGCTGGCTAGAATATGGATTGATATTTGTCTTAATGATGAAGAGTATGAGATGGCTGCTGCTATTAAAATAGAAAGACAAGAAATAATTAAAAGACACATCAAGGAAAAGAGAAGCAAGAGGAGTTTTTCTCAGAAAGCTGTGATTGCTATATATCTTTGGAGAAGGAAGTTTATGGCTTGGATTAATAATAAATTATAAACGTATCTTTTTTTAACTTATTAGCTTTACCAATAGAATCCCGTGTACCTCTCGACTTACTATCCCAACAAGCTACTACTACTTCTGAGTTTTCTATTATTGTTGTATTTCTTAAAAAGCCAGCTTTTTTTCCGAACAAGTCCCATTGGGGTATATAAATTTCAGTCTGGATGTTATTCTCTTTGGCATACATTTCACCCAGTGTGTCAGCACCTTTTGCTCCTCCTGAGACTATTGTTTTTATAGGAAATAAGTCTAAAACTTTTTTTAGACGCTCATAATCATTAAAATTTCTTCCGCCTATTACTGCTACTTTCATGTAGCAAATATACTAAATTTTTAATTAAAATGCTATTATAAATGCCCAACAAATAATAGAAATAATTGCAGGCCACATAACGGGCCAACTCCTCTTTTGACCTTTAATGTCATCAAGAAGTTTGTCTATTTTACTATAAGTTGCAGCTCCAACAATTCTCAAAATTAATAGAAGAGTTGAGCATACTCCAAAAATCCAAGCAATTATGTGTAAGAAAAATATTAAACTATCCATTATTTTCTAAATTTAGAAGTGTCAAACACTGGGATTGATTCCATCTTATGTTTGTTTGAGTTGTTGTAGCTTCTGTATATTTTAATAACTTCTTCTTGTCTTTCAGTAAATGAAGATGTGATTTCGTTAATTCTATCAGCAGATTCTCCCATTGCTCCTTTATTTCCTGAAGTATTCAAAGAAACTAATTCCTCTTCAACTTTCATAGCCCATTCAAGCTCATCATATGTAGCTCCAATTTGGTCCTCATCAGTTCTTCCATCTGTGTGAAGACCATCTGTAGGAGCAGCTGTCAAAATAGACACTCCAACCCCAAGAACAGCACCTAGTGCATAAACTTCAGATTTCATAAGGTCTGCAATTGGAGAAATGTCAACTCCACCATCACCATATTTAGTATAGAATCCAATTCCAAAATCTTCAACCTTGTTTCCAGTTCCAGCAACAAGTAATTTATGCATTCCAGCAAACTGATAAAGCGTTGTCATTCTTAATCGAGAACGAGAATTTGCCATTGAAAAATCGAACTGCTCCTTTGTAATTGATTCTCCAAAAGCTTCATCGGAATTTCCTACAACATTATATAGTGTATCATAAGTTTTTGTAAGATTTATTTCTTGTGAAGTTACATTTGAGTAATTATCTTTTAACCATTGAATGTGCTGTTTGGCTCTATCAACTTCTGCGGTTCCCTGATGAATTGGCATTTCTAAAATTAAAACTGGCATTCCAGTTTTTGCACAAAGAGTAGATACCACAGCAGAATCAATTCCGCCAGATACTCCTAGAACAAATCCCTTTGTTCCAGATTTGTTGGCATATTCTTTTAGCCATTCAGAAATTCCTTCTGCAATAGCATTATAATTAAGTGTTTTAGTTATTGTTTCCATAATA
>JAJFLM010000417.1 GCA_021772655.1 Deltaproteobacteria bacterium
AGGCGTAGTGGCCCATTGTGATCGAGCATGCGATGTATGCGTTCACAACGTGAAATCAGCTGTTGCTCAATTCGCCGATGTTCACTGAGATGGCTTCCATTACGTCTCGATTGGCGCTGTGTGTTGATATATTGTAGCAGCAAGTGAGCGCTTTCACCGCGGTCGGCGTCATTATCGTCTTGGCTGAGGGTATGAATAAAGCCTTGTAGCTGAGGAAGTTTGTTACGGTTACGTGGATCACTGACCCAGTGGTTGAGGGCATCCCACCGAATATCATCGACGATGCGGTTTCCTGTGATGCCAGCGGTAAATTCATTATCGTCGGCAACACTTAGATGGCTTTCCGTTGCCGTTACCTGTCCTTGTTGTGCGCTTTGCTGGGCACGTCCGATGTATTGCGTGTAAGCATGAATGTTATAAATACGTGCTTGGTCGGGAACCCCACGTCTGCTGTCAATTCCTATGGCGTTGAGAGCTTCATCCACGCGATTTGGGTCGAAACTTTCTCGTCCATTACTAAAGCGTACCCCAATCCGGTCAGGGCGTGGGTCTCTGCGCTGACTTAAGGCTAGGTTCTCGCCATCAGTCGTTGCATCATAGTTGCCATCATTATCGCGATCACGAATAAATACGGTCATGCCGCGGTATTGTCCAATATCAATGTCTGACATAGTGACTCCTTATAATCCTAAGCTCATGGTAGTGGACCTGACCCAACCGCGAATTACCCCAGCTAGTGATAACGGGTTGCTGTGTGATTCGCGGCTGGCGACAGCCTCAGCAGCTCCGGCATCAACGGCAGGCGCTAGCCCTTCGACATTATAGCTGCGGCCATCACTGGTATGAGCCATGATGCCGTCGGCGGTGATTTCAAAAGAGCGAATAGTTAAAGGTTGGCTCGTGCGCTGATACCGTGACGATACCAGGTCGCCGATACGAAAGGTATGACCTGAAGCGACACGTTGCGGGTCTGCGGTGGTTCGTTGTCCACCCCGAGTGCGTATGGTGCTCAGTCGTTGCAATCTCCCTTCAAGTTGAGACCAAGCACGACGTGCTTGTGTAGAGTCACTAGGTGCCGATAAATAGTCGAATAAGAGGCTTGAACTATGACGTTGGTTTGCTGCATCCGTATCTTCTCTTAATAGTGCAGTATAGTGGTGTAGCTGAGATTGCGGTGGGTGGTTACTGTCTAAATAATGACTTATAGCCTGCCAACGAATATCAGCTAGAGTTTCACTGGAATTTGGCAATTGGTCTCGTAAGGCAGCGTCTGAGGCATTGTTTAAATAATAAGAGGTTGTTTGTAAGTCGCCTTGAGCGGCAGCCGTACGAGCACGCTGTACGGCATCAACATAATTTCCCATGGCAGCGATGCGATAGTCTCCGCGGTAGTTCCCGCCGATACCTGCTGTTTGCCGCAGTTGCTGTAGTTGCCTGGCGGCGGCAGCGCTTTCATCACCAAAAGAAACGCCAGTAGCGGTGCGTACACCGACGCGGTCATCATGAAAATCATAGCGGCCGTTTTCATTTTGATCGCGGATCACTAAGGTGTGTCCATTAATCCGACCAATTTCAATATCTCTCATGTGCTAACTCCTCATAAATTTCTCCCCTCTCTCAAAAACCCGTGTGATTACTTTTCCCCAAAAGTGGCCCCGCCGCGGACCCTAAGGTCACTGCGACGGGGCCGTGGTTGTCATGGGACTCTTATAAAATCTCAATGACGCCCGCGTCTGTCTTAAGCTAGGGAGTGATCCCGCCACAGAACGGCTTAAAGTGCTGCGACGGGATCCTCGATTGCGTCATGAAAATAAGTTTTAGGTCCGCGTGGGTCGAGCCAGTGAGTTGCGGTGTTTAAAGGAATGACGCATTCAGTTCCCTTGGTATTGTTCACGTTCTAGCTTTGTTAATAGCAAGGCTTGTGCCAAGTGATAACTAGGATGGGTATTTTAAATTAACTATATGATATTATTATGTTAATTAGAATATATTGATGGGGGTGTGTAGGCGGAGTCCCCTAAGTGAGAAGTAATTAATACACATAAATGTGCTTAAATGGTGAGTCAGCAGAAGTATATCTTAGTGGTAATATTTCTTTTTGATCGCCGCAAACTGCTCACTGAGCTCGGCGCGAAAATCAGGATGGGCGACAGCAATAAGTTTTTCTGCGCGTTTTTCATCCGGCACGCCATAGAGATCGGCGACACCGTATTCCGTGACAATATATTGGGTGAAGTGGCGCGGCGTAGAGACCAAGCTGCCTTCGGGTAAGGTCGGCAATATATTAGAGACGACTTTGCCATCAATTTTGGCGGTGGATTTAATGCAGAGGATGCTTTTGCCTTCGTTGGCGGCATAGGCCCCTTGTACGAAAGATAGTTGGCCGCCCACACCACTGTATTGGCGCAGCCCAATAGCTTCAGAGCAAACTTGGCCTGCAAAATCTATCATTAGCCCTGAGTTGATGCTGATCATTTTATTATTGCGAGCAATGATTGAAGGGTCGTTAACAATGTTGACGGGGAGGCAGATCGCTTGGCGTTGATTTTTGCCATTGCGCTCATCGAGTAAATCGTAAAGCTCTTGATGCCCAAAAGCAAAAGTGAAAATGCTTTTTCCTTCAAATTGCCCTTTGTGCTGATTGGAAATTTTTCCGGCATCATAAAGTTTGGTGAACCCATCAGAAATAAGTTCGGAGTGAATCCCAAAATCCCCAAGGGGACCTGCGGCTAAAAGTGTTGCGACTTGATCGGGAATGCCGCCAATACCAAATTGTAAAGTGGCGCCTGAGGGAATAAGGTCCAATACCTTATCAGCTATTTTTTGTTCTATTTCTGATGCAGAAATATCGGGCATGGTTATGGGGGAGGCGTCTGATAAATAATAGGCGTCGAGTTCGCTAATATGGATTTTGTTATCACCGTATTCGGGGTCACCATAGACGATGGGCATGTGTTGGTTGATTTCAGCAATGCCAATGCGTTTAGGGTCACGACAATTTTCAAGGAAGGGCCGATAAATGGCAGCACCATGAGTGCCAAAGGTGACATAGCCTTCGTTATCGGGTGGTGACACAACCGTCGCCGCAACACGAAACTTGTGTCGCAATCCATAGAGTTCAATGCCGCGAAAATTAGCGGGCAGATAATCCATCCGACTGCCACTTTCATTAAGGAGTCTTTCAATCGGGCCATAATAACCGCTTGTCACGTCAACCTTTGGATTTAAGAAAAAAGGAATCGGTTGAGTCAGTAGACCCGTAAAGATTTTTAAATGTTCCCAATCGGTTTTTCTCTCGAGTGCTTGTAAGAGCCCAATGGGTTGTCCGGTTGCCAGTGGAATGGCAAGTTCGTCTTGTTGCTTGAATAACTTAAGGATGTCGTCAAGCGATTGAGCTTGTTGTTGGTAATCTGCCATGAGGGTTGTTGTGCCGTAAAATTAGGTGATGTGCAATCGAAGAAACAAACAGCCAGGTTATAGTTGCCTGGCTGTTTGTTAATAGAATGACGGGGTTTATTTTTTGAGCAAATTGCGTATTTCGACCAGTAGTTTCTCTTCATTGCTAGGCTCTGGTGGTGCGGCGGGCACTTCCTCGGCTTTTTTCTGCAAGGAGTTCATGGCTTTTACGACCATAAAAATAGCCAGGGCAACAATAATGAAATCAAGCACCGTATTGCCGAAAACCCCATAGTTGATGGTGGGGGCTCCTGCGGCTTGAGCTTCTTTAAGTGTGGCGTAAGGTGTATCAGCAAGATTCACAAACAAGTTAGCAAAATCAACACCACCCATTAGTTTGCCAATGGGTGGCATGATAATATCTTTTACAAATGATGAGACAATTTTCCCAAAAGCTCCGCCGATGACAATGCCCACTGCCATATCAATGACGTTGCCACGCATGGCAAATTCTTTAAATTCTTTTAGCATGAGACTCCCCTTAGTTTGATAATGTGTGCTTGTGCTTAAGTTGATTTTATAAAAAGGGGAAAGGGTAAAAACAAGTGGTAATTAAAGGGGTCGCTTGGTTGAAAATATTTTTTAACGTGAGGGGAGGGGGGAAAGTTTTTCTTTGCATCCGAGCAAGTCAATAAAGGCATTAAACATGTGCTCACTCAGCTGCATGGAAGGGCCAATGTAGTGGGGTGTTTCTGATAAAACTTGAGCGGAACTAATCGCCCCTTGAGTGCTGGCAATTTCTTCAATGTGAGAGGGTATCTGCAACCAACGTTCGATCATGGCTTGATCAACTTCAAGATGAAATTGGACTCCATAGATATTATCGGCATAGCGAAAGGCTTGGTTCGGACAGCTTGGAGAGCTCGCAAGATGTTGCGCGCCTTTGGGGATCTCAAAGGTATCATTATGCCACTGAAAAATAGTTTCGGTGGCTTGAAAGGTGCCTAAGACATGATCTTGTTGTCCGGCTTCCGTGAGGCTGACGGGATACCAGCCAATTTCCTTAGCTGGGTTAGGGTATACTTTGGCTCCTAAAGCTCGGGCAATTAATTGAGCTCCCAGGCAGATGCCGAGTGTAGGTATTTGTTGATCAATCGCCGCTTTAATTAATTCAACTTCTGTTTTTAAATGGGGGTAGTTGGTGATCTGATCGACATTCATGGGGCCCCCAAGCACAATGAGCCCTTGATAGCCAGCTAAGCGGGGTTGTTCTGTAGGATTACGGCCAAAATTGACATAGCGAATCCTAATGCCACGCTTTTTAAGTAGGGGATTGAGAGTTCCTAATATTTCATAGGCAACATGTTGCAGGACAAGAACCTTAGCCATAATAACGCGGCCATCATAACAAATCAAAACAGATGTGTGGAGCCAATAAATTTCTTAATATCAGTGCTTTAATGAAGTTCTTTAAGGGGCTGATTTACTGTCATAATCGTGACTTATGTCAAAAAAATAACGGGCAACTTTTTGTCCATTTAAACGAAGACGACTGTGGGGCTAGTGGGAGGAGCGATGACCTTGGTGTCATCTTCAATTTTATCTTCATCACAGCTGCTGTTCGCGGCTGCAGGCACCACTTTAGCCGATCATACGATTTTATCCGACAGATTTATCAGTCAAGCGCCCGTTTTACCCTTAGGGCAGAGTCACACGACTTTTTATGCGGCAGATCCGCAATTTGAGCGTCAGGGAGCTCGTTCTTGGCTGGATAACGCTGGGGTCGATCGCTTTATTCATTCAGCCCATCGTAGCGCGATTGGGATGATCACCAGCCCTCTCTATGTAGATACTCAGCTACGTGCTGCCAAACAACGCGATCAAAGTGCCGTGAGAGGCATCCGTATTTTAGGTGATGTTACGGATACTCCCTGTGTACAAGAGGCCAAAGATTTTGCGGCTGTCATCGAACGTCATGATGATTTACCAGTGCTAGGTTATGATCGAGGTAATCATAGTAGTGGCAATGCCTTTGGCGTTGTGAACTTGTTAAGCCGGCCGTATCGCTGGATTAAGAGTAAGTTTCATCGCCCCGTAAAATCTTTAGAACAGCAGCTCGCTGAAAATTGTGGTTGTGAAGATAATGTGCAAAGCCCTCAAAAAACTTTGAGTGAAATGCATCGTCTGCAACATAGACATCGCATAGGTGATTCAAATATTGAAACGATTAATCGCCCTGTGGCTCAGGCAGACTATCAGTCTTTTCAGTTAGAGGGAGATAATGCTGCGACCTTATTTACTGAAAAAAACCTGGAGCAGAATTTCCATCTGTTCTGGCAGCCCTCCCGTGGCACTGCTGAAGGCGTAACATCTGAAACACCGCATTGGGATTGTTTAGTAAATTACCATGTTGCTAATTTACCGGTAGATGAGCGTTCTACTGAAGTGCCACCTTTTTATATCCAAGCCAGTTGTGATGCGTCCTTTGAATTAGCTGATGGTAAGATGGTGCCAGTCTATTCAATTAGTATTGATAGTAATGATACGAGTAATGCCGTTGCTGTTTTTCCGGGGGTTTCTGAGTTGCAAGTTCGCCTGATAGAAATATTTATGGATTATGTGAAGCGCCATCAGCCTGAAGCACGATTTAAATTAAGCTCTCATTTTCCTGTGGGAGACATCATTAATAAACCCCATGGTTTTTTCGATATTGTGGGTCGAATTAAATCTATTTTCAACCGTGCCACCAGCAAGACGGCACGTAAGGCCTTTAAAAAGCTTTTAAGTCGTGAAGAGGTGGTATTGTTTGTGAGTGCTCATACTCATGGCCGCCACGTCGAAAATCTAACGAAAAAGTTTAATCTAAAACGCGAGTCTGTTTTGCATGAAGTGGTTGTGCCTTCTTTGACTGATTATAGCCCCTACCATCGTGAGGGTGAAGCGGAGCCACATGATGGTCGTGCCTTAGGTATTGAAGTGATGAGTGTGAAGCCGGATGAGGTGGGGCCGCATAATTTAAAAATTGATCTTAACTTTCGTGGGCTTAATCCAGGGGACCTGCTGAAAGAGTGTTTAAATCCCGAAGTGCAAGCGGCGGTAGATGCTTTCAATCGAGATCACGGCTATCAAAGAGTGATTGATGTCATGACACAGAAGCTGGGTCGTTTGGGAGCGCTTGGGTTTGCGGGACCTTTAGGCCGACAGCTCATTTGGGATTTCTTTAAAAAGCGCGGGCGTAATTTTACTGGTTTTTTTACAGCGGGCATGTGGGGTTGGCTACCTTTTGAAAAAACGAAGCAAGCTGTAGCTGATTATTGGGCGCGGCCCTCAGTGATTCAAGATTTCCTTGATGCTTTAAATGCCGTTTCAGTAGAGCAAGCCTTTAATGAAGCGGAACATATGGTGCCATTTTTACAGTCTTTAGAAATGTTTATTGGTCAAGAGGTTGCAGCGGGAGAGGTTGCGGCTCAAGCCATCTTAACGGGGGTGGAGGAAGTACGATCCCAATTAGCCCAGCAGTTGGAAACGCGCCGCCCACAATACGAAAGTTTAGTTCAGGATAAAGCGGATTCAAGAGAGTTGATTGGCTTTAATGATATTTTTGCTCAAGCAGAGGTGGATCGATTGCCACAACTGCTGCTGGGGTTAAGCGAACAAGGTCCTGCACGGGCTTTTGCTGTTATGGTGGGCTTGGAATCATCTCGTGCTGAGTATGAATTCCAAGGGGAAAAACCCACGCAGGTGCCAAACAAGGCCCTCAGTCTGTCTATTCCCTTAGGTTAAGCTGTCAGCAGCTTTGGGGGCCTATGGGAGGGTAAGACCATGATTTCTGGCTTAATGGCCAATACATTGGCTACTACGGGTACCGCTACACTTTTAGCATCACAATGCTGCTATGTGACGGGTGAAACCAGTCATGCGGTTTTTATTTCAGACCTGCAATACCAACATTTAGGGCCGCGTCCTTTTACAGATAATCCCTTAATAAAAAAACATGTGCCGCCAGCCGACCGCAATGTGATTGCGACGCAAACCGCGGCGGTATTTACAGATGAACTCCTGCGGCAGGTAAAAGAAGACATTGATAATAAGAGTGAAGACAGTGCGGTGCGGCAACGCCCAGTTGTGGACTATACTATGCGTCAAGTCGAACGACAGCAAGATGACGACGATAATAATGTTGTTTCAATACAATCGTGGCGACGGCAGAAAGGTATGGTGAGTGAACCACATCGTCAAGCAGCAGGTAATGCTTATGCACCGGTAGAGCATGGGGCCTATGTTGCAGGTATTGTGCTTGGTGATGTTGCAGATACCCCAACCCGAAGCGAGTATCAGCGTTTTGATAGTGTGATGGCGCGTCATCAAATTCCCATCGAAATATTTAATCGGGGTAATCATAGTAGTGGTAATGCTTTTGGAGTAGTCAATCTGGGAAGCCGTTTGTATCGCTGGTTGCGGCGCACGTTTCTAAAGAAATTCTCATTACGCCGCGAAATACAAGATGCTGCGGGTAGTAAGGGAAATGTGCTGTCTGATCAAGGCACCATTGAAGGGATGCATCATGTCTTGCATCGTCACCGTTCAGGACGCAAGCCAGATTTAAACGATGTGAGTGTTGATGTGGCTCAAGCCAATTATGAGGCTTATCAATTAGCCGGTCAGCCAGCCGTTAAGTTTGCGACGGCTGATTCAGAACACGTATTTCAGACTTTCTGGCACCCTTCGAGAGGAACTAAGCTTAAATGTCCAGATGAAGTACGGCATTGGGAATGTCTCGTTAATTTTGAAGAGACTGACTATGAAGTTGCAGATCGTGTGACGGATGTGACGCCCTTTTATATTCAGGCTTCTGAACAAGCACGATTTATTTTAGGCGAGCAAGATGAAGTCCCGGTTTATACAATTAGTTTGGATGGCTTAGATAACTCTAACTTTTTAGCTGTTAACGGTGATATTTCATCATTGCAGTTGCGAGTAGTAGAAAATTTTATCGACACCATGATGCGTCGCAACCCTAAAGCTAAGTTTCAGTTAACCTCACATTTTTCTAGCCAAGAACTGTTGGGCAGTCGTTGGGCTCGGGGAGAGCGTCGCAAGGTTCGGCAAGGTTTACGTCAATTGTTAGCGCGTGAAGAAGTGATTATGTATGCCTATGGTCATACTCATCTCCGTGAGGTGATTGATCTAAATAAAGAGCTAAAGCTCAAGCGGAAGTCCACGCTTATGCAGGTCAATGTACCGTCATTGATCGATTATCACCCTGCGGTTGATGCTGACGCAAAATCATCTTTGTATCCTTATCGTGATGCGCGCGCAGTGATGATTCAACGAATGAAAGTAGATCCGGATAGTCGCGGTGATGCTTATTTGAATATTGATCTCGAATTTAGAGGGATCAATTGGGAAGATATGGAAAGAGAAGGGCGTACTGAAAGAGTTGAGGGTGCCTTGAAGGATTATAGTAGTAAGTACGGTTATACGCGTTCGCAGCAGACCATGCATCGTTTGCGCAACCAACATGTCGTCGGTTGGGTTAAGAATCATTGGAAACGCTTGGGAGAAGTATTTCGCTATGGCTTGAATCCGCTTGATATAGGTCGAGCCGTTCAATACTGGCGCGACATTTCTTTTGCGCAGTATATTGTTGATAATTTTGTCGTCGTTTCTACGGTTAAGATGTTTAGTGAAGCGGAAAACCTACTTCCCTTTATGGAATCACTTGTTAAGCTTATTGATGATGAC
>JAJFLM010000418.1 GCA_021772655.1 Deltaproteobacteria bacterium
CAGGAAAGTTGTTTACTCCAAACGACAGTGCTATTTTAAACGCACTTAAGAACGAAAAACAATAATTATGGTAACAATATTCACAAACATATTAAAGTTCATTACAGACCCTAAAAACACCAGAATGTTAATGCTTGGTGCTATAGTAGTTTGTTTATTATTATTTTTACAGCAATGTGGAGCAACTAGAGCTGCTAAAGCAGAAGCAGAACTTCAAAAAAAAGAAACACAAAGAATTTCAAATAACTATGAAGCTGCAATGGATACTATTAAACAGGGCAAGGTTGATGAAAATACTTGGAAGGCTGAGAAGTTGGGATATGAATTAACTATTGACGAGGCAAAAGAAAAATATGCTGATTTGCTTGATGACTTTAAAGTTGAGAAAAATAAACCACCAAAAACTATTATTAAGACAGTATTTAAAACAAAGGAAAATATTGATAATGTAACTATTAATTCTACAGATATTGATAGCTTGGGAAATGGGCTTCTTACATTTGCAGACACAGCTCAATTTGATTCAACTAACTATAGATACCTTGGCGGAAAAATTCCTTACAAATTTGTGTTTAATGAAGAAGATTCAACATATAAAATGGTTCCAGATTTTGGAACATTTGAATTAGAACAAGGAATGAATCTTAATGTTGGATTATTTCAAGATAAGGACACAAAAAAGATTAGCATAGTTGCTACTACAAATTATCCTGGAGTAACATTTACACAACTAGAAGGTGCTGATATAATGGAGGATGACAAAAACAAAAAATTACTTCGTCAAATGCGTAAACCTTGGTCTCTTGGAATGAACGTTGGTTATGGTGCGATTGTAGACGTAAAAAATGGAAGTGTTGCTACTGGCCCTTATGTTGGTTTTGGTATTACATATTCTCCTAAATTTTTACAGTGGGGTAGATAAAAGCGTTTTTTAATCTATTTATAGGAAATGGCAAAAGGAGATAAAATACCAGGTGGTCTTACAGATAAATGGTCTGTTAAAGATGTTGCAAATAAGCATAGTGTCAGCGTTTCAGAGATTGAAAGGGAACTTAAGGATGGAACCGACATTGAAATGGAGCATACAAAAGATAAAATAAAGGCTAGAGAAATAGCTCTTGACCACTTATATGAATTTCCTGATTATTATACAAGACTTAAAGATATGGAAAACAAAGCTGAAAAAGAAATGAATGAAGGTAAAGAAAATATTACTGATTACGCAAAGAGAATGAGAGAACTTGCGGGATTTTCTGAAGACGAAAACAAAAAAAGTTTAAAGACAATTAACGAAGGTGTGTCTTCATTTGAAGATGGTCAAACATTCTATGCAAAAGATATGATGGCTCCTAATAAAGAGGAAAAAAAGCCTGGTGATTTAGATATAAACGGGAATCCTATTCCTGCAAGTCTTTCTACTCAAGAAGTAGTTAATGAATCTGAAGAAAAAGAAGATGAGTTTGAAACTCATAAGTTTGAGCAAAAAACAATAGAAGAGGGTGCTGAAGACGAAGAGCTTTATACTCTAAATGAAAATACAATTATTGTTCTTGATTTCCTTAATGAGGAAGATTCTGAATAAAGATACCTTGGGACGATAACGAACCCTATTCTTTAGGACCGTTATAGTTACAAAAAAAGGGAACTTATCGCTAGGTTCCCTTTTTGCATTTACAATACTTTATTAATATCCTTGAGGCGAGTCACCCATTGGAGCTGAACCTTCATCCATTACTGGAGCTTCTACTACTGTTTCTTCTACTGGAGCTTCTGCTGGAGCTTCTTGTTGTAAAGAGTTAAGGTATGATATTGCCAAATAAATATAGTGACTTTCTTCAAGAGAATAAACTCCTTTGCTATGTGCAACATTAGCTGCTGATATTAATGTGTTTAATGCTTCTGATACTGAATTCATAATTTCTAAATTTATAATTTTAATAAAATATACTAATTGATTATTTTAAAGTAAATAGTTTTTGAAATAAAAAATTAATTTCTTATATTTCAATTATGAAAAAACTAGCATTAATATCAGGACTTCCAAGAAGTGGCTCAACACTTCTTTGTAATTTAATTAACTCAAACTCAGAATTTCACGCAACTCCAACTTCTGGGATTATTGATTCTGTAAGAAACATACGTTCAACATTCTCTCATAATATTAACTACAAAACTCAAGATAGACTAGAGCTAATGGGTAACATGCAGAATGCTCTTAAAGGTTTTATAGAAGGGTATTTCTATGATAAGAATATTGTTTTTGATAAATGTAGAGGTTGGTCAAACCACCTTCAATTAATAGATGCAATATTTGGACATAGTGATACTAAGATAATTTGGACGTATAGAAATCCAGTTGAGATTGTGAATAGTATTGAGAGACAATATCAAAAAACAATTCTTTTAGAGAATTCTGATGAATCAGCAGATGCTGGAGCATTTATTACTTTAGATAGAAGGATTGGTACTTATATGAATGATAATGGATTAATAAGCTATCCAGTTGAAATCCTCAGAGATGCGATTGAGATGGGTTATGGAAATAGGATACACTTTGTATCATATTATGATTTATGTACTCACACGCAGCAGGTAATGGATGGTATTCATGATTTTATAGGAGAAGATAGATTTGTGTATGACACAGATAACGTTAAACAAACTAGTTTTGAATTTGATGGTTTCTATAATTATAAGTTTAGACACAACATAAAAGAAGGTGAAATAAAATATTCTCAAACTGAAATGGTCCTACCTCAAAAATATATTGATATAATCAATCAAAGATATTTTGCTTTAAATAAGTTTATATTAGAAGGGGATATTGAAACTTTTTTAAATATAATTCTAAACAAAGAAGAAATAGATAATTCAACTAGTGAAACTCCTGTTGAAAATTATAGTGAAGAAAAAAAAGAAGATAACAATAATCCTTTTTTAATTAAGTAATTAAGGATTATCTCCAATTATTGATTCATCACTAGCTGATGATTCTGTTCTTGGATATGATTTAGTTACTCCGCTAATAAGGTGTCCATATATGCTTGATTTTATTGTTGTATTATCAGACCCTCCTGGTAGGTCAAAATTTTTCCAATCATAACCAATTCCATCAGCATCATTAACTCCAAATACATAATAAGAATGTTGAGTTTGACCTGTGTCAGAGAAAATTGCTTGACATCTTGAAATTGTCGTTGCACTTGCTTCTTGTGGTGTAAATAATGCCATTGTTTTGTTTTTATTATAAATAGTGTTAAAAAATATTAGAATGCATAATCAAATGCTACTCTACCCCATCCTGAACCAGTTTTAGTATAAAAATAAGTATTATCCCATGCAATTGAACCTATGTTACCAGCTGAATCACCATTTCCAGTTGGAGTAAATGATGTTGATAATCTGAATTGAATATCTCCAGTAGCAGCACTAACAGTTAGTTTATCTGTAGGTATTCTTGTACCAATACCTAAACTACCAGAACCATCAATATATGAATCTGCAGTCTTTGCAAATAGTACAGATGGAGATTCTTCTTCCCATCCAAACCCTACTGAATTACCAACTGTATTTGTCATTTTAGTAGAAGTTGGAGAAACTGACCTACCAATAGCAATTGAACCTGTGGTGTGAGCAGAAGCTCCAGCTCCAATTGCTATTGTCTCATCTCCAGCTGCTCCAGTGCCAACTCCAACTGCAACGCTAGATGCTCCACTTAAAACAGCTGCTTGACCAATTGCTATACCACTACCAGTTCCAGAACCATCATTTGCTTGATTTCCTATAAGAACTGAACCTGTTGTGTTTTTTATATTATAACCCACAGAAACACCAAAATTAGTATCAGTTGTTTCTGTTAAATTTCCTATTGCGATGTTATAACTTGCTGTCGCTTTTGCTCCAATAGCTACAACTCTAAATCCACTACCCTCTCCTAATATTGCTACAGAACTATTTCCTGATGCGCTAGAATTAGTTCCAATTGCTACACCACCAGCAGCCCAAGAGCCACTACCAATGGCTACACCGCCTTCTGAAAATGCTCCATCTCCAGCAGCATTTCCACTACCAATAGCAACTCCTGAATCAACCACTTCTGAATATCTACCAATAGCAATTGGGTATCCAAATGAGTTATCTGTTCTTGTTACATTATCTCCAATATAAATACCAGCTCTTGATGTTGCACTAGGCTCTGTAATATTTGAACCTATTAAAACAGATTCAGGATGAGCAGCTTCAAGATTTTTACCTATGATAACATTTGTAGATGCAGAAGGTCCACTATTCTCTCCTAATGACCAAGAACCATCATCTCTTATTTTAAAATAATTAACAGATGCCGAATCTTCAACTGAGAATGCTGTTGTTGAGTTTGTCATACCTTCTCCTTTAATGTGCATTCTGCTTGAGGGGGCGGCAGTTCCTATACCCACATTACCTCCATCTTCAATTACAAATGTTGTCGTTCCACCTGAATCTTGAGCTAAGAATGTATCTCCAGCAGAGTCATCTCTTTCACCTCTTACATGAAGTTTAGCAGATAATCCTGATGAAAGACCAAAACCAATATTACCTTGTCCATAAGGAACAATTATAGAATCAGTAGTGCCAGCATCTTTATAAACTGTTAAAGCTGCATCAAGAGGGGTATCGTTAACAAGAACAACCCTCCTATCATTTCTCGCCTTTAATATAGGGTTTGTTCCACCATTATCAACTCTAAGAGATAATGCTGTGCTATCACTTGTTGTTCCAAATGTGCTAAATGATGAATTGGTATCCATATAAGTTCCTCCAAATCCTGTAGGAACATTGACACCTGTGTTTCCATTGTTTCTAACAACAAAAATAGGAGTTCCAATACTTTTATTTACTCTAAAAGCATTTTGCTGGTCA
>JAJFLM010000419.1 GCA_021772655.1 Deltaproteobacteria bacterium
ATTTGCTGCGGGCTCAGTTATTGATGGAAGTATTACTTTCAGCGAATCTGGTAGCACAGAAACTATCACATGGAATAGCGTTACCGTCACTGATGCCAATGGTACCATTACTATTGATGGTGCGGTTAGTTTTGATCTGAATACAGAAACTATCACTTATGATAACTTCACATATTCCTACTTAGGTTCAACATTCACCATTGATGGAACTTTGACAGCAAATGCTGATGGCTCTATTGATGGCGACCTGACGTTTACAACTAACGGTACTAATGTTGCCTCCTGTGTCTTCGATGACTTTACTGGCACAGAAGCTGAAGTGAATAACTCTTGTACTTTCTAAGTTAGACAGTTTAACTTAACTCAAAAGCCCAGCCATTTTGGCTGGGCTTTTTTGTGTCTTTTGACTAAAAGAAGGCTATGACTAAATTACTTTCACTTTTAATAGGGGCTCTATTCATTATCGTCTTGCCTGGCTGCCCAAGCCAAACAACTGGCAGAATTAATCAGCATGACCTGGTTGAACTCTCCGCTGCAGAAATCATTTTATTAGCTCAAACAATCACGACAGAATTCAATTTGAATCCAAGCAATGATAGTGAAAGCAATGCCCTCACTATTGAAGACCCTGAAGACGACTGTGTATTTACAAATAGCATCACAGTAGAGGGCGGCACTGATTTTGCTCTCACAGCACCGAAAGGCGGCGGAAGCTGCTCAGGAACTTATAGCAGTCAAACTAACGGAACTATTGCCGTGGATGTCAGCTGCACAAATTACCGCAGTAACAACGACAGCACCCTAAATGGAACATTTTCTTTCTTGGTTTTGGCTGTGTCACAAGGGTCATCACTTGACATCCAATCAAATGAATCAACGCTAAAAATTATCAGTGGGACTAGAGCCTGTGACTTAAGCCTTAACTTTATAACCACACTTGACGGCGACAGCACGGCCGCCATCAGCGGATGTATTACTTTAGATAGCTTAACTTCTAAAACTGATTGCAACGGTGACTTTGAATTATCTGAAACAATAGATTTATTGTAGGGGCGTGATGAATCACGCCCCTACAAACAATTATTTTTCATTCATACTGCGATGATAATCCTGAAGGGGACGCACTTGGATATCCCCTGTTCGCATCGATTGAATCCCTGCCACGGCTGCATCGGCTGAAGCAATCGTTGTAAAGTATGGAATGGAACTCATCAAGGCTGTCCGGCGAATACTGAATGAATCGACCGCAGCACCCTTGCCTTCCGGTGTATTAATGACTGCCGTAATATCACCTTTTTTCATAAGATCAACAATATGAGGGGACCCTTCCCCCACCTTATTGACACGCTCCACAGAGACACCGTTTTTTTGTAAAAACTGGCAGGTCCCTTCCGTCGCAATCAACTGAAAGCCCATTTCTGCCATTGATTTGGCAATCCCAATAGTCTTTTGCTTGTCTTCATCACGAATACTTAAGAAAACCGTACCTTCTTGTGGTAAGCCATTACCTACAGCTAATTGCGATTTAGCAAAGGCACGACCAAAGTCATTGTCAATTCCCATTCCTTCGCCGGTTGATTTCATTTCAGGTCCTAAAATAGCATCCACCCCAGGAAATTTATTAAACGGAAATACGGATTCTTTCACGGAGTAATGTGTGGGAATAATTTCTTTAGTAAACCCTTGAGCCCGCAAACTCTTACCAATCATGGTTTTTGCAGCCACTTTAGCTAAAGGCACACCAATGGATTTAGAAACAAAAGGTACACTACGTGAAGCACGTGGATTGACTTCAATAACGTAAACCACATCGTCTTTCACAGCAAACTGTACATTCATCAGCCCAATGACATTGAGTTCTAAGGCCATGAGCTTGGTTTGACGAGCAATTTCTTTGATGACCTTCTCCGGCAAACTATTAGGTGGCAAAGTCATCGCACTATCACCGGAATGAATCCCAGCCTCTTCAATATGCTCCATCACCCCACCTACGACTACTTGCTTACCGTCGGAAACGGCATCTACATCGACTTCAATCGCTGCGTCTAAGAATTGATCAATCAAAACGGGATGGGCTGGCGATACCACAACCGCTTCTTTCATATAAAGTTTAAGCGCCTCGACATCATAAACAATCCTCATCGCGCGGCCACCCAATACATAGGAGGGTCTCACCATAATTGGAAAACCAACCCGCTTGGCAATGCGTAGGGCCTGCTCTTCTGAAGTCGCCGTACCATTTTTGGGTTGTGTTAAACCTAATTTACGAATCATAGCAGCGAATTGCTTGCGATCCTCAGCTCGATCGATACTAGCTGGCGATGTTCCAATAATAGGGACTTTAGCTTTTTGTAAGGCCACCGCTAATTTCAATGGTGTCTGCCCACCAAACTGAACCACAACGCCAGCCGGTTGCTCTTCATCAACAATATGCATCACATCTTCAAAAGTTAAGGGCTCAAAATACAAGCGGTCTGAAATATCATAGTCCGTACTGACAGTTTCTGGATTACAATTGACCATGATAGTTTCATAGCCCTCTTCGCGTAGCGCCAAACTAGCATGCACCGCACAGTAATCAAACTCAATCCCTTGCCCAATGCGGTTAGGACCTCCACCAAGAATCATGATCTTTTTACGATCTGATGGCAGCACCTCATTCTCTTCTTCATAAGTAGAATAATAATAAGGTGTCTGCGCCTCAAATTCAGCCGCACAGGTATCCACCGATTTGTATACCGGCTTAATTTTATATTTCTTACGCTCGCGACGGATATCGGCTTCTTTACAATTTAAGCGGCGCGCCAAATAAGTATCCGCAAAACCCATTTCTTTAGCCTGAGTCAATAAGGCTTTGCGTTTTGCTACATCTTTTAAACGTTTTAAACTCGGAAGCTCTGCTTGATCGAAATCAATCAGCTGTTTGATATGATATAAAAACCACGGGTCAATACCGGTCCATTTATAAATTTGTTTCAGTGTGATGCCATGGCGGAAAGCTTCGCCGAGATACCAGAGGCGATCAGAATTAGGTGTTGCTAGCCGCTCCTTTAAGATAGCGCGTGCCTTTCGCTTATCTTTAGGAAGGCCCATATCAATAAAACCATCCCGGTCAATTTCCATAGAGCGAATAGCCTTATGCAAACTCTCTTTAAAGGTTCGGCCAATGGACATCACTTCACCCACAGAACGCATCTGTGTCGTCAAGGTGTTATCTGTTTGAGAGAATTTCTCAAAAGTAAACCGCGGCATTTTTGTCACCACATAATCAATCATGGGTTCAAAAGAAGCCGGTGTTGTTCCCGTAATATCATTGGTAATTTCATCAAGACTATAACCAACAGCTAATTTAGCGGCGATCTTGGCAATGGGGAAACCTGTCGCCTTAGAAGCTAAGGCTGAACTCCGTGACACCCGCGGATTCATCTCAATGACAACCAAACGGCCATCTTCAGGATTGACCCCAAATTGGATGTTGGAGCCCCCTGTATCCACGCCAATTTCGCGGATGATCTTTAAAGAAGCATCCCGCATGATTTGATATTCTTGATCTGTCAAAGTTTGCGCTGGGGCGACGGTGATAGAATCACCGGTGTGCACACCCATGGCATCAAAGTTTTCAATGGAACAAATAATAACAACATTATCTTTGGTATCGCGCATTACTTCGAGTTCATATTCTTTCCAACCGAGAATCGACTCTTCTACCAAGATTTGTGAGATAGGTGATAATTCTAACCCGCGCTTCGCAAACTCTTCAAATTGAGCTTCATCATAGGCGATGTTTCCGCCGCTGCCGCCTAAGGTGAAGGCTGGGCGGATGATGGCGGGATAACCCGTGGTTTTAACAATCTCTCGGGCCTCATCCATTGAATTGGCCAAACCACTCAGTGGTGTCTCCAAACCAATATCTGCCATGGCTTGTTTAAATAAATCCCGATCTTCAGCTTTCTCAATAGCAGGAAGTTTCGCCCCGATGAGTTCAACATGATAACGCTTCAACACACCGCGTTTGGCTAAAGCCACGGCTGTATTAAGCGCTGTCTGCCCCCCTAGGGTTGGTAACAGGGCATCGGGCTTTTCTTTAGCAATAATTTTTTCAACCATCTCAGGCGTGATGGGCTCAACATAAGTTTTGTCCGCTAGCTCAGGGTCGGTCATAATGGTGGCTGGATTAGAATTCACTAAAACAATTTTATAACCTTCTTCTCTGAGAGCCTTACAAGCTTGGGTTCCTGAATAATCAAACTCACAGGCCTGTCCAATGACAATTGGACCTGAACCAATCAGTAGGATCTTCTTTATATCAGTACGTTTTGGCATGGTATTTAAGCCTTCTCCATATTTTGAATAAATCGCTCGAATAAATAATGGGAATCATGTGGCCCAGGGCTAGCTTCCGGATGATATTGTACGGAGAAAACATTCTCCTTCGACAAACTTATCCCCTCGACTGTTTTATCGTTTAAATTAACATGAGTCAGCTTGGCTTTATCTTTCAAAGAATCCACATCGACAACAAAACCATGGTTCTGCGAAGTGATCTCAACCCTACTGGTCGCTAAATCCATAACGGGATGATTGCCACCATGATGACCAAACTTAAGCTTTGAGGTATTGCCACCCAAAGCCAATGACAACAACTGATGTCCTAAGCAAATGCCAAACACAGGGACACTACCAACTAACTTGTCGATGGTTTCAATGGCATAAGTCACAGGTTCGGGATCACCCGGCCCGTTTGAGAGGAAGACCCCATCAGGCTTTTTCGCTAGGATATCGCTTGCCGCACTTGTGGCTGGCATCACTTCTACCTGACACCCCGCATCTACGAGATGACGAAGAATGTTGTATTTAATCCCAAAATCCAAAGCGACTACTTTATGCTGGGCTTTGGTTTTATAGAGTGGTTTTCCTTGCAGATCACAGCGCCCTGTTTTCCATTTATAAGACTTCTCACAGGTCACACGCTGAACTAAATCCTGCCCTTCCATCACTGGTGAGTCTTGGACTTTTTTCAGTAAGCGCTTAGTATCTAAATCCTTACTCGAAATCACCGCTCGCTTAGAGCCATGGTCGCGTAAGTGACGGGTTAAAGCACGGGTATCAATCCCTTCAATCCCCACTACTTTATATTTCTTTAAATACTGGGCTAAGTTCCCCTGACTGCGAAAGTTGCTGGGCAAGGGATGACATTCTTTAACAATAAACCCTGACAAAAAGGGTTTGCGTGACTCAACATCCGCATCATTGATGCCATAATTACCAATCTGAGGATAAGTCATACAGACCATTTGTCCGCAGTAGGATGGATCTGTAATAATTTCTTGATAGCCACTCATACTGGTGTTGAATACGACTTCACCAAAGGCTTCGCCAATGGCGCCTAAAGCCTTTCCATGAAAAATCCGTCCATCTTCTAAAACTAATACTGCAGGCTGTTGTTTCGCTTGTGCCATAATACTTTCCTC
>JAJFLM010000420.1 GCA_021772655.1 Deltaproteobacteria bacterium
CTATTTTTGCAGCCTCACGCGGTGGCGCACAAAATAATAATTCATAATCCTCACCGCCCGTCCATATGAGTGACGCAACTTCTTGCCCCAAAGTTGTCGCTAATTGCTGAAACCGGCGGGAAGCAACGAGTGTAGGGCCTTCAATAGTCGCACCTACCTGACTGGCCTGCAACAAATGATTTAAATCCGCTAACACACCATCACTCACATCTATCATGGCATGAATATTCATCTGAGCCAGTCGCTCGGCCAAAACCACCCGAGCCTGAGGACGCTGATGTTGTTTTAAAAAAATCTTTGCTCCTGGCAATGAAGTTTGTTTTTGCTGCAACAAACACAGTCCCAAAGCCGACATGCCAGGAGCCCCACTCACATACACATCATCTTTAACTTGAGCGCCATGTCGGTATAAGATTTTTTTTCCTGGTTTTCCCAGCATCGTGACACTCAGTTGAACACCTTGGTAGGAGCGCGTGGTATCACCACCCACACAGACTAGACTATGTTCTTCACAAGCCTGCCTAAACCCACGCAACAATTGCTTGAATTGTTTCCGCTCAAAAGATTTTGGCACACTAAGACTTAAGCAAAAAAACTGCGGGCGCCCACCCATGGCTGCAATATCACTGACATTTACTTGAATCGCTTTATAGGCAATGTCTGTCCAACTCGACCAATCAGCGCGAAAATGAACACCTTCATTCAAGGTATCTAAGGTGATCAAAGGTTGTTGCGTTAATTTTCTTAGTACTGCCGCATCATCACCTATGCCCCATTATAACTGACGGTGCTCCGTCGGCAGCTGGCGCTGTAACTCAGCAATGAATTCAAATTCGCTCAATGGAGTTCTTCTATCTTGCCATCCCTAACGGTCAGCAAGAATAAACGACGTTTTGCATCACCAAACTTATCAATCGTAATGGCCCCGGTAGCTCCAGGAAATCGGCTGACAGTAGATAAGAAATGCTTAATATCCGCACGACTTGAAGATGATTTATTGCGCAAGGCTCGCTTGATCAATTGCAAAGAATCATAACCATAAGCCTCTAAGAAACTCGGGTCCTGACCATAAGTTTGTGTATAGGTTCGAGAAAATTTTGATGTAGGGCCCGAATTAGAATCTGCATAAAAACCACCTACAAAAACGGCACGCGCCATGACCTCAGGATGCTCTTCGATCAACTTCGGATTATTCCAACCCGCCGTCCCAAACAACAGCGCATCTTTGATATTATGATAGTTCAACAATGGAATAATCTTAGACAAGTTGCGGTAACTATCCGGAATAAACAGCGCCTTGAAACCACTCTTCTCTCCTAGAGCATGTTTGGAAATAGAGAACTTCAAACCACGGATCGCATCCTGGAAATTACTGCCATTGGCTGCATAACCATGAATTGCTTTAATCTCACCTCCACAGGCTTTAAAGGCCGTTTCAAAAGCTGTCTTATGGGCCTTCCCCACATTAGAATCAGGATAAAGCACCGCAATTTCACGCAGCTCAGTGCTGCAGATATGCTCTACTAAAGTATTCACCTGATCTTCTACCGTCAAAAAATTACGGAATACATAGCTTCCCGATTCACCGATATCTTTTTTCTGGCTTAAGGCAATCAAAGGCACTTGATTCAGCTCCGCTTCACGAGCCACCGCATCAACTTCAACTTGAGCTAAGGGCCCGATAACCGCACGAACTTTTTCTTTGTGCAACATATCGCGAAAGGCTGCCGTCGCTTTGTCTGATTCACTTTCCGTATCGCGAATTACTAAACGAATCGGCACATCGGAATCACAAGGGCCCATCACACCAGCCGCACATTCAATCCCGCGCATCACAGCTTTACCATAGCGACCATATTTCCCAGAGAAGGGTAAGATCACACCAATGGGAATCAAATCGCTAGTGCTCGTCTCAATCTTTTTGCCTAATTCTGACAAGCGGGTCCGAGCGTCATCCACAAATTCATGTTTAGGATATGAGGACAAATAACGTTCATAATAATGGCGCGCAGCCACTTGATTGCCTTGATCATAAGATTGTTTACCCAACTTATAGAGCACAAAGGCCCCTGAGGCCTTCCCACTAAAACGTTTGGACAGACTCTCAACGCGTGCCAAATTTCCAGCGGAAGTTTGGGCCCAACGGCGTACCCAACGCAAAGCATCGCCTCGTACCACCACCCAATTTGGAGCCCCTGCCGGCGTACGAATCAAGACAACATAAGCATCAATAATTTCTAAATACAGTGGCGCTAAATCTTCTGAAGAACGTTGTGACTGCGTGCCTACTTTAATGCCATAAGAAGCCAACTTCAAACGCTCTTTGGCACGGGTCGCCTTCCAATTGACCTTACGTAACACAGACCAGGCCGCACTCGAACGACCCGCACGGTCATTGGCCACCATTAAATGATAAATAACTTCAGGGGTGATTTGAGGGTCATAAACCCCATCTGCCGCCTGTGATAAGGGCGCCACAGCTTGTTGCGGATTGCCTTGTCTCAAATGAATCTGACCCATGCGAAATAAGGCCCGATCAGAGAGTTTGGTATAAGGATGGTTTTGTAAAAAAGTGTGGTACGCCTGCAAGGCTTGGCTATAGGCCTTACGCTGATAATGTTGCTCAGCCTGTTTGAAGTCATTTTTCATTGCCGCTGTGGGCTGGGCATCATATTGAGTCCGACGACTACTCAGTGAAATCCCTCCGCAGGAACTCCAAAACAGGGTCAAAATCAATAAACCTAACAATGCGTATTTTTTTGTCATGAGGGATTAGCTCTTTCTCAAATCGGGAGTCTCTGCCGGAGCAGCCCCCGCAGTTTTAGCTTTTGCAACCACAACACGAGCCGGTCGCAATAAACGTCCATGATAGATATAACCCTGTTGAAATACACTGAGCACCGTACCAGGGGCTTGATCACTTTCTTCTTCGGCTAAGGCCTCGTGCAATTGAGGGTCAAAGGGCTTACCAACCGCATCTATCGTTTGGACCTGAGCATGCGTCATCACCTTGTCAAACTCGCGATTGATCAAACTCATACCTTCACGCAGGCTCTTCAAATCAGGAGTCGCATTGGCATCCAAGGCGCGGTCTAAATGATCTTTTAAAGCCAAGATTTCGCGAAGTAGTTTTTCATTACCAAACTTCACTAATTCTGCTTTTTCTTTAGCAATGCGCTTTCTGAAATTATCAAACTCCGCATAAGTGCGTAGGTATTTATCTTTAAATTCATCGCGCTCTTGCTCAGCAATTTGCAAAGGACTTAATGCCGTTGCTGGCTCTTTTGTCGGAGCCGTCTCAGCATCAATCGAAACTTCCGTGACTTCATCATCAACGGTAGCTTTATTGGTTGGGTTTTCATTCATGAATAAACTTCCTCTTGTGTCAGCTGCTGTTGTAGGGATTGCGCCGTATAATCCACTAGGGGAATGAGGCGTCGGTAGTCCATGTACTTAGGACCCAATACACCCACGGTACCCTGAGTCCGGCCATCAACCGTAAAAGGCGACATGACCATCCCCACATCTTCAAATAATTCGCGGTACGAACCACTTAAGGCCTCCGCACCAATCAAAACTTGTACGGCACGCGTCCCCCAAGCATGGCGGAACAAACGCGCTTGAACGTCTTCCTCTGCTAAGACTTGGAAAAGATCTTTTAACTTTAAAGAATCGGCAAATTCAGGTTGGCCTAAACAATGCTCTTGGCCAGCGACCATAAAACTCTTCTCACCTTCTACCTGGGTCTGCACCAAAGAAAGTTGTTGAGACGCATGAGATAAAGCATGTGAAACTCGGTACCCTAAAGTTACCGGATTCCGCATCACCTGGTTGAGGGACTCCGTAATTTTTTGACGCAGCCCCACAGGAATTTCCGCAGAGGCTAATAAATGGTCTACGTAATAACGCAGCCCTTGCACTGAAGGGAACCGCCCCCCACTGGTATAGGCATGACTCAGTAAACCAAGCTGCTCTAAGGCCGCTAATTCATTACGAATCGTCGCGGCCGACCATGGCAGGTCATAAATTTGACGCAGTCGTGCCGAACCCAATATTTGATGCTCTATTGAGGCCTCAACGGTGGCGGCCAAAATACGTTCGGCCCGATTTGTGAGCTGTCTTGATTCCTGTTTCATCTGGGCCGGCAAAATAGACCCGCTTGGGCAAGCTGTCAAGGTGCTCAGCAGCCCCAAGACGCCTTTTTCTCCTTGAAAAACAGGATATTATCAGATAGATCGGAGAGTATGTCTCTACTCAAAGATCGCTTGAAGGAAATGGTCGTTGCTGACCGACACTATCCCGGTGAACGTGAAGCTCAAGTCATTGCTATTTGCAGCCAAAAAGGGGGCGTGGGAAAAACCACCACGGCCGTTAATCTAGGAACAACCCTCGCAGAAAGTCACGGACTGAAAGTCTTAGTTGTCGACTTAGATCCGCAAGGACATGTTGAAAAAAGTCTCGGTGCGGTAATTCCTGAAGGCCTGGAATACACTCCGATATCTGCGGTTTTATTAGATCGTCGCGGCGATATTTTAGACGCCGTCATTCGTTCTGATTTAGAAAATTTTTACCTCACACCCGGAGACAAAAGTCTTTCGGATGCCGAAAATTCTCTAGCCACTAAAATCGGCAAAGAATTTATTTTAAAGAATGCCCTGCGTACAGCACGTACTCACTTTGATTATATTTTATTTGATTGCCCACCATCGATGGGCAACTTGACAGTCAATGCTTTAGTCGCTGCCCAACATGTATTGGTACCTTGTGAGATGAGCGTTTTAGCCTTTGAAGGGGTCAGCGATTTGATCGATACCCTATCCCAAATCAATGAGCGTCTGAACCCAGACTTGGATGTCCTCGGTGTGCTGTTCACCCGCGTCGATGGTCGTAATCTCCAAATGAATGAATTGATTGCCGAAAACATGAAGAAGTATTTCAACGGTCAAATCTTTGATACGCGCATTGCCATCAACACCGCATTGAATAAAGCTCAATTGGACGGCGAGCCCATCTTTACTTTTGATCGTAGCTCAACAGGTTCTCTCAACTACGGTTCATTAGCCGAAGAGTTTATTACGCGCTCCAATAAGCTGGCTGGTAAAAACACACGTGCTAAAGTGCGGGTGGCGAAATCGGCATCTTAAGAAACAACCTTTATTTCCATGGCAATATCAACAGCTGTTGCTGAGTGAGTCAGGGACCCAATCGAAATCGCGTGGACTTTTGTCTTGGCCCAACGTCCGACCGTCTCTAAAGTCACGCCACCAGAAACTTCTAATTCAATTTGATTGCGGTATTTACGCGCTAAAGCTTCGACCTGAGCATAGGTCATGTTGTCTAAGAGTAAGCTATCTGCACCGGCTTGGATAGCCGCTACCACTTCTGCTTCATTACGAACCTCGACCTGAATTTTTAGGCCTTGGGAATTAGCTAATTTGGCTTGCGCCACACACGCTTCAATCGAACCCGCCACATCAATGTGATTATCTTTAATTAAAAACTGATCATAGAGACCCATCCGATGATTTTGCGCGCCACCATCACGGGTGGCGGCTTTTTCTAACTGACGCCAACCAGGTGTCGTTTTGCGGGTGTCACGAAGGATAACGTCGGTGCCTTGCACCGCCTCGATAAAGCGACGGGTATGTGTCGCGATGCCTGAGAGACGTTGCATGAAATTAAGCGCGACGCGTTCGGCCTTGAGTAAAGATAAGACTGAACCTTGCACGGCCACTAAAGTTTGATCGGAACCCACAACTTCGCCATTGGCCACGATAGCTTTCCATTGCAAATCAGCATCGATGGTTTGAAAGACTTGCTGGGCAACGCCCAAAGCCGATACGACGAAATTTTGTTTGGCGTAAATACGGGCTTCACCTTGAATGCGTGCATCGGCAAAAATGGCCTTAGAAGTAACGTCACCGGAACCGATGTCTTCTTGGAGAGCGAGTTGAATTAATGTAGTGATAGGATCCATGGTTCTGTAGGGGCGTGATTCATCACGCCCACAAATTAAATCAATGTCGGGCGCAATAAATTGCGCCCCTACGGAGTTGTGTTACGCTAGATTCTCCAACGCCTCTTGCAAACGTACTTTTTTACCTTCCGCAGCCGCAAGCTTGCCTTTTTCTTCAGCCACAACCTCTTCCGGCGCCCGCGCCATAAACTTCTCATTGCTGAGCTTTTTATTCAAACGCACCATCTCTTGCCCCAGCTTACCAATTTCTTTTTGGAGACGCTCGCGCTCAGCCGCAAAATCAATCAGGCCTGCCAAGGGAATAAAAATTTGCAGGTCTTCCGAAATAATCCCACGCGCCATCCCTTTGGCATGAGGCACTTCCGAGACAATCTCAAAAGTTTCCGTCCGCGTCATCCGCTTGATATCATCAGCATAGGTGATGATTGCCGTGCGTGCCGTTTCGTCAGCCGCATAAACAATCGTCGTAATCTTAGCCGACGGCTTAATCTGATTTTCTCCACGAATCGAACGAATCTGCTCAATCACGGGAGAAATCAATTGCTTCACATGATCAATCGCCTGACTTTGTGCTTGCTCCAGCTTATCGGATAAAATCTGCTGTGGCTGCGGAAAGCTTTGCTGATTGATCGATGTCACGTCATCTGCACCGGTAAGGCGATGCCAAATTTCTTCCGTGATAAACGGCATAAAGGGATGCAACAAACGTAAGCTAGCTTCTAATACCGCATATAAAGTCGCTTGATTGACCTGACCCTTACTATATTCCAGATACCAATCACAAAAATCATTCCAAAAGAATTGGTACAGTGATTTTGCCGCCACGTCATATTTATAGTCAGCCAAGGCTTGCTCAACCACGGCAATAGTTTGCTTTAATTGACGGCAAATCCAAAAATCATAAACCGAAGTCGGTTCTGTTTGTGGAGTCTCCGCTGCATAACCTTCTAAATTCATCATCGCAAAGCGCGAAGCATTCCAAATCTTGTTACTGAAGTTACGATTCCCTTGAATCATTTCCTCAGAAAGCTTGATGTCACGACCTTGTGCCGCCATCGCCGACAAAGTAAAACGAAAGGCATCCGTGCCAAAGCGATCCATAATTTCTAGAGGATCAATCACGTTGCCTTTCGACTTACTCATTTTCTTACCTTCAGCATCACGAACTAAGGCATGAATATAAACATCCTTAAAAGGCACTTCGTCCATGAGTTCCAGGCCCATCATCATCATACGAGCCACCCAGAAAAAGATGATGTCAAAGGCCGTAATCAACACAGAAGTGGGGTAATAAGACTTTAATTCTGCGGTCTGTTCTGGCCAACCTAAAGTAGAAAACGGCCACAATCCGGAAGAAAACCAGGTGTCGAGCACATCGGGATCACGGGTCAACTCCACACTCTTGCCATAATGACTGGCCGCCGCTTCATGGGCCTCGGCTTCCGTCTTCCCGACAAAAAATTCACCATCGGGACCATACCAAGCTGGGATTTGATGCCCCCACCAAATTTGGCGCGAGATGCACCAGGGCTGGATATTCTCCATCCACTGTTGATAGGTCTTGGTCCAATTGCTGGGATGAAACGTGGTTTCGCCATCATGGACGGCCTTTAAGGCCCGCTCCGCCAAGGGAGCGGTTTTCACAAACCATTGTTTAGAAAGGTAAGGTTCGACAACGGTTTTACAGCGATAACAATGACCCACACTCAATTGATGATCTTCAGTTTTTAAAAGAACGGCTTTTTCTTCCAACTCATCCACAATCCGACGACGGCATTCAAAGCGATCGAGTCCTTCAAAATGGATCGCGTTCTCATTCATGTGGCCATCAGGAGTTAAAAGGTTGATGCGATCCAACTTGTGATCATTACCCATCATAAAATCGTTAAAATCGTGGGCCGGGGTGATTTTAACCGCCCCACTCCCAAACTCTTTGTCGACGCGGTGATCGGCAATAATAGGGATCTCGCGACCAACCAAGGGCAGGACCAAGGTCTGACCAATTTTGGCTTTATAACGCTCATCATCAGGATGTACGGCCACAGCTGTATCGCCTAACATAGTTTCGGGTCGGGTCGTCGCCACGACAATTTCACCACTGCCGTCCTTATAAGGATAACGCAGATGCCAAAGGTGACCCTTCTTGTCTTCGTGCTCGACTTCCAAATCAGACAAAGCGGTCTGACAGCGAGGGCACCAATTGATCAAATAGAGATCACGATAAATGAGATCTTTTTTATGCAAATGAACAAAGGTTTCAAGGACAGCCTGCGAGAGGCCTTCATCCATGGTGAAGCGTTCGCGCGACCAATCACAAGAGGCCCCCAAACGTTGCAGCTGATGGATAATATGGGACCCGTGCTTTTCCTTCCAGTCCCAAACTTCTTCAATAAATTTTTCACGGCCGAGGTCGTGGCGGCTTTTGCCTTCGGCCGCCAGTTTTCGTTCTACGACATTTTGCGTGGCGATACCGGCATGATCGGTCCCAACGACCCAAAGCACATTAAAACCCTTCATCCGCTTATAACGACACAAGACATCCTGCAGGGTATTGTTGAGCGCATGACCCATGTGCAATACTCCCGTCACATTGGGGGGTGGGATGACAATACTATAGGACTGATCACGCGACGAACTCTCCGGCGCATGAAAGGGGTCCGCCTGTTGCCAGCGGGCAAGCCAACTTTCTTCAATGTCTTTAGGCTCATAAACCTTTTCTAACTCTTCTCGCATAGGCCGGCTAAGGTAGAGGAGGCTTGAGCAAGTGTCAAATGCTAGAGAAACCACGGACACGTGATGCTGTATCGAAAATATCACCCCGTAGAGGCAAAAACATTAAACGGCCACACTCAACATAATCACTCATCCTTCTCATTCAATACCAAGTGATACACATCATGCACGGCGACAGAGGCCATATCAGTATCCGGTGAATCATGAATCTCTTTGGGACGCGTCGCTAATGTTATCGGGCGATAGTTCTGACTCCATAGAAAGTTATAATCAGCTTCTGGAAGTAAATCCGGCGCAAAAAATAGCGTGATGGCAGGGTCAATAAAATGTCTGACCCCACTCTCAAGCAAACTAGGAGAGGGAAATCGGAAGGTGCCCGTTTCTGTATAATAAAGATTTGTCACTAGAAACAAACCATACTGGTTCCATTGCCCATTGATAAACGGCATGGCAGGTGTTGCAGTAATTTGACCACCGTTAGAATAAAACAGTAATCTTTCTAAGGCCGACAAACTGTAAGCGCTTACTTCTAGTACACGATCTTCGGTATCATGCACTTGTTCCAACTTGGCTTTGATAGACTGGAGGTGTTCGTGAGGCTGCAGCGCACTTTTTTCTGGCTTATAGAAAGCATCGTGTTCATGCGGGTTAACGTCCAACAAGATATCACTACTGCCCCAGCGGATGGTCAGCTCATGGGGGGATAAATCAGCACCTAGCACATCGTAATGCGATGCGACGATACCATGAAAATAGGTATCACCAAGCTGGCGAGTGGAAGCGCCACCTTCCAATAAAGCCGTTAACTCACCTCGATAGGGTTCATGCAAAGCCGGGATATCCCCAATATCGGCTGATAATTGCGCGACAAAGGCTTGTTCATAAACTTGCGCCATCTGCGCTGCCAACTGACTTGCCGAAACGGCTGACGTACCTGTAAACAAAGTCATCAGCCTAAACTCCCTCGGCTGATTTTTTCTCACCAACATACTCATCATATTGATGGTCATTGGTATTGAGCAACATGTGAAGGATATCATGTTCAGTTAACGATAAGGGCATGACCGGATTCGCATCATCACTCCAATCTAAATCACGTGCTGCCAATGAGATGGGACGATAATCAGCATCCCATAATTCTAGATAGGTTTCTTTGGGGATTTCCCCACTCACCATAACTAAGCGAGCATCATTTTTATAAATACTGCGATGGATGACTTCATAAGCTGATAAGGAGGGCAGGTTGAAAGCAATGCGAGAGTCTTCAACAGAACCGACCAGAATGTTGATGCCAACATTGGCGAGCATCGCGTGATTGTTAATCAAAAAACCGTACGTAAGATTATTATCAAAAGCGATTATATAGAAGGCCTCCATTCCGACCTCTAGTTGAACATGCGAAATGGGTTCCACCAGACCCACCTGTTGCATAGCCAAGTCAAGTGGCTCTGCAGACTGTTGGGGCAATTCAGCACGTGCTAAAACACTCAAATTAAAATTAGCGTCGATCACGCTAGGAAAAGCGGGCCCTTCAAACAAACGACTCACGCCAACTTGACGCACCTGCATCGAATCCGGCCCACAGATAGACTCAAGTAACGTACGATGCATCTCATGATAAATCACATCAAAACCGGGACGACGTTCGGTCGCAGTACGACCTTCACCAGCAAACAGCTCCTGTAAGTTGCTGTGTGCTGCCGCCCCAATATAGGGAGAAACCGCTAGGTCTCCTTTAATTTGCTGCCAACAAGCTTGTTCTAAAGATTGGGCTAAATCATGCACGCCACCTGACGCCAATAAAGCGCAGGAATGGAATGCGTTCATCGATAGACATCCAGCCGGGATCATAGTGCGGTGTCATCGCCATTTCGGTTAAAAAGTTGTCCCACAAGGGATAGATTCTTTGCTAAAAATCGTCAGCTCAAGCCTGACAGGATCAAGTTGCCTGAACTCCGTAAACACGCTACATTGCACCCATGTCACAAGCTCGCTTAATCATTGATGAATCTGAGACGAACGCCGACCTCCTTTGGGCCACCGGAGGCTTCTTTGTACCCGACCCCTGCATCTTTCTACAAAAAGGAAAACGAAAATATTTAGTCCTTTCTGATCTGGAATATTCACGGGCTCAAAAAGAAGCTGCTGTAAATGAAGTATGGTCTTATTCTGAATTGCAACCGCTCTTAAAAAAACGACGTACAGGTCGTGGTTCAATGGCTGATTATGTAGATGCGGCGTGTCGCAAATTAAAAGTGACCCGCTTAGAAGTCCCTGCCAATTTTAGTCTGCACTACGCGGAAGCTCTTAAAAAAATGCGCTATAAAATTAGCGTGGGCCCTGAGCCCTTCTATCCTGAGCGCGCCATCAAACGTGCCGATGAAGTCAAAGCCATCCAAAAAGCCATCCGCGCCACCGAACGAGCTATTTCTGAAGGCATGGAAACTTTGAGGAAATCGCAGATCAAAGCTGGAAGAATTTATTTTCGTGGTAAAGCCCTCACCAGCGAACGACTCCGCCAAGTCATCAACGTCAATCTCATGGAACAAGGTTACGTCGCCAAACACACTATTGTTGCCGGCGGCAAACAAGCCTCGGATCCACACTGTGAAGGTTCCGGCCCACTTCGCGCCCATCAAGCCATTGTCATGGATGTTTTCCCCAGATCTGAAACTACAGGTTATCATGCCGACATCACACGCACCGTCTGCAAAGGCAAGGCGCCCGAGCGCTTAAAAGAAATGTATCAAGCCGTTCATGCCGCCCACCAAACGGCCATGAAAAAAATCAAACACAACGTCGATGCTGCCAAGGTACACGGTGCTGCCGTGGAAGTGCTTGAGCAACGCGGCTGGAAGACCGAGCGTAAAAATGGTTTGTTACAAGGTTTTATTCATTCCACGGGGCATGGCTTAGGTCTCGACATTCACGAATACCCGCGCGTCAGCGCCCTCAAAAACAAATTGGTAACAGGTAATGTTGTGACAGTAGAACCCGGACTTTATTATCCAAAGTTGGGCGGCATCCGCATTGAAGACGATGTCTTGGTCACCAAAACAGGCTACACCTGTTTAAGCCGCCTCCATCGTCGTTTCGAAATTCTGTAGGGGCGATCCTTGTGATCGCCCATAAAATGACATGATTTAGGGCGAATACAAGATTCGCCCCTACGGGTTTTTATAAACTATCCAAAATCTCTTTACGTTTCCGCTTATACTCACGTTCTGAGATCAATTTTTTATTCTTAAGGTCTTCTAAGGTTTCCAAACGAAGCTTTGCATCTCCACTCGCCGGAGCACTCGCCGCTGGTGCCGTACGCCTTGAAGCGGGTAACGGAACATCATTCTGTGCTGTCGTGCTCGTCGACCGCGGTAAAGGAATCTCATCATTGACTTGCTCTGCCTTTTTGGCCGCTTTTAAAGCCCGCTCGTCTGCCGCCAACCGCATCAAATCTGCATGGTAATTGTGGTTAAACTTCAAGGCAATAAACTTACCATTCAACAAACGTTGACCACCTTTGGCGTCTAAAGAAACCCGCAGATCTTTAGCCCGTTGTAGAATTCGTTCAGAACCCGCCCGCTGATAATCACCAAAAATCTTGGCATTGAGCTTGGTAAAAGACACATACAATTCGCCGCCACGCACAAACATTTTACCGGTAATCAAACGATCATCACGCATGACCTTCCAATTGCGTCCGACTTTGACATACGCAAAAGATACCATCTGCTCGGGTGTCGCTTTTCGCAAAGCTGTCAAAAAATGGGGTGTCAGTAATTTTAAATCTTTGTCGCCAAAGAGACGGATATTTTCGACGTCTTTTAAAATAAGTGATTTCTTATCAAAACGCAGACTTGCTAGCATATTATAAAGCTTAGCTTCTTCAAGAAGAGCTGGATGATCCACGGGCTCACCGGCGGTCAACTCCTCATCAATCTTCTCTAATTTAATACTGTTATATTTCTTTTTATAGATACTCTCAGCCTGAACCGTTAAAGGCAGAACTAAAGCGATCAGAAAAAAGTAACTAGCGTATTTATAAGCGTTTTTCATCATGGGTCCTATGCTGTAGTGGGTCCGTAACGGGAAGTCAAGACGGGGCCTTAGATTCTATTGGGCATCCGCAGCGATGGAATTCTCAGTAATTCCCAAGTCGTCGCAGGATTGATTGGGGCGATCTGTCACGTCAATGACCTGATACACGGCGCGGGCTTCGCTGGGGGAACGGTTAATGAGAGCAAATACATAGTCCGTTTCACCCGTCACTTCGCAAAAATCCGGCTGAATGGAGGTATTCATCGATATACAATAGCTTTCACCAATTTCATCAGGGCATACCTCGCTGGCAGAACCCGTCTCTTGATTGGCTTGGTCGGCAGGACACACTTCTAAATCAACATTGCCACCCTCGGCATCCACCAACACACACAGAGTGCGATCTTTATCTTGGTCGGCAATGCTGCCCGTAGCACCACTTAAACTAGCTTGCCCATCAATACTTTCAGGATCACTCGGTGCCAGATCAATGACCTGACCCTCACCATCCAGGCTCACAGAAGCTGAAGGTTGGACCGCAGGACCCACACTGGGAAAATTAGGATTGAGGATAGGGGTGACACCGTCACCGCAGGCACTGATACTAAGTAAAGTAGCCACCGCTAAACCTGTAAGAAGTTTTTTAGACATTATGCTCATAACCCCGTTGTTCATGGTTTTCCTTATAAAGACTGAAACGGCTGTCTTCAAGTAAAACTCGTGTAAAATTTCCTCTCTTAATCACTTATCGTAGTCTGCCTCGTTACAATTGCGGCCTAAACGAAGAAATACTAACGAATAATCGCAAACTATTTTTCAAGGGTGAAAGACTTGGCCTAAGAGATAACACTTGCTACAGCATGGAGATGCGCGTCATAGCCGGTTCCGCCAAAGGTCGAAAGCTTGTCGCCCCCAAAGGGCCCGGCACCCGTCCGGTTTTGGCTCAAGTCAAAGAAGCCATTTTTAATATTCTCGGCAATATTGAAGGGTGCCGTGTACTCGACCTCTTCGCCGGTAGCGGTGCCGTGGGGATTGAAGCCCTTTCTCGTGGAGCGGCACATGGCACTTTTGTGGAAAATGGCCGCGCGGCCCTCAAAGCTCTCACTCAAAATATTGAAACCTGTGGATTTCAAGAACAAGCCGAAATCGTGCCTTTAGGTGTCGACCGCGTCACAAAATTTTTAGCCAAACAAGAACGGCACTTCGAATTGATTTTTGTGGATCCCCCCTATGATTTGAAATTGGTCATGCGAACTTTGCAACAACTACCGGCGCTCC